>DATAKF010000114.1:0-39528 GCA_036261775.1 Polyangiaceae bacterium | reverse complement strand
GGCCTTCGATCGAGGCTGCCCGGCTTGCACGGTAGCTGGTATTCAAGCCACCTCGTCCGCTCGTCGAGCGTCGTGTCGTTGGTGCCTTGGATCACCACCTCGTAGCGCTCTCGGCTCACGCTGCCGAAAGCGCCATAGGTGTTGACTAGGTTGAACGGCTCGAACGACGCATTCATGGCCTGCCGCGGCGACAGCAGATTCATGACTGGGTTCAGGCTCAATACGCCCACCACGACCGCAAGCCCGACGCTCACGACGTGACGGCGCTTTGGTACCGAGGCCTCTGCCAGGCCTTGCAGGCGCGCTCGCAGCCGCTCGCGCAGCCGCCCCGGTAGCGCCCAGAGCAGCTGCTGATCGTCGAAGCACGACAAGCCGATCAGCAACGTCAGCCAGTTCAGGAACGACAAGTTGCCGCTCGCGATCAAGATCGACTGAAACACCACGATGAGCGCGCCCGCCACGGCTCGCACTCGGCGAGGGCCGAAGACGCCGAACGGCGCCACCACCTCGACCAGGTGATTGAAAGCCGTGCCAAGCTTGTGAAACCACAGCGGCGCGGCGTGAAACAGCGGGCTGAGCGGCCCCGGATTGGGCTGCGTTTCGTAGTGGTAGGCCAGGCACGTCAGGTCCGTCCAACAAGGGTCCCCGCGCAGCTTGATGAGCCCTGCGCCGAACATGATTCGAAACGCCAGCCAGCGATACAGGACCACGACCACGACGGGCGGCGCGTTCCCGGGCGCGAGCTCTCCTGGCCGCCACGCGGGAGCCAAAAAGATCGCCAAGAAGCCGGCCTCACATAGAAGCGAATCCCAACCGTACCCGTAGAAGATCTGTCCAACGTGCGCGAACGACAGGTAGAGCGCCCAGAGCAGCCCAAGCAAGGGCGCGTTGCCAAAGCCGGCCAGCAGTACCAGCGCGCCCAAGAGCCCCAACCACGCGCCGCCTTGCAGCCAGCCGTCGCTCGCCGACAGCCAAAACAGGCTCGGCAGCCGCCAGAAGCCAGCGCCCCGCGAGCCCAGCTGCTCCGCGACGCGGTCCAGAAATGGCGCAGCAGGCAAGATGCCCTGCGCGCCAATCAACGCTTCGCCCTGGCACACCAAAATCAGGAACGCGACCGCGTAGATCAGCCCCAAGCCGCGCAACAGCACGGCTCGTACGAGCCAAAACGAATACGTGGTGCGAAACGGCAGCAACGGAAAAGCCCAAAGCGATGTTATCAAGGACCTGAATGCGGGAAAGAGCGGAGCTTTTTCAGCTAGGTGACCTGAACCTGCAATCGGGGCGCGTGCTTTACGACGCGCAGCTGGCGTTCGTCACGCGCGGCAAGCTGAACGCGGCGGGCGACAACGTCGTGCTGTTTCCGACTTACTACACCGGGACCCACCGCGAAAACTTGGCGCTGGTGGGGCCGGGGCGCGCCCTGGATCCCGAGCGTTATTTTATCGTGATCCCGAACCTGCTGGGCAACGGGGAGTCGTCGTCCCCCAGTAACCACGGTGCCCAGCGCGGCGTGCAGTTTCCACACGTCAGCTTGCTCGACAACGTCTCGGCGCAGTGGCGCTTGCTGGAGCACTTGGGCGTCGAGCGTTTGGCGTTGGCGCTCGGCTGGTCGATGGGCGCGCAGCAGGCGTACCACCACGCGGCGCTGTTTCCGGAGCGGGTAGAGCGACTGCTCGCCGTGTGCGGCTCGGCTCGTACCTCGGCGCACAACTTCGTGTTCTTGGAGGGCGTGAAGGCCGCGCTCGAAGCCGACTCTGCGTTCGCCGAGGGCCGGTACGTGGAGCCGCCGCTGAGGGGCTTGGCGGCTTTCGGTCGCGTGTACGCGGGCTGGGCCTACAGCCAGACCTTCTTTCGCGAGCGCCTGTACGAACAGTTAGGGCACGCCTCGCCGCAGGCGTTGCTCAGCGATTGGGCACGTGAGCACCAGAGCTACGACGCGAACGACCTTTTGTGCGTGCTCAGCAGCTGGCAGCGCGCCGACATTTCCGACAACCCGCTCTACGAGGGCGACTTGCCGCGCGCGCTCGCAGCCATCACGGCGCGCGCCATCATCATGCCCTGCAGTACGGACCTGTATTTTCCGCCGGAAGACAGCCGCTTGGAGGTGCAGCTGCTGCCGCACGCCGAGCTGCGTGTTCTGGAGTCGAAGTTCGGTCACGTCGCGGGCGGGCCGGGGCGTATCCCGCGTGATACGGCGTTCGTCGAAGCTGCGATCGTCGACTTGCTCGCTCGGAAGTGAGGCGTGAGGCTCGAAGACCGAGCTTAGATGAAGGTCAGGTACTTGCGGCGTTGCTCGTCGGAGACCGGGTAGAAGCATTGCTCCCACTCGCGCAGTTTGTGGGCGAGGTAGATGTCTCGGTAGAACGGGCCGAAGGCGTCAGCAGTGAATGCATCGGCTTCGAAGGCTTCGAGCGCGTGGAGCAGCGTGCGCGGCAAGAGCTGAATGCCAGCCGCCTTCAGCTCCTTGCGACCGCGCCGGTACAGGTCGTCGTTGAGCGGTTCCCCCGGATCGAGCTCGCGTTCGATTCCGTCCAGGCCTGCCGCGAGCGAAATGGCGGCCGCCAAGTACGGATTGTTCGACATGTCGACGGCGCGATTCTCGACGCAAAAACGATTGCCGGGCAGCCGTAGCATGGCGCTGCGGTTGTTCTTGCCCCACGCCACCAAGACGGGCGCCCACGAAAAGTCTGCCAGCTCGCCCTGGGCAATCAAGCCTTGGTACGAGTTGTAGCTCGGGCACGTGACCGCCGTGATGGCCGGCGCGTGCTGCTTCAAGCCGGCAATGAAGTGCAGCGCCAGATCCGAACAGTTGGCGTGGTAGCGCGCCGCCAACTTGCCAGGGCGCGACGCGCCGGGCGCGAACAAGGTCTCACCCGTTTTGGCGTCGGCCAGCGACATATTGAAGTGCGCGCCGCTGCGAAAATCATCGGCAAAAGGCTTGGGCATGAAAGAGGCAACGGCACCCACCTTCTCGGCCACTTGCTTGACCATGTGGCGCAAGAACACGAATCGATCGGCCATCGTGAGCGCGTCGGAGTAACCAAAGTCGAACTCGTACTGCCCTTTTCCGCACTCCTGATCGTACGAATACAGGCCCCAGCCCAGCTCCTTCATGTAGCCCGCGAGCGGCTCCAAAAAGGGCGCGCTCTCGGTGGCTTGAGTGACGTCGTAGCAAGCGTTCGGCCCCTGAAACTTGCTGCGCGTGATGGGCGCAAGCCGGCCCTGCGCGTCTTCTTTCAATACGTAGAACTCGGGTTCGATGCCGAGGTTGAAGCGAAAGCCGAGCTTCTCGGCGCGCGCCACCACGCGCAGCAAGATGCCGCGCGGATCCCCAGCGTACGGCTCACCGTGGTAGTAGAGGTCGCTGCTGAACCAAGCGCGAGTCTTGTCCCACGGCATGATCACGCAGCTCGACAAGTCCGGCACCGTCGCGCACTCGTCTTCTTGTGGCCCCGCCAGACCCAGGCCCTCGACGGCTCCGACCGTGTATAGCTCGCTGCCGTCGCACATGTGCTCGAACGCATCGAGCGGCGTCTGCTTGGATTTGGGGATGCCGTGAATGTCGACGAACGTGGCGAAACAGCTCTTCACCCCAGCCTCGACGAGGCGGCTCTTGACCGCAGTCACTCGACCGCGGTCCTGCTTGAAGCCCTTCGGAACACCAAACGCGGGCACGTGCTCTTCGGCCATGCGGAAACCATACAGGTCGCCAGTTTCGGCTGCGTTTCCGGCAGGCCGGCGGGTACGGAGCCTGGTAGCTTGGGCGCGCGTGTTGCGACTGTTTTGGAGCGCGAGCTTGCTGACGGCCACCCTCGCCGTCTCGACCACCGCGGTGGCCAACGGCCGCTTTCCGCGCGCTGAACGATTGCTGGAAGCACCGACCAATCCGCAACAGCTAACGTTGGGCGCGACCTTCGGTCTGCTGCTCACGGAGGACGGCGGCAGCAGCTGGCGCCACGTCTGCGAAGCGTCGTTCGCCGACACGGGTTTGCAGACAGATCCGGTGATCGCGCTGGCATCCGACGGCGTGCTGCTCGCCGGTATCTACGCCAGCGTCGCGCGCGCCAGCCTGGACGCGTGCGATTTTCAGAAGACCCTCGGCACCAGCAACCGCGAAGCCGTCCCGGATTTCACGCTCGCCGCGAGTGTGCCGGGCCGCGCGCTGGCGGTGCTGGTGTCACTGCTCGACGACGGCACCAGCCAAAACCAGCTGTACCTGTCCGAAAACGACGGCAAAAGCTGGTCCAAGCTCGGCCCGACTTTGCCCAGCAGCATCCGCAGCGTCGCGACCATCGACGTCGCGCCGTCGGATGCCGAGCGCGTCTACGTGAGCGGCTTGGACGCAGCTGGCGCCGGCGTGCTGCTGCGCTCCGATGACGGCGGGCAAACCTTCGAGGCGCTGGCGCTTCCTACCGACTCCGTGAACGACGAAGTGCCGTACATCGCCGCGGTTGACGCCGAAAACCCCGACGCCATCTACGTGCGCACCGACCAGTGGGCGTTCGATTCCCTGGCACAAGTCGCGAACGCCAACGACGCTTTGCTCTATTCGGACGACGGCGGCCGGCACTTCACGGAGCTTTTGCGCAAGCCGGGCAAGCTGTTCGGCTTCACGTTTTCGCCCGATGGCCGCGAGGTGCTACTCGGCTACGGTGACCCGCTCGAAGCCGGCGGCGGCAGACTGACGGAATCGGACGCACTCGGTATTTACCGAGCACCCAAAGGTTCGCACCAATTCGAAAAGCGCTACGCGGGCTCCGTGGGTTGCCTCACCTGGACCGAGCAGGGCCTGTACGTCTGCACGTTGGAGGCAGACACCGGCTTCTCGCTCGGCTTGGCGACAGACACCGATTTCGATTTGGATGGTCCGGCCAATTTGCAGCCGCTCTTGCGCTTGCAAGACGTGCTGGGGCCGCTCGAATGCCCAGCGTGCACCTCGGGCTCGATCTGCCGCAACTACTGGGAATCGACCTGCCAAAGCTGGGGCCGCACGGATTGCGAATCATTGCTACCAACCGAGGCCGACGCCTGCGCTGGCGCGGGCGGAGAGAGCAACGCGGGCGGCGCCGCAGGTGAAGCCGCGGCGAAGCCGCCGACCGTGCCGCTGGTGGCAGGCGGAGGCTGCAGTTGTCGGGTCGAACCGCGAACGCATGCCGGCGCCTGGTGGGCGCTCGGCTCGACGTTTGCGTTCGCGCTACGCCGCAGGCGTCAGCGTGACAGCTCTTCCAGCAGCTCACGCGCTTCCGTCTGGCGGTAGCCGCCGAGCTTGCCGGATGCGAACGGCTCCAGCGCCTGCCGCGCTTCAGCGTCACGCCCCAGACGGAGCAAGCAGATGGCGCGGTTGTAGCGCGCCTCGGTCGCCAAACGCCCGCCCGGCGCGGCCTGCAAGTAAGCGTTCCAACCCGACAAGGCTCGCGCGTAGTCGCGATTCACGAAATGCGCTTCGTGAGCCAAGCGGTACAGATCGCCGTCAGCGTCCTGAAAGGCAGCGCTCGAGCCAGCGCCGCCGCCGCCCATCGCCGGCTTGGCAGAAGCTTGCGGCTCGACCTTTGCCGGCTCCGGATTGGCGTCGACGACGCGCGCTGGCTCGGCCGGTACCTCCGCGGGCGGCGGCGGCACTTGCGCCTGCGTCTCGGCAGCGGGCGCGGGCTTCTTGCCGACCGGCGCGCCATGCTGAGCGGGTTTGGGCTCGCTGGTCTGGCTGCTGTAGCCGACGAACTGACCGACGGCGTGAAACACCGCGGGCAGCCGTCCGGTCGCTGCACCCCAAGCGGTACCGGCGGCCAAGCACGCCGCGATGGGCAAGACGAACGCCAGGCGTGTGCGGCGTTTGACCTTACCTTGATGCAGGCTGGCCATCACTCGCGCGCGGGTGAAACGGCCGTCCGCGGCGTCGTCCGCGGTCTCGTCTTGCAAGGCGCGCGCGGCTGCTTTCAGGAGATCGTCGGTCATGCGACACCTCCCAGCTCTTCGCGCAGCTTGCGTTTGGCGTGGTGCAGGCGCGTGCGCACCGTGCCCTCGGGCACGCCGGTGATCTCGGCGACCTCACGGGAGGTGCGCTCTTCGACCTCGCACAGCACGAAGGTAACGCGCTGCTCGAGCGGCAAGCTATCCAGGGCGCGCGTGAGCAGCGACGCCAGCTCTTTGCGGCGCTGCAGCTGCTCCGGATCTTGCGAGTTGCCTTCGGGCTCGAGCGCCAAGCGGCTCATGGCGGCCCGTCGGCGCGTGGCCGAGCGCACGTGATGGCGCGCATGATTGACGGCGATTGAAATCAAGAAGGTGCGGAGCGACGACTCGAAGCGATAGCCACGCATGGCTCGTGGCAGCGCTACGAACACCTCGTGCACCAAGTCTTCGGCCGCCGACGCGTCGCCTACCAGGCGGGTCGCGAACGCGCGCACTGAGCGGTGATGCAAATCGTACACCTCACCCACGGCCGCCGCGTCGGCCGCCACCAGACGAGCAACCAAGTCTTGCTCGTCCTGCGAAGCGTCTTCGAGAGGTGCTGTAGGGGAAAACACGAGCCCGCTGACATTCATATCGCGACTCCTCTCGAAACTCGCCACACCTGCGCCGGGCGGCGCGGGATCGCGAGAGGAGCTGGGCTCAGCGTCGGCATACATCGGTCAGTGCCCACAGCGGCCCGGGGTGTTCAATCTGGCGTCAGATTTATTCAAATCGTCATAATGTTCATAACTATCATTGACTTAGAAGAATGCGATACCGACCCGCACGTCGGGTTCCACGGCGGCTCCCGAGTCCCCCACCAGGCGCTGGCTGACGCCGCCCCCGGCGAGCAGGTCGAGCTTGTTGCCGAGCCGGACGCCGACCAGCGCCACGTAGTGCAGGCGGTGAGTGTCGGGCGCGCCGGTGGTGTTTTCGATCTTTTGCGCGGCCGAATAGTGAACCCCTGGCTCCAGAAAGAACATCTGACCGAGCCGCAGGTGTAGCCCTATCCCGCCGTCGTACGTGAACCGAGACGCGTCCAAGTCGACGCCGCCACCAAGCTGAGTGAACGCCCAGCCCGCAACCGACTTGAGCGCCAGGTGCGCGCTGCCGTTGTAGCCGCCCCAAAACATTGGCTGCAGGCGGCCATTCTTGGACAAACTGACGACGCCGATGGCGGCGCCGTCGACTTCTTCAGCCACGTTTACGATGCCGAACTGCAAGCCGCTCACGCGGCCGTGCACGTTGATGGGCGCGACCGCAAAGCCTTCGAGCTCGCGCGCGACGTTCACACCGCTGGAGATCGAAAGCCCGCTGTGCTGAGCCGACCAAGTCGCTCCTCCTCCCACCAAAACGCCTTCGCTCGGTCCGCGGACGATGGTCGCCCCCGCCGAAACGCCCACGCCTTGCAGAGACTTGGCGGTCGCAAAGCCAGCGCCGACGACCACGCCAGTCGTTTCGCCGGCCATCGCTCCGCCCACCGAGACAATGACGCCATTCGCCTTCGCGCCGCGCTGGACTGCTGCACCGGCTCCGACCAACGCGCCTTCGAGGTTGCCGCCGACCTGCGCGTAGCCGACCGACGTGACGACGCCGCGCACGTTGCCGCCGACGATGGCCGCGCCGGGAGCAACGACCACGCCCTGTGAGTCCCGACGAACGCGCAAGGCAGCGGCAGACATCGCCAACCCATCGATGCCACCGGATTCGCCGTACGCGAGGGCGAGCTGCAAGTGCAGTTGGCGCTTGGGGCTGTCGCGCAGCAGCGAAATCGGCGTCACGAACGCCACGTCCAAGCTGCGCAGCGGATCCCGCAGCAGCGGTGGCAGGGCAGGCGGAGGAGGCGGAGGAGGGACGCTCGCCTTTTCGGCGGCGGCTTTGTCCGCAGCAGCCTTGTCGGCAGCGGCTTTCGCGGCGGCTTTGTCCGCAGCAGCCTTGTCGGCGGCCAGCAAATCGGCGGCGGCTTTGTCGGCAGCTGCTTGCTCCGCGGCGGCTCTTTCGGCGGCGGCCTTGTCGGCGGCGGCTTGCTCGGCCGCACGAGCTTCGGCCTCCGCTTCGGCTTTGCGACGCTCACGCAGCGCCTTCAACAGCTCCTCGGCCTCGTTCTGCACCATGTTGACGCCCACCCAGCTGACGACCTGCACGGCGCGCTCGCGATCGGGCGGTAAGTCGACGCCGCGTGTGAACACGACGCCAGCCGGGTTCACGTAGCGGACCTGCGCGCGCGTCGCGCTCTCGAGCCGCACGTCGATGTCCGCTCCGTCGCCCTTGCTCAGCACGACGGGTTGCCCCAGCTCTTGGCTGAGGGTGGCGCGCAGCTTGTCGCGGTCGAACGGAACGCCGTTGGTCGTGACCTTCAGCCGCAGCGGCCCCACGCGCGCCTTGGGTGGCTCCGGGTCTTGGGTAGAGGGCACGCCGCTCGCCTCGCCGGCTTGTGCGGACGCGACATCGGTAAGCAGCGCTACACACAGCGCTGCCGCCAAGCCGCCGAACCCACACGAAACCGAAGCAAGCCTCATGGTTGGACCACGAAGCGGCAGGTGTAGCGGATCTCGGTCGCGACGGAACGCCCTGCTTTGTCTTTTGGCGCCGCCCAGCGCGATCCGTTGAGGGTTCTGCTGCAGGCGGCGCCGAAGCCGGCCCCGCTTTCTTCGACCAGCGTGACCCTGCGCACGACGCCGTCCGGGTCGATGCGGGCCCGCACCTTGGCGCTGCCGCTGAGGCCCCGCTGACGCGCGTCGGCCGGGTAGTTGCGCTCCAGCGCAGCCCCGAGCGATGGCGGCGAGGGGCGCGAAGACAAGTCGCCCACGGCCACGACCGGCGGCTCGGTGACGCGCGGCGAAGGCGCGGGCTTGACGGGCGCTGGCTCGTTGACAGGTGCCGGCGCACGCGGCCGCGTCGGCTCGAGCGCGCCGCCGTTGCCGAGCGGCATGCTGAAGGCGTTGCCGGTTCCGTCACCCGCGAGAGTGACGCCTTCGCTGACTGGCGGTTCGGGAGCAGCAGGCGGCGGAGGCGCTGCCTCGGGCGGAGGTGCGGCCTTGGGCTCCGGTGCGCGCGGCTTGGGCTTCGGCGGCTCTGGCTTGGGCTCTTCAGCGGCAGGCGGAGGCGGAGGCGTTGGCGGCGTCGCCACCTCGAAGCGCACGAGGGTCTTGCGATGCTCCGGTCGACCAACAGCAGGCGCGCGGCCGAGCGAAGCGTAGGCCACACCGTGGAGCAGAAAGCTGGCAACGATGGTCCAAGGCAGCAAGCGGCGCCGCTTCATCGCAGCATCTTCAAGGTTTTTCGAGGTCATCGGCGTCCACGTTGATGGCAAAGCGCTCGACGTGCTCTTGCCGTAAGAGGTCGATGACGCCGATCACGCGGCGGTGTGGCACGGCGCCGTCGGCCGCGATCACGGCGCGTAGCTCCGGGTCGCGCCGGCGCGCTTGCGTGAGCTTTTGACGGAGCTCGCCCTCGTTGGCGATCACACCGTCGACGTAGAGCTGGCCGGCTTTGGTCAAGCTCACGGTCAGCGGCGCGGTCGTCGCCTCGCCCGTCTTGCCGCTCGGCAGGTCGACCGGAATCGACCGCGACGCCAGGTACGTGGCCGTCACCATCAACACCACGAGCAGCACCAGCACCACGTCGACCAGCGGCGTGACGTTGATACCGGTGATCGCCTCGTCGGAACTCGAAGAGGTCTGCATGGTTCAACCCGCCTTCAAATAGGCCAGAATTTCGTGAGCCAATACGTTGGCGCGGCCCATGCGGGTGCGAATGATGCGCTGAAACAGGTTGAAAGCAGCTACCGCGGGGAGAGCGACCAAAAGGCCAATCGCGGTGGCGACCAGCGCTTCGCCGATTTCGCTCATCAAACCGGCCGACACTTGACCGCTCGAGCTCTGCAGCTCGCGGAACGAACGCACGATGCCGATCACGGTGCCGAGCAGGCCGATGAACGGCGCGTTGTTGCCCAGCGTGCCCAGCAACGCCAGGTTCTTTTCCATGCTCAGCTTACACAGCTCGCTCTCGCCCTGCATGCGCTCTTCAGCGCTGGCCACGCCCTCGGCATCCAAGCCAGCTACGGCCACTCGCGCCTCGAAGCTGGGAGATTCTTGCAGCCGCCGTCGCGCCAGCTCCAAGTCTTTGTCGCGCAGCAGCCGCCGCAGCTCCGCGCGCAGCCGCGCGGTGTCGTCGCGCGACGACAAGAACAGCACCGCGCGTTCGATGACTACCGCCATGGCGGCGATCGACAGCGCGATGAGCAGCCACAGCACCCAGCGTGAGCCGTAGTGCGAAATCGCCAAGAGCCTCTCGATGATGTCCATTTTTCAGCCAGTCCTTTCGTACCCGTTCGCTACTGCACGCAAATGGCGCGTTCCGCGTACGCACCGCCCCCCCGAAAATCACGCACTACCAGCCAAAAGCGCGCAAGCCCTGGCGCCTTGGGCGCCGTCCAGCTCACCTCGCGCGCAAGCTTCTCCGAGTCCCAAGCAATGCTCTGAAACGCGTGCTCCAGATCGCCCGCGGTCGTGAAGTGCGACAGCTGCAGCGACTCGCGCACCGGATCGAGCTTGCTCGGGTGCTTCAGCGGGTCCCGGTCAGCTTCATCGAGCGCGATGCCGAGGCGATGCTTCGAACCGACCGCCACCTCGGCAAAGCCAAGGCCCGTGCAGTCACCGTCGACGGCAGGTAGATCTGGCCAAACCTCGTCGTCGAGCGTGAGGTCCTCGGGCAAAAGCTCGGGGTTCAGGTTGGTGTCGTCATCACGCGCCAGCTCCAGCTCGAGCGCGATGGGCGTGCCGGGGTCGGCCCCGTCGCAGCTCGTGCCCTCGGCGCTGGGCGTGCCGTCCGGGCAGATGATGCCCAGCACCACTAGCCTGCCGCTCGGGTCCAAATCGTCGGGCACCTCGAAAGCGACGCTGGCCGTGTCGCTGTCGCCGTTGGCGCCAAAGACCTCGGCAAAGGGCGCAGAGGCGCAGTCTGGACGAGCGCCGCGGCGAGCAACTCCAGGGCAAACCGCGAGAGCAAACCCGAGCGAGGTTGAAAGCTCGGGCGTCGCGAGCAAAAACGACGCTGTCGCTAGCTCACCGGGTGCAGGCGCCGCGCGCCCGGGGTCTCCATCCACCTCCACTCGTCCGCCGAGCACACGCGGCTCGGCGATCAGCTCGACCGACTTCAGCGGCTCGTCGCAGCCGAGCGAAACCCAGCCCGCCCAACACGCCGCCAGTAGCTTCATGCAATGCTTCACAGCTCACCTCGCAAGCCCAAGTTCGGAAACAGCGCTAACCCGCTGACCGCCTCACGCTTCGAGTAGTCGAAGCTGTAGCGGTAGCCTTCGGGGTTCTCGGCCGCGTACACGTTCTGCACGTCCAAGTACGTGGCCAGCTTGACCGGCCCGAGCTTCCACTCCTTCTCGACGCGGGCGTCGAGCTGATTGAAGAGCGGATCGCGGCGGCTGTTGGTGCGGCCGTAGGTCGGCAAGTACACGCCGGTGCGCACGTCGTAGGTCGCGCCGGTGATGGGCGTGGTCGGGTTGCCGCTCACGAGACGAAAGCGCATGCCCACCGTCCAGCCTCGGCCCAAGCCCTGGCTCGCAGCCAGCGACAACACGTGAGTCTGATCGGTGTCGAATAGCCGCCAATCGCCGCCCTCGCGGCGCCGTTCGCTGCGCGAGAGCGTGTACGCCAAGTAGGCAAAGCCGTTGGAACGCCAGCGCGCCTGGCCAGAAAGCTCACCGCCGTAGATGCGACCTTGGCCTTCGTTGACGAACTGCGGCGCTTCGCGCTGCTCGGTTCCGATCACGATATCGTCGACGCGCTTGAAGAATCCCTCGGCGGTGATTTTGGCGTTTTCGCCCAGCTTCTGCTCCACGCCCGCGCTGGTCTGCAGCGCGTGAAACGGCTTCAGGTCGGGGTTACCGATGCCCGGAATCGATTGCCAGCTCTGCGGCGGCTGGCTGTAGCGACCGACGCCGCCTTTCAGCGCCGTCGTCGACGTGAGCTCGAGCCTGACCGCGATGCGCGGGTCGACGCTGACCTCTTTGATCTCGCCGTAGTAGTCGACGCGCACGCCGGGCGAGATCAGCAGCGGCGGCACGGGACGATAGCCGAGCTCCAAGTATGCTGCGGGCTGTGGCACGACGACGGAGTCGTCTTGCACGGTGATTGAGCGCTGGCCTGCCATCGGGTCGCCGTCGGTCGGGTCGCCTTCGGCCGAGCCCGGCTGCGGTCCGCGGTACTTGCCGGCCAAGAACCAGCCAAAAAAGTCGCTGCCGGCGGTCAGACGCAGCGAGCGGTGCAGCTCGAAGCTGGCTTCGGCGCGTCCGTACAGCTCGGTGGCGTCGAAGCGTTGCTCGGCTTCGCCAATGTGCTGCAAGAGCCCAATCCGTCCCGCCGTCACGTTGGCAAAACCCGACACGCCGTCGGCGCCCTTGTGGCTGAGCTGGACGCCCAAGCGATGAAACTCGATTTTACCTTTGAGCGAACCGGCCAGCCCCGGGTCTTCGTCGTTGGCGTCGGCGAAGAATAGCTGCAGGGCGTCACGGCTGCCGTAGCCGAGCAGGCGCACGCGCGTCGCCGAATTGAAGCGGTAGCTGGCCAGCGCCTGGTAGTCGAAATACGTCGGCGCGGCGACCACGTTGTACGTGTTCTCGGGCACGAAGTTTTCGAAGACGAAGTCGATGTTGCTGCGCCGCACCGCTGCGGCCACGCTCAGCTCGGACGTGATGGGCGTCTCGACGAACGCGGAGCTGTCGATCAAATTCACGTCCAGCACCGCGCGTAGCCGGTCCGTGTTCGGATCGCGCATCGTGATGTCGATGGCGCCGCCCACCGCGCGGCCATAGCGCGCCGAAAAATTGCCTGGATAGACGTCGAGCTTCTCGACCAAGCGCGAGCTCATGAAGCTGGTCAGGCCGCCGAAATGGAACATGAACGGCACCGGAATGCCGTCCAGGAACACCTGGCTTTCGCCAGCCGCTGCGCCGCGCAAGATCGGATCGCCCTGCCCCATCGAAGTGCGAGCGACGCCCGGCATGATCTCGATGGCGCGCAGCGCGTCGCCGCGCGTACCGGGCATTTGCTGCACGACGTCGTTCTCGACGCTGCGCTTCGTCACGTCGCGCGGCGGCGCCTCGACCTCGGCCGTGGCTTCGAATTCCAGCTCCTCGTCTGAAGCCGCGTCTCCGGCGGGCGGCTGCGGCGCAGCAGGAGCCTCCTGCCCGGCGACGCTAGGTGCCAGCGCCAGCACGAAGCAAGCGCAAGACAGACTGGTGAGAAAGGTGACTTGGCGCACGCACGGCTCCCTGCCCGGCAGAAACGCCAGACATCGAAGGGCCCGCGCAAGACGCTTTCTCAGCGCACGCGGGAGTGTGAAGAACAAGTTGCTGGGGTAGCGACGGTCACGAGTCAACGACTCGGAGCGCCGCCGCGTGGGGGGAGGCTCGGCCGAATTCACTTCGGCCGAGGGGGGCGGCGCGTGCCGCCCCAGGGAAAGAGTCGAAGCGCCCAACCGACGCTTCGACCCTCCGTGCCCCCACCCTCAAGTACCGTTCAAGCCCTCACGATTTTTTTCGCGCCCGGGCTGATTCACACTCCACCCTCACACCTCACTCCTCACAAGGGCGCGCAGCAGGCTGCCTGGCCGCTGATGCCGACGCTGTCCGGCGCGGAGTCGTTGCACTCGCCACTCTGCCCGGACACGAAGCCGGCGTTCTTCCAGTCTTTGATGTCGACCTGGGGCACGTCCACGAATTTGGTCGCAGTCGGGTAGTACTTCTTGCAGTAGGTCAGCTCCTTGATGTTGCAGCCCGAGCTGCAGTCGGCGTCCGTCTGCCAAGCGCCGTTGGCGTCCTTGTGCTGGTTCACCTTGCCGCACCACAGCGAGTAAGCGCCGACCTGCACCATGTTCACGCCGCACACAGGGTCGACGAACGGAGCCTCTCCGCCAGCGCCGCCGTTGCCGCCTTCACCGGCAGCGCCCACGCCGCCGACACCGCCAGCTGCGTCACCACCGGCGCCCGCGCCCGCGCCCGCAACCGCCTGGCCGCCCTGCGCGATCTCGCCGCCCGCGCCACCGGCACCGGCACCGCCGGCACTTACGCCGCCCTCGCCCGCGCCACCTGCGCCCGCGCCGGCCTGGCCGCCCAGACCGGTTTGGCCAGCCGCGGTACTCTCACTGCCGCCCTGGTGCGCGCCGGCCTGACCGCCGACCTCGGTCGCGTCGCCGCCGGCCGCAACGTGCGGCGAAGCTTTGCGCTCGGTCGAGCCGCTACAAGCCACGAAACCAACGACCACGCTGGCAAACGCAGCGCCAACCACCAAGCGGCGCGCACGCGCACGCTCGTTAACCACTGACTTCATGAGACTCCTCTTAAGGTGAGTTAAAGCGCGCGCGACAAACCGGAGCGTCGCCGCGAGCGCAATCGCGCGTCGTAGCGCAAGTTGGTTAACCCGCGAGAGTGAATTTGCTCAGACCGTTGTCTGTCTTTGCTGGGCGGCTGGGCGCGCGCAGACTCTGCTGGGCGCGCGAAACCGTTCGCGCCCGCACGCAGCGGAGACCGAGACCGAGACCGAGACCGAGACCGAGACAGCGGAAAGAACCAACATTTACCGTCGGAAATTTCGCGGTATCGCGCATGCTAAGCTGGGCGGTCCCGTGACCCGGCTGGCCGTTCTCGCATCGCTCCTCATCGTGAGCAGTTGTGTACCGGCGGAACGCCCGCCCGGCGAACGAGACCGAGAGCAAGACGCAACGCGTCCCAAAGCGATACAGCCCGCCCGCACCGCGCTCGGTCCCATCGACATCACGAGCGAGGCCGCCGCGCCCGAGCCGAGCGCGCTTCCCATACTGCAAGCCGTCTTCAAGGACGACTTCGAACGCCAAGCGATCGGCGAACACTATTTCGCGACCGGCGACCACTACCGCATCGAGCGCGGGCGTTTATGCGTGAAGGGCGCCCGCAACCACCCCCTGTGGCTACGTCACCGCCTCCCGCTCAACGCCCGCATCCAGGTAGAGGCCGAGGCGGGCAGCGACGAGGGCGACATCAAGCTCGAGGCCTGGGGCGACGGGCAGGCCGCGGCCAGCCGAATTACCTACAATGACGCCACCAGCTACCTGGCCGTCTTCGGGGGCTGGAAAAACCGGTACCATGTGCTGGCCCGCATGGACGAGCACGCGCCGGATCGACCTGAGGTCGTGATCGAGCCTGGCAGCGACGATCCTCGGCAGCAGCCGGTCCTGGCCGGACACCGCTATCGCTTGAAGCTGGAACGGACCGACGGTCGCACGGTACGCTTCTGGGTCGATGACGTGGAAATGTTGAGCTTCACCGATCCCATGCCGCTCGCGGGAGAAGGGCACAACCACTTCGCTTTCAACGATTGGGAAACCCCCGTCTGCTTCGACCACTTGGTCGTAGAGCCTTTACCGAGCTGAGGAACCCAGGTGGAGACTGCCGAGCTCGACGTAGCGCTGGAGGAGTTGGAGGTTCGCCTCGAACGCCTGCGCGCGCTCTACGAGCAGTACTTCATGGGCCTCGAAAAGATCGAGCCGGCCATCGCGCGCAAGGACGTCGATCGGCGCATTTACGTGCTGCGGCGCGAGAAGATCCGCAACACCGCCAAGCGCTTCAAGCTGCAGACCATCATCCAGCGCTACAACACGTTTCAGCAGTATTGGCAGCGCATCTGCCGCGAGATCGAGAACGGCACCTACAAGCGTCACCTCTTGAAGGCGCAAAAGAACAACGGCCAGCTGCTGACCATCGCGGCGCGCAAGCGCCTCGGTCGCCAAGCCCGCACGAGCGATGCTCCCGAAGCCGCGCCCGCCGAAGCAGCCGCGCCCGAAGCAGCGGCCCCCAGCCAAGCACCCGCCCCCCCCAGCGCGCCGCCGATCGCCGTCGCTCCGCCAGCGGCTGTCGCTCCGGCGCGGCCCGCCGCCCCCCTAGCCGGTGCCCCGCCGCTCCCGCGCCGCCCACCACTCCCGCCGCGCGCCGCCGAAGCGCAAGCCGCATCGCCCGCTGCCTTGGCTCCCGCCGCTGCCGCTCCAGCACCGGCTGCTCCGGCGCCCGCTGCCCCCAAGCCCGCTCCCGCTCCCAAGCCCGCGCCCGCCAAGTTCGAGAGCCTCGATCTCGACATGGACTTCATGGGCGATTGGGACCCAAGCGCAACTCGCGGGCCCGCGCCCAAGCCCGCGCCCGCCAAGCCAGCAGCCGTCGCCCCCAAGCCGGCAGCACCGCAAGCCGTGCCTGCTGCGGCCAAACCCGCCGCGCCCGCCGCACCCACAGCCCCAAAACCGGCGCCCGCCGCAGCGCCCGCGGCGCGCCCAGCGTCGGTCCCTCCGGCTCCGGTGGCGGCTCCGCCCCGCCCCGCCTCGTCGCGTCCGCCCCAACCTCCCGCGGTGCGTCCCGCAGGAGCGCTGCGCACTCCGCTGTCACCGCGCATTCCGCCAGCCGCAGCGCCCAAACCGATCCCGAAGCCCGCTCCAGCTGCTGCAACCCCTCCGCCAAAACCGGCTCCGCCTGCTGCAGCTCCTCCGCCCAAGCCCGCGGCCCCGGCCGCCAGCAGCGGCGCCGTCGACGACGCGCGCCTGCGCGAGCTGCACAATCGCCTTCAACAAGCCAAGCAGCAAACCAAAGAAGCCAACGTCAGCTACGAAGGCCTCGCCAAATCAATCCGAGCCACCGAAGCCAAGCTCCGCGAGCAGCACAAGAATCGCAAGATTGATTTCGACGTGGTGATCAAAGACGGCAAAGCGGTCGTGAAGCCGATTGTGAGGTAAAACCTCACAATCGGGTTTGGGTTTGTATTTGCGTGTCGGCGGCTGGGTTCGCCTCGCGTCCCTTCCTTGTGTCACCACGGGTTTTGCGCCCGGCCTCGCCGGGGTCTCGACCCACCTCGCTCATCCGATCGTGATCTTTTCTTCCAAGGTCGGGTGACCTCGTCGCAGCGCCCGCGGCAAGCCGCGGGCGCGGACGGATTGACGGAGCTTTGACGCGTGGACGGCTCGACGGAAATGGGCGCGCCGACGGCTCGACGGCTCGACGGCATCGGCGTAGAGAAGGACCAATGCCTGGCGCTAGCTTGATTGCGGTCATCGACGACATTGCTGCGGTCTTGGACGACGTGGCGGTGATGACCAAGGTCGCGACGAAAAAGACGGCGGGCGTACTGGGCGATGACTTGGCGCTGAATGCAGAACAGGTCACGGGCGTGCGGGCCGAGCGCGAGCTACCGGTGGTTTTTGCGGTCGCCAAAGGCTCGCTCGTCAACAAGGCCATCTTGGTGCCGGCCGCGCTCGCCATCAGCTCCCTGGCACCATGGGCCGTCACACCGCTGCTCGTCCTCGGCGGCGCCTTCTTGTGCTTCGAAGGCTGCGAAAAGCTCGCGCACAAATTCTTTCACGCGCAAGAGGAGCAGACCGAGCACGCGCGGCACGTCGGCGCCGTGGCGGATCCGAATCTGGATCTCGTGGCGTTCGAGCGCGACAAGATCAAGGGCGCTATTCGCACCGACTTCGTGCTGTCCGCCGAGATCGTGGTGATCGCGTTGGGCACGATGGCAGCCGCGCCATTCATGACGCGCCTCGCGGTACTGGTCAGCCTTTCGCTCTTGATGACCGTCGGGGTCTACGGCTTGGTCGCCGCCATCGTGAAACTCGACGACCTTGGCCAGCACCTCGCGAGGCGCGGCGCGCAGAGCCGCACGGCGCTGGCGTCGCTTCAAAGCAGCTTGGCCGCAGGCATCTTGCTGGCCGCGCCTTGGCTGATGCGCGGGCTCTCGGTCGCTGGAACCATCGCCATGTTCCTGGTCGGCGGCGGCATCCTCACGCACGCCGTCACGCCCTTCTACGACTGGGTGCAGAGGCAAGCCGAGGCGCAGCGCGAAACGTCGCTCGTTGGCCCGTTGCTGGCAGAGCTGCTGCCGAGCTTCGTCGACTTTGCCGTGGGCCTCGTCAGCGGCACCATCGCGCTCGCGCTGTGGACCGCGCTGCAACGCCTCCGCGGCAAACCAGCGCATTAAGGTGCCGCGCTCAAAGCTTCGCGGCTAGCTCGAAAATCCGCGGCGGCTCCGGCTCGGCTTCGAAATACTCCATCGGCGCCACACGGCCGAGCTGCCTCACACCACGCACCATGACCTTGCCGGTGTCCGGATAGACGCAGACCTCGTGCGGATCGAAAGCGCCGATGGCGAGGTAGACGAGCTCTTCGTCGTAGGGGTTGGCGATCTGGTGAGCCATCTTGGTGCCCGCTGGGCACGAGATGCAGTCGCCGGCGCGGATCTCGCGCAGCTCGGCGCCGTAGCGGAGCACGCCTCGGCCCGACAGCACGAAGAACGCTTCGTCTTCGCGCAGGTGGTAGTGAAAGGGACAGGTCGTCTGGCCTTTCCGTAGGCGCATGCGGTTGACGCCCAAGCTGCCGCCGCGCGGCCGCATCGAGGGAGTGAGCGACTGCGAAACGCTGTCGTACGGCCCGCTGCCAGACTCACGCTCCGGCAGCTCGTCGACATTGACCACCATCGGCGGAACGTTGCCGGGCTCGCTCATGCGCCGATCATAGACCGCCAGATTCCACCGCCCCAAGCCGCAACCCCGCCCGCTCGGTTTGAATCCGTCGGCCCCCCACCACGCAACGCCCGTCAGCCTCCGTGAAACAAAATCCGTCGCTCCCGCCCGCCAGGCTCCGTGAAACAGATTCCGTCGGCCCCCGCGGGCAGCACCCGCCAAGCTCCGTGAAACAAAATCCGTCGGCCCCGGCGGGCAGCACCCGCCAACCACCGTGAAACAACTTCCGTCGGCTCCCAGCAGGCAGCACCCGACAGGCTCCGTGAAACAAAATCCGTCGGCCCCGGCGGGCAGCACCCGCCAGGCTCCGTCCCTCCGCACGCCTGCAAGACCAAGACGTTGCGCGTTCGCGGGCTCGCCCCGCGAACGCTGCGACGACCTGATCAGTCTTGGCCAGACCAGATCACGATCCGCCAATGAGAGGAGACCCGAACGAGACCCGGCGAGGCCGGGCGGAACGCTCCCGGTCAAACTCGCGACGGACGCGAGGCACCCGGGCCGCCGCAGGGAAACAAAAGAACCATCGGGTCAGTTACGTCGCCGTAAGGACCAGTCGGCCCCCTTGTCGGAACCGCGCGTCGCCCTATGCCTCCGTTACGAGACCGCCCGGCGATCCACGGTGGGCCGACCGGAGCTCGCCGGTTCCGACACATAAACGGCCGATTCACAAAATACGATGGTGCAGGATGAGCGGCCGGCCTCGCGCATGCGGGCGCACAGCTCGGACAGTTCCTGGTCGGAGTCGACCACGTCGCCCTCGACGGGCTGACGGGTGGAGGAGTCGTAGCGACAGTTGTCGATCGCTACCCAAAGACCCTTGTAACGCTCGGAGCGACAGAGGTCGGGCCAGGTCATACGGCTAGTCATGCGTGGGGTGTCACCTTCACGAAGGATCGCGTCTTGGCTGCAGAACTCCCCTCTGCGCACAACGCTAGAAGCCGGGCATTTCGGCGGGCTTCTTCAATAACTGGTGGACGGCAGGTGGCCATGTCCGGGTTGAGAGCTGGAGTTAAGAACAGCTCCCCTAGTCCGTCAAGGGAACGGCTAGTACTCTGTTTTGCAGCACAGACGGAATTCCGCTTTCCAGCGTAACTCCGAGCAGTTACTTGCAGCTCGAGCCGGTGAGCCCGCGGACCGTACCCTTCACGCCAATGGCATCGGCCGCAGCAACCAGGGCCTTGGCGCGGTCGCACTGGCCGTTCAGGGCCGCCTGCTTGACCGCCCCGGAGGCAGTCCGGCCGAGCATGGCCTTGCACTGAGCCTGCTTGCCGGCGTCAGTGCAGCGGCTGAGGGCACCGCTCACCGCGGTGGCGTTGCCGCCCGAGGCCGCTGCCATACAAGCGTCACACGGGTCGCCCTTGGGGGGCGCGGTGGTGCCGCCGGTGCCCGTCGGCTTGCTCGTGGTCGCGGGTTTGCCGGTATCGGCCGGCGTGGCGGCGCCACCACCCGAGGCCGTGGCGGCGCTGCCCCCGGTTTGGACGGGGACGTCCGGGGGCGGGGTGTCGAGCGGCTTGATCTCGACCGGGCCCTGGGTCGCGGCCGCGGGAGGAGCCGTGTTGATGGCGATGGGCGGCAAGTCGTCGTTGGTCGGCTTGTTGCTCTTCACTACCAAGATGACGATCGCGCCGAGCAGCACGGCGCCGACGCCGACCAAGCCGAAAATCAGCCCCTTGCCACCACCGCCGCCCGCGCCACCACGCGCTGGAGCCGCCGGCAGGGCCGCCGCGGCGGCGTGGGCCATCGGGGTCGGAGCCGGGTGCGCCGCCGGAGCGTAAGGCGCCGCCTGCGCCGGATTGCTCGCGAAGGCCGGCACGGCATCCATGGCAGCGGTGCCCGTGCGGGCGGCAGCGGCCGTCTCGGCCGGGTTCGCTTCGACGGTCATGCGACCGCCGTCCGACAATTCACTGAAGAACTCGCGCGCCGTCGCGGGACGCTGCTCACGCTCTTTGGACAGGCCGCGCAGAATGGCTTTGCGCATGCCCTCAGGCAGGTGCTTGGCGGGCGCCGACACCTCGAACGGAATCGGCTGGGCGGTCATGTGCTGCGTTGCCCACTGCCACGGCGTATCGGCCTCGAACGGCAGCTTGCCGGTCAGCATTTCGTACGACATCACGGCCAGCGAGTAGATGTCGCTGCGGGCATCCAACGCCTTACCCGTGAACTGCTCGGGGCTCATGTAGGGCGGCGTGCCCAGCACCATGCCCTGCTGGGTCAGCTTGGCCTCTTTGGCGGCGTCGGCTGACTCGGTGCGCGCCGCGATGCCGAAATCCAGCACCTTCACGAAATCGATCTCGCCCGCGCGATCGGTGAGCACGATGTTCTCGGGCTTGAGGTCGCGGTGGATGACGCCTTGCATGTGCGCTTCGTCGAGCGCGCCGCACACCTGGCGCATGATCTTGATCACGCGGTCGGCCGACATCGGCCCCTGCTGTACGACGTCGGCCAGCGCCTTGCCGGCGACGAACTCCATCGCGATGTAGAGGGTGCCGTCGGCCGTGGCGCCGAAGTCGTAAAACTTGATGGTGTTGGGGTGCTCCAGCTGCGCGACCGTGCCGCACTCGCGGTGGAAGCGCGCCAGCACCGCCGGGTCCTTCGACAGGTGCTGGTGCAAGGTCTTGATCGCGACCTTCCGCACCGTCGAGCCCATCTGCTGCTCGCCGACGTAGACGATGCCCATACCGCCTTCGCCGAGCACGCCAGTGACGCGGTAACGCCCGCCGATGAGCTGACCGATCAGCGCGTCCTGCCCCTTCTCCGGCTCGACCGGCATCAGCCCGCCGCAGTTGGCGCAGAAGCGCGCTCCATCGATGTTGGCATGACCGCAAGCGTCGCACTTCATGAGACCCGCGAGATTTGCATGAGTACCGCTCGGAATCATCAACATTGACGCGCCGCTCCGCCGGAAGATCTCGCCCAAACGCGGGGCAGGCCGGTTTGGCCCAGCTGAGCCCGACACGGCAGCGTCACGCTCCCCGGCCGGCCACCGCCCACCGCTAGCCCTTCCAATACCCGTTGCTCCACCAGGCGTACTGCTCTCGCAACTGTTCATCTCGCTCGCTGGGCACGCTGCGAAGGCGGACGGGTATTCGAGTCTGGGGGCAACTCGGCTCGGGAGCGCCCGACTGGTGGCAGGGCAATGGGAGGGTTACCTTATGGCCATGTCGGCGGGCGAACAGCAGCAGCGTCGAGCCAGCAACGAAGCCGTCACGATCGGACGCTTTCGATACGTCAGGGCACCGCGACCGCTCCACTTTCCGGAGCACGAGCAGGTGCCTGAGACGAAGTGGCACCTGGAGCTGAAGACGCTCGTCTACCAGTTCTTGAAGGTCGCGTTCGCGGACCAGGCGCAGATTGGCTGCGACCAGTTCGTGTACTGGGACGCCGCCAATCCGCGCATGTGCCTGGCGCCCGACGCCTTCTTGCGCTTCGGTGGACCGGACGAGCTGTTCGGGAGCTGGAAGGTGTGGGAGCGAGGCGCGCCGCACGTCGCCGTCGAGATCATCAGTGATCACGACGCTCGCGACCGCAACTGGGAGGCCAAGCTGGTGCAGTACCGCCATCTCGGCGTGCGCGAGCTTGTCCGGTTCGATCCGGACGCGACCGAAAACAAATTGCAGGTCTGGCACCGCGTCGACGACGACCTCGTGGAGCGCGAGGCCGCTGGCGAGGCGGTGCAGAGTAACGTGCTGCCTGGCTATTGGCTGGTGGTGACGGATCCGAAGCTGGGCCCGTCGCTGCGGCTGAGCCACGACGAACGAGGTGAGAAGCTGTTCTTGACCGGCGCCGAAGCCGACGCCCTGCGGATTCAATCCGACGCGGAGCGCATGCGTGCTGACGCGGAGCGCATCCGCGAGTTGGAAGCCGAGCTAGCGCGGCGTCAGGGCTGAGTGGGCTTGGCGGCGGGCGCAGCAGTGGACGGCGCGGTGGGCGGCGCGACGCTGGCCGAGGGCGCTTTCGGCACGTCTGGCAATGGCCACTGCAGCTCCGTCGCCGTGTTCAAGCCGCGATCGACGAGCACGGCTTGGCGCACGCGCGGGCTTTGCGGAACGAGGAGTTTCACGTTCGCGATGGCGCGGGCGCCCAAGGTGAGCGGCGCGTACAGCTTCTGTTTGCCGGGGGCTTCGGGCTCGTCGGCGGCGGTTCCGGGAAAGTCGAAGCGGACGCGCTCGATCAACTCGGGGCCAATGCGCAGCTCGAGCGCGTAGCGTCCGAGCCGGCGCGGGGTCTCGACGGGCGCTGGCAGCTTGAGCGCTTTGACCGACAGCACGTGCACTTTGCCCTCGCGGAGTTGGAGCTCGTACTCGACCTGTTCGGCCATGCGCAGCGGTGTCGGATCCGGCAGGGTGCTGGGCGCTAGCGGCGCAGCCGGAGCCGCTGAAGCGGAGGCAGAAGCCGAAGCCGAAGCCGAGCTGGGCGCGGGTGCGTTGGGACGTGACGAGGCGCTGCTCGCTGGCTCGCCTTTGCCCTCCGCAAAGCTGCCGGGCAAGACCAGCGTGGGCGCGCCTGGGTCGGTCGAGAAGCGAGCCGACGAGCAGCTGAGCACGAGCAAGGCACTCACGAGCAGCCCGGAGGCACTCGAGCCCCTGAGCGCTGAGGATTGAGGATTGAGGATTGAGGATTGAGTCACGGAGGCGCGGGCACCGTAGCCCTGCCGTCCGGGTCAGTCGAGCGCGCGTTGAATTGCGGAGATGTCGCCCCCGAGCGTGGCCCAAGTATCGACCAGCGCCTGAACGGGCTCGGAGGTGACGCGCTGGCGCTGATCTTCGGCGCCCCATTCGACCCAGGCGGCGTGCAGCAAGATCTGCGAGAAAGCGTTCACGGAGCCGTCCGCGGCGGTCATGCGCGGCGGACCGCCATATTTTCGATCGCCGAGCAGCGGCGCACCGTGAGCGGAGGCGTGCACGCGCAGCTGATGGGTCCGCCCCGTGACAGGCGACAAAGCCAAGAGCGCCGTACCGGCGCCGCCGGGCTGTGTCGGCGCTGCGCTGGCAACGAGCCGGTAGTGCGTGTGTGCGCTCTGCGCGTCTTGGCCGGCCACGGCCCTGCGCCCTTGACCCTGGCCTCCGAGCGCTTCTTTCCAATCACCTTCGGCGGGCTCGGGCACGCCAGCGGCGAGCGCGACGTAGCGTCGCCGCAACCGCCCCGCTGCGCGCTCTGCGAGCAAACGCTCACGGCTGCGCGCGCCGAGCGTCACCAAGAGCACGCCGCTGACGCCCACGTCGAGCCGCGACACCGCGAACAAACCTTCTGGCTCGACGCGCAGCAACTTGGCGAGCTGCGAGAGCACGCAGTCAGCGCCGCTGCGATCGGGCTCGGTCGGCAGCTGCGCGGGCTTGTGCACCGCAAACACGTCGTCCGTCTCGCTCAGCAAGCCGATGGCAGCGCTGGGACGCGGCGCAAATACCTCGACCGCCGCGCCGATGGTCAAAGTCGTAGCGCCGCTCGCAGCGCGCACGCCGTCCACGAACACGCGACCATCGGTCAAAGCGCTGCGCAAGCCGTGCTCTTGCAGCAGCTGACCGACGGGCACCGGCGCCGTCACCAGCCAACGAAATAACGGCGAGCTCATGCGCCTTGGACGGCGCCACTCGTCGTCTTGCGAACGAGCTCGACCAGTACCGGATCGGTCGTGAGCGACGAGCGCAGCTCGGCCCGCACGAACTCCAGCTGCTCGGGCGACAGGCGCGAGAGCAGTGGCGCGACGGCGCTTTCGACGCGCGCGTCCAGGTACTGGTCGACGCTGATCTCACCGCGCTCGAGCGCCAGGAACGCGTCGCTGGCGCCGCCGACGGCGTCGGGCGCGCCCGCGGCGTCGGCCGCGCCCACCTCGAACGGGCTTGCGGCCGGACCAGCTCCGGGAACGGGAGCTCCCGGAGTTACGCCGCCGCGTTTGCCGATGCCATCGATGCTCATGGAAGCCGTCGCCTTACGCTTACTCTATCCCGAATCAGCGAATGTTGCCGATCGCGTTTTTTACGGTGTCGTGGCGCGCCTTGAGGACGTTCGAGATGGCCGAGTAGCTGCGGCTCTCCGCGCTGATGCGCTCTTGGATCTCGATGAAGTACAGGTTCTGGTTGGCGCTTTGATTGAGCGCTGCCTCCACGCCTCCGTTTTCGGTGCCAGAAGCCGCGGTCCCGCCCCCCTGTCCGCCACCGATGCCGGCCGTGCCCGCTGCTCCTTCAGGCGTGGACGACCCCACCCCTCCAAGCGCCGCCGCGCCGCCGGCACCGGTTTGTGCCGGCCCGACGTCCCCGGCGCTGGGCCGCAGCGCCGCCGCCAAGATGGGGCCACCCGGCAAGCGCGTGACCGCGGACTCGGCGCCGCTCAGAATCGCGTTCTTGCCCGCGCTCATCATGGCTTTGAAGGGCTGGCCGGGCGCGGCCGTGACCCGCGCGGCGCTTGCCGTAGCCGTTACCCCCGTACCCGGACCCCCAGTACCGATGCGTGTCGTCATGCCATTGCTCCTTGCTGAGATTCACGGGCTCATCGGCAGCGGTGGGGCGCGGGTTGCGAAAAAAGTGTGCGACCGGCCTTTTCCCCCCGCGTTGTGGACGACCGGGATTTTCTGAGGCATGGTTCGCCCGCTCTCCAAGGTAGGGAAAAGGCTAGGAAATGCCCGAAAATATCCAGGCGATTCGCGATGTGGCACTGATTGGCGCAGGGCACTGGGGCAAGAACCTAGCGCGCGCGTTCGACGCGCTCGGAGCGCTCGGCGTGGTGTGTGAGGCCAGCCCCGCGGCCGTCGACGCGATCAAGAAGCAATACCCGGCGGTGCGCACGACCTCCTCGTACGCCGAGGTGCTTGCCGACGCTTCGATCACCAAGGTCGCCATCGCCGCGCCCGCCGCGCTCCACTACGAGCTGGCCGAGGCCGCGCTGAAGGCCGGCAAAGACGTGTACGTCGAGAAGCCGCTGTGCCTGCGCCTGGACCACGCCGAAGCGCTGGTCAAGCTGGCTGACAGCTTGGGCCGCACGCTGATGGTCGGTCACCTGCTGCAGTACCACCCGTGCGTGACCAAGCTACGCGAGCTGGTGACCGAAGGCGCGCTCGGCCGCGTGCTGACCATTACCTCCAATCGCCTGAACCTCGGCAAGTTCCGCACGGAAGAGAACGCGCTGTGGAGCTTCGCTCCGCACGACATCTCGGTCATCTTGTCGCTGCTCGGCGATCGCTTGCCCGAAACCGTGCGCTGCATGGGCAACGCCTACCTGAGCACCAACGTGGCCGACTCGACGCTCACGGTCATGCGCTTCAGCGGCAACGTGATGGCGCAGATCTACGTCACCTGGCTCAACCCGTTCAAAGAGCAGAAGCTGACCATCGTGGGCACCGACGGCATGGCGGTGTTCGACGACACCAAGCCGTGGGCCGAGAAGCTCACCCTGTATCGCAAGTACTTGAGCTGGCAAAAGGGCCAAGAGCCCGTGCCGCTGAAGGTTACGGGCGAAGCCGTGGTGGTGCCCGAGGGCGAGCCGCTGAAGGCCGAGTGCGACCACTTTCTCACGGCCTGCCGCGAGAAGAAGCGCCCGCGCACCGACGGCCCCGAGGGCCTGCGCGTCTTGCAGGTGCTCGACATGGCGCAGCGCAGCTTGGAAGCGGGCGGCGAAGCCATCACCCCGCAGGTGGCGCCGCCCGCGCGCGCCTTCTTCGCTCACCCCACGGCCATCGTGGACAGCGCCGCCAACGTCGGCGCCGGCACCAAGATTTGGCACTTCTGTCACATCATGGCCAAGGCCGAGATCGGCGAGCGCTGCATCTTTGGCCAGAACGTGAACGTGGCCGGCGGCGTGGTCATCGGCAACAACGTCAAGGTGCAGAACAACGTCTCCATCTACGCCGGTACCGTGGTCGAAGACGACGTGTTCCTGGGCCCTTCTTGCGTGCTCACCAACGTGACCAACCCGCGCTCGCAGGTGAACCGGCACTCGCTGTACGAGCGCACCGTGTTCAAGCGCGGCGCCACGATTGGCGCCAACGCGACGATCGTCTGCGGCATCACCCTGGGGCGTTACTCGTTCGTGGCGGCCGGCGCGGTGGTCGCCAAAGACGTGCCCGACTACGCGCTGATGGTCGGCAACCCCGCCCGCCAACAAGGTTGGATGAGCCGCCACGGCCACCGCCTGAAGGCTGGCCCGGACGGCGTCATGGTGTGCCCCGAGTCGGGCCTCAAATACCGTGAGACCTCGCCTGGCGTGCTGAAATGCCTGGATTTGGACGAAGAGGCGCCGCTGCCGGACGCGCTCAAGGTGGGACAGAAGACTTACGACGAGCTGAAAGCCTGATCATGCAATTCATCGATCTGAAGACACCGCACCAAAAGTACAAGGCCGAGATTGAAGGCCGCATGAACGCCGTGCTCGAGCATGGCGCTTTCATCATGGGCCCCGAGATCGCCGAGGTCGAAAAGCAGCTGGCCAGCTTCGTGGGCGTGAAGCACGCCATCACCACGTCGAGCGGCACGCACAGCTTGGAGATCGCCCTGCGCGCGCTGGGCATCGGCCCGGGTGACGAGGTCGTCACGGTGGCGTTCACCTGGATCAGCTCGGCAGAGGTCGTGCCGCTGGTCGGCGCCAAGCCGGTGTTCGTGGACATCGAGCCCGTGGGCTTCAACCTCGACATCGCCAAGCTCGAGAAGGCCATCACCCCGCGCACCAAAGCCATCATGCCGGTCAGCTTGTTCGGCCAGATGCCGGACTACGCCGCCATCAACGCCATCGCGGCCAAGCACGGCATCCCGGTGATCGAAGACGGCGCGCAGAGCTTTGGCGCCACCCAAAACGGCAAGCAGAGCTGCAGCGTGACCCTGATCGGCAGCACCAGCTTCTTCCCCGCCAAGCCGCTCGGCTGCTACGGCGACGGCGGCGCCCTGTTCACGAACGACGACGCGCTGGCCGCCAAAATCAAGGCGATTCGCACGCACGGCGGCGAGAAGCGCCACCACCACACCATGGTCGGCACCAACGGCCGCTTCGACACGCTGCAAGCTGCCGTGCTGCTGGGCAAGCTGCCGCACTTCCCGTGGGAAGTGGCAGAGCGTAACCGCATCGGCGCGCGCTACTCGGACCTGCTCCGTGGCCACTGCGTGGTGCCCGAGGTCGTGGCTGGCAACACGCACGTCTACGCCCAGTACACGATCCGCGTGAAGGACCGCGACGGCCTGGGCACCAAGCTGAAAGAAGCTGGCATCCCCACGGCGGTTTACTACCCCAAGTGCTTGCACGAGCAGCCCGTGTTCGCCGGGACGTCTGCCTGGGGCGACCTGCCCGAGTCCGAGAAGGCCTCGCGCGAAGTGATCAGCCTGCCCATGCACCCGTACCTGAGCGAAGCCGACCAAGACAAGGTCGTCGAAGCCGTGAAGAAGTCTCTCGGCTGAGGAGCCCCAGGTGGCAGAGCATGGACGAGCCGGCGTTCGACTCGTCAAACAGACGACGCTCTACACGCTAGGCATAGCGGCAACGAGATTCGCGAATCTCGTCTTGTTGCCGCTGTACCTGCGCACGTTGTCCAAAGAGGACTACGGCGCGCTGGGCGTGCTCGAGCAGCTCGTGCAAATGCTCGTGATTTTGACGATGGCCGGCGGCATGGAAACGCTGGTCAAAATCGGCACCGATCTGCGCCACGAGCCGGAGCAGCAGCTGCGGCTCGTGTCGACCATGACCACCTGGATGGTGCTGAGCGGGCTCGCTTTCGCCCTGCTCGGCGCGCTGGTCTGGCCTTGGACCGGCAACCTGCTGGGCGGCATTCCGCTATGGCCGCTCGGTTTGTGCTCGCTCACCACGGTGGCGGGCTCGGCAGCGTTTCAGTCGCTGTCAGCGTACTTGCAGGTGCAGGGGCAGGCGCGCAAACACACCATCTACCAGGCGATGCGCACGGGGCTGAACATCGCCATCGGCGTGCCGCTGCTCTTGTTCACCGATCTCGGTGTGACGGCGCTGCTGCTATCGGCGTCGCTCTCCTACTGGATCAATACGTTCCTGCTCGCGCGCCAGCTGCCCCAGGGTCTGCGGCCGATGATCGACTGGGCGCTGCTGAAGCGCGTGCTGCGCTACGGCATCCCGCTGATGCCGCATCTGGCGGCGGCTTACGTGTTTCAAGCGCTCGACAAATTCATGCTCGCAGGCTCGGAGGGCCAAGGCTTGGAGGCCGCGGGCGTTTACTCGGTCGGCTCGCGCATCGCGTCGGGCGCCATGATGCTCGGGCTGGGCATGCAGCGCGCCTGGCTGCCGTTCTTCTTCAAAGCGGCCCGCCAAGACGACGCGCAGAGCTGGGAGAGCGTGCGCCACCTGTCGTTTTGGAGCATGGCCGGCATGGCCGCGTTCGTGTCGCTGCTGTCGCTCACCGCGCCCGAGGTGGTGGGGCTAATCACGCCAGGCGGCTACGGCGCAGCAGCCGCCGTCACTTCCGTGCTGTGTCTGGGCACGCTCTACCGAACTGGCGCTCAAACGGCCGGTGCCGCCGTGCTCAGCAGCGAGAGCGGCTCTTCGCGCATCTGGCTGGCGTCGCTGCCGGCGGCCGTCATCAACGTGATCTTGAACGTGTGGTGGATCCCGCGCTGGGGCGCGCTGGGCGCATGCTGGGCGACCACGGTGGCCATGGTGTTCAACCTGCTGTTCACGGTGGGCATGGCTCGCGCGGTCAAGGCCGTCCCGTTTCGGTATGCCGCAATCTCGAGCGTGCTCGTGGTGTCTACGGCGCTGGTCTTCGTGCCGGCGCACACGCCGCTGCTCGTGCGTCTTTTGCTGTGCGGCCTCGTGCCGGCTTTGGCCCTGCTGCTGGACTGGAGCTTCGCCAAGCGTGAGCTCTTGCTGCTGTTTCGGAAACGTTCAAAGGTGACCCCATGAAAGTCCTGTTCGACGTCGTCCATCCCGCGCACGTGCACTTCTTCAAGCACGTGATCCGGACACTCGAAGCGCGCGGTCACCAGACGCGCGTCGTAGCGCGCGAGAAGGACGTCACGACAGGCCTGCTCGATCGGCTGGGCATTCCGTACGAGGTCGTAGGGCGCTCGGGCAAAAAGAACTACGTGGCGCAGGCGGCAGAGCTGCTCGCCCGCGACGCCGCGCTGATGCGCATCGCGCACGACTTCAAGCCCGACGCCATCGCGACCCGCAACCCGGCCGGCGCCCAAGCCGGTCGCTTTCTGGGCATTCCGTCGGTCTTCGACACCGACAACGGCCGCTCGGCAGGCATCCACTTCTGGTCGGCCGCGCCGTTCGCGCACATCATCACCACGCCGCGCTGCTTGGACGAAGACTACGGTCGCCGTCACGTCAAATACCCGGGCTACAAGCAGAGCGCGTACCTGCACCCCAATCACTTCACGCCAGATCCGCAGGTGCGCGCGGAGCTGGGCGTCGCGCCGGGTGAGCGCTTCTTCATCGTGCGCATCGTCGCCAACGTGGCCAGCCACGACGGCGGCGAAAGCGGCATCAGCGCGGAGGCGAACCGCACCTTGATCGCCAAGCTGCGCGAGCGCGGTCGCGTGTTCATCACGGCCGAGGGCGAGCTGCCCGCAGAGCACGCCGCGCTGCGCTTTCCGCTGCCTCCGGATCGCTTGCACGACGCGCTGGCGTTCGCGGATCTCTTGGTCAGCGACAGCGGCACCGTGGCCGCCGAAGCCGCCGTGCTGGGCACGCCGAACCTGCACTTGTCCACCTGGGCCGGGCGCCTCTCGTACCTCGAGGAGTACGAGCACCGCTACGGCCTGATGTACGCCTTCAAGCAAGACAAGGTGGCCGATTTCATGGCGCAGCTCGACCGCTGGCTAGCCGAGCCGAACCTCCGCCAGCTGCTCGCTCCCGGCCACCAGCGGCTCTTGAGCGAGAACGTCGACGTGGCCGAGTGGTTCACGAACTTCTTGCTCGACGGCATGCCCCGCCCCACCTTCAAGCCGAAGCGCTAGGGCGTCGCTACTGCTCGGGGTCGCTGTCGTGGCCGCGCTCGGGCCCGCCTTCGGGAGCGGCGTCCGCCGCGTTGTCTGGTGCGCTCGCGGGCAGCTTGCGCAGGTACAGCTGATCGCCGTCCAGGCGCTCTGCTGACTCGAAGCTCTCCATGATTTCCGGGGTGAGCGCCTTGGGCAAGCGTCCGCGGCCGATCGCCAGCGCGCTCACTTGAGCCATCTGCTCGGCCGCGGTTTCGGCGCGAAGCTTCTGCAGCGGCTTCGGCTTGGGCACGAACAGCTGCGGCGCGCCGGAGTCGACGTCGAGCTGCTCGACCCGGTAGATACCGTCTGGGTACTCGCGCAGCCCCGACACCAGCACCAAGTATTGGCCCACGCGCGGCGGTGGCGTGGCGCCCAGCTTCGCCAACCTGAGCTTGCCAAAGCGCTGCGCCTTCTCCGTGTAGTGCGTGAACACCTCGTCGAAGAGCACGATGTTGTTCCAGCGCGCCGGCTTGCGTGAGCCGGGTGGATACAACATGTGCGTGACGCCACGCGCCTTCAGCATGTCGTAAAGGTCGCGCGCGTCTTTCAGGCCCGAGTAGCTCGTGTAGTTGGTGGCGGCGCGAATGTCGCTGAGCACGAGCCGATCCAGACCGAGCAGGCCCTTGTAGTTGCGCGCAAAGATGACCGCGTCCTTGGGCGTGGCCTGGGTGACGTCTCGCTGCGACGTGCGCTCCCGGAAGCGACTCTCGTCGTAGTTGCCGTTGTAACCGTAGCCAATCAAATCGAGCGCGGCCTCCAGCTCTTTGCGGCCGTAAAACAGCATCGCGTCGCCGCCCCAAATCAGCTGCAACCCAACTAGGGGCACCAGCCCCACGCGCGCCGCCCAACCGAGCTCCCACACGCCGACCATCAGCGCCAGCGCCATGCCGATACAGCCGTCGTAGTAGGCCAGCAAATAGCGATCGTTGGCGGCCGTGTTCGCCCACAGCATGAACGCGACCGTCAGCACGGCGGCGACGCCGAGAAAGCGCTTGCGCCCCGACACGAGCAGCGCGCACGGTAGCAGCAGCGAGAACAGCGAGCCCATGTACGGCCGTCGCTGAGTGAGCCCACGATTCGCGGTCGTCAGCGAGTAGCCGTAGACCTTCTTGAGCGCCCAAATCTGCCGCTGGATCCCGCTCTCTTTGGGCGAAAAGACGTTCGTGCCCTTGAGCTCTTCATAGAAGCCTGGCGTCCGCTTGGGCCAGCTGTTCTTGAAGACACCCTGCGCAAACGGGTAAGCGGGGTTGTTGTAAAAGGCGACGTTCTTGGCAAAGTGCGGCGCGCTGACCAAGAGCAGCGTGACCAAGATGCCGACCGACCCCACCGCCAAGGGCCGCCAGAACGGCTGCTGCGGCTCGGCCCAGCCGGTGAGCCTGCGATACAGGTGCTGACCGATCAGCACCAAGAGCCTGACGACCACGGCCACCGCCACGCCCACGACCAAGTACACTGCCTGGTACTTCACCAGCAGGTGACCGCCCAGCGCGATGCCGAGCAGCACGCACCAGCGCTTGTCGAACGACTTGAGCGCACGAGCCGCCGCGAGCAGCACGGGCGCGGCGAAGAAGCCCAAGAAGTGATCGGCGGAGCCACCGATGGCCTGGTCGTACACGAAAATCGAAGGAAACAGGAAGAAGCCGGCCCACAGCCCGCGCACGTCGCGACCACCCAGCAACCAGCGCGCCAGCGCGGCCGCGCCCACGACGCGCCAAACCACGATCGTGTACTCGAGGTGGAGCGACAGCATCCAGTGCTGCGGCAGGTACTTGAGCTTGGGCACCAGCAGCGCCCAGGTGTGCAGCATGCTGGTCAGGTGCGGAAACGCGCGGTGGTGCTCGCCCGGGAAGGCCACGATGCGACCAACGCGCGCGTAGTCCTGCGCGGCTGGGTAGTGGTACCAAATGGCGTCGAAGTTCATCACCGAGACGTCCAGCGCCTCGAGGTACAAGAAGAACAACGCGACGCCGCCGGCCATCACCGCCAGCGTGCCCAAGAAGCGCTGCACCGCCGCCGGCGCTGGGATGCTGGCGCGCCAGGCGACTAGCTCGCGCGCGAGCGCGCGACCGTCGGTCACGCCGATGACGAAGAACGCGAGCGGCAACGCCAGCGCCGTCGAAGGCTTGAACAGCCCTAGGAAGCCGAACACGTACCAGACGAGCACGAACGCGGTCAGCCCGAGCACCATGCTGAACAGCAGCCGTTCGAGCGCCGGCAGCTCGCGCTCCCGGAGCAGCAGCCGCAAGAGCAGCGAGCCAAACGCTACCGCGCTGACGTTGAACAGCAGCGTGTAGCCCCAAATGGGCGCGAGCCGCCAAACCAGCCACTCACTCACCGGATAACGCGCGTCGACAGCCTGGCTGAACAGGTAGGCGCCGACGCCGCAAACGACTGTGGCCGCGAGGCCGCCCAGCAAACGCTGGACGCGAGAAGAAACGGCTAACCGCGGCAACATGATCAGGAAAAGCCACGGGAGCTTAGACAAAATGCTTGCAGGGAGCCAGCGCCTGAACCAAGGCGCAAGTCGCCCCACGGCTTGCGCCTCCGCAATCGCTTGCGCCCCCCGGCAGAAGTGAGTAGCTCGCCAGGGGAGATGTGGGAGCGATTAGGGTCCACTACCGAGCAGCGCGCGCTCCGACTCGCGATGATTGCGGCGCTCGGCTTGGGGCTCTTCCTGCGCATCTATCTGTACGCGATCCACCCTTCGACGATGTGGGAGGACGAAGCGTACTGGGCGTGGAAGACGCTCACGAAGCCTGTGCTGACGCAGGCGTTCCGGCCGCCTGGCTTCTTGCTGCTCACCAAGGGGCTCGTCACCTGGCTCGGCGCCAGTGATCTCACGTTTCGTACGCTGCCGTTCGTGGCGTCGCTCGCGAGCCTACTCGCCACGCCGTACATCGCAAGTCAGCTGTTCCGCTCGGGTTTCACCCGCCTCGCGGTGCTGACGATCATGGCCACCCATCCCGCGGCGCTGACCATGTCCGTGGAGTTCAAGCAGTACGGCGTGGAGCTCGGCGTGCTCGTGGTGCTGTTGGCGTCTTACCTGCGCTACCGGGAACGCCCGAGCAAGCGGAGCTTGGCGCTGCTGCTCGGCTTGGCCTGGGCAGGCTTCTTCTTCTCGATCATCATCATCTTCGTCTACCCCGCGCTGTTCGGCGTGCTGCTCTGGGACGCCATCAAGGCGAAGCAGTTTCGCGCGCTGGCCGTGATGGGAGGCGCGGCGCTGATGTGCGTCGCCACCATCATGACCATCTACATGACGACCTGGCGGCACATGGACCAGGGCAAGAAAGAGAAGAAGTGGGGTGACAAGTACGACGTCTTCTACGCGCCCAACGCCGAGGAGAGCCGCGCTGTCTGGAGCATCAAGAAGTACGGGGCGGTGGCTGCGCTGCCAGACTACGGTCGCGAGCGCTGGATCGCGCCCAAGCTGACTGAAGCCACGCTGCTGCGTTTGGCCGAGATCGATCGCTACTTTTGGTGGGGCCTGCACGCGCTCGGGATTTTGTGGCTGATTCGGCAGCGCCAGCTGCGCGAGCTGATCTGGCTTTGGTCACCCCTATGGGTGATGACGCTGTTCAACCTGATTGGGCGCTGGCCCGCCGGAGCGTTCCGCACCAACACGGGCATCTTGCCCTTCACGATCTTCTTGGCCGCCTACGGCCTGGACGCCGCCACCGCGCTGCGCCCGCAGCTCGCGCGCGTCGTGCTGCCGCTCGGCTGCGCGCTGATGCTGGCGCCACCGTTGCTTTTTCGTCCCGACTGGTTTCGCAAGGGTGCCTTCGCGCGGCCGGGCCAGTTCGACGAAGTCTTCGTCGCCTTGGTCAAGAGCCCCGAAGAGCGAAGGCGCAAGGTCGTGCTGATGGAGAACTCCAGCTGCCGCCCGTGGAAGTTCTACGCCAGCTACGACACTCGCGCCGAAAAGACGACGGCCCCGCAGATCCGCAAGCGCTTCGTGGCCAAGTGCACGGGCAACAACATGCCGCGCAGCATCCGCTCGCTGGCCCAAGGCGGCGAAGATTTTTGGGTGCTGCTGACCGATCGCCGGAAAGACGCGGCGGTCGAGCGCGCTACGCGTCAGAGTTGCAGCAGCGTCGAGCACATCGAGGTCGGCGAGGGCTTACATGGGCTGTGGCACTGCGAGCCCAAGAAGAAGCGCGGCTGAAGCTCAAATGATGCGCAAATCTCGGTAGACGCGCGCCAGCTCGGCTTCTTCCTGGTCCCAGGTCAAGCCGTGGCGTTCGACCAGCTCTCGCGAGACCGTGGGCGGAGTCCAAGCCAGAATTCGCTCTGCCGAGCGCTGTGGATTGCCCAGCTCGACGACTAGGCCAAAGCCCGTTTCTTGGATCAGCTCGGCTTGAGCGCGCGCCTCCGAAACGATCACGGGCAGCCCGGCCAACATGTACTCGAAGATCTTGTTCGGCAGCGCGTACTCGTAGATGCGCGACTGAGGCACGAAGAAGCTGAGGCCGGCAAAGCCATGACGAATGCTGGCGTACAGCTCCTCGATCGGAACCCGCTCCCAGACGTGGACGCGATCGCCCAGCCCCATCTGCTCGGCCGCTTCCCGAAAGAACGCGTTCTTCGGCATGATCCCCGAGAAGCAGTCGAGCACGTACTCGGGCGGTAGCTGCTCGAGCAGCTTGAGCATGTCCAAGGCGCCCTTCTGCTTCTGCAGCCAGCCCAGGTAGATCAGGTGCTTCCGGCCGTCTCTCAGGCGAGCCACGATGTCGGACCGACCAGGGCCGGCGCTGAAGCGCGGCTCCGGCACGTTGCGCACGACGTACACGGGCTTGTCGGTGAGCCGACGCATCTCCTCGGCGATCGGCTTGGACACGCAGATCACCGCCTCCGTGTGGCGCAGCCCCAAGAGGTCCACGCCAGCCACCAGGCGATTTACCAGCTTGGGAAAGTCCAGGTAGTCGAGATCCTGAAACAGCTCGTGCATGTCGTAGATGGAGCGGTGCGGAAACCGCGCCACCGGACCCAAGAACAGCGTGTTCCAGTCGTTGTAGTGAATGACGCTAGGCTTGTTCTTGAGCACCCACTGCACGCAGCCTCGAACATAGGCCTCGAAGGCGCGCAGCGCCGTCAGGTTCACGCCGCGACGGATGGTCTTGTCCGAGCCCGAGCGGTAGCGGTGCACGTGGATGCCGTCCATGAGCTCCTGCTCCGGTAGGTCCGCGCGGCCGATGGCCAACACGTGAACCTCGTAGCCGTGCTTGATCAAGAACTGGCACGTACGCTTCACCCGGCTGTCGCTGGTGAAGTAGTTACAGACGGGAACGCACGCGAGCTTCATCGGACGGGGCAGACGCTAGCTCAAGGCTCCTGGCCGTGCGAGCAGTAGGTCGAGCACCTTACCTGCGGCGTTGCCCGAGCCATATTCATCGATGGGGCGCCCCGGCTTGGCCGCCCCTGCGGCCTGCTCGATGCGGGCGCGATCGGCGCCGGCGAGCTGGTTCCAGCCGGCTTCGACCGTCTCCACCCACTCGGTTTCGTCGCGCAGGGTGACGCAAGGCACGCGCTGGAAATACGCTTCTTTTTGTACCCCGCCCGAGTCGGTCAAGATCAGCTTGGCCTGCTGCTCGAGCACGATCATGTCGAGAAAGGGGATTGGCGGAGCGGCCTTGAGCGCCGGGTTTCGTTCGAGCAGCGGCTCGAGCCCACGACTCTTCAGCGTGGCGCGCGTGCGCGGATGCAGCGGCAAGAACACCGGGCACGCTTCGCTCGCCAGATTGGAGAGCGCGGAGAGGATGCCGTCGAGCCGCTGCGGATCGTCGGTGTTTTCGGCGCGGTGCACGGTGGCGAGCATGAAGCTCTTGGCCGCAAGACCATAGCGCGCCAGCACCTCGTCCGCCGGTCCGGCGACCTTGGCGAACATCAACGCTGCGTCGTACATCACGTCGCCCACGTGGTGGACGCCTTTGGTGACGCCCTCGTTCTTCAGGTTGACGATCGCGGCATGCGTCGGAACTAGCAGCAGCTCCGAGACGTGATCCGTGAGGATGCGATTGACCTCTTCCGGCATGCGCTTGTCGAAAGAGCGAAGGCCTGCTTCCACGTGGCAAACCGGCACGTGGAGCTTGGCGGCAGCCAGCGCCCCGGCAAGGGTCGAGTTCGTGTCGCCGTAGACCAAGAGCCAATCGGGCTTCTCGTCGATCAGAATCTGCTCCACCGCCCCGAGCATCTTGCCGGTCATGGCGCCGTGCGAGCCGGAGCCGACGGCCAGGTTGTACTTGGGCCGCGGCACCTCGAGCTGGTCGAAGAAGACCTGGCTCATGTTCGGATCGTAGTGCTGGCCGGTGTGCACCATCACTTCTTCGAAGGCGCCGCCCTGCTTGCGATAGGCGGCAATGGCCGCGCTCAAGGTCGCGGCTTTCACGAACTGTGGCCTCGCGCCCACGACGGTAACGATCTTCATGCTTGAGCCTCATTCACCGACGACGGACTCTGCCATGGTGCCCCTGCGCGCCATTGGCATGAGAAGCATCGTCGTCGGACATCCAGCCTTCCTCCACCAGAGCGAGGTAGGCAGAGCTTTGACGAAGACGAGTTCCCAGGGAGCCCACGCGGGCGGGTCATACACCGGCGCCCCGGGTGGCGCCAGGCAGTTCGCGGACTATAGTCGCGGCGGCTATGGACAAAGCACTTTCTGGGTGGAGTCGGAACCGGTAGGTTGCCAGCCCTCCATGGAGAGCCCTGAGTCGTGGTGCAGCTAGCGTTCGCGCGTCTCAAAGAGCTGGCGCGTCTCATCAAGCGGCCGCGTATCGCGGGGCTCCTGGGCGGCCCCACGCCGGGCATCGTCGTAGTGACGTTGTTCTGTCTCGGGCTGCTGTATGCGTCGTTTCGCGCGAGCGATCGCTACTACGAAACCCACTTGGTGATCGCCGACTCGTCTTACAGTCTGGCGGGTCCGTCGCTGCTGGTCAGCGGCAAGAACGACTTCTCACTCCGAAGGGTGTTGAACCATCCCGCGCCGCTGCCCTCCTCTGACAGTGGCACTACCGTGTACGTGCTGCACACCGTCGCAGCCTGGTATCTTCGCCATTTTCTGCCGTTGCGACCCTCCATGGCAGTCGTGCTGAACGGCATCTGGTTTTGGGCGATGGGGCTGTGTGTGTATGCGCTCTTTTGGTCGCGTCTACGCAAGTGGGCGCTGGCTGCCGTCGTGACCGTGGGCTACCTGGTCGCCAACCCGTATTTGCCGACCATCACCTACGGCATCACCAGCTTGGACCCGAACCTGGTGGGTTTCATGCTGGGCACCAGCGCGCTGTGTTGCACGATGCTGAGCAACCACTTCCAACGCTTGATCCCTTGCTTGCTGGTGGGCGCGTTCTTGGGCCTCTTGTGCCTCGGCCGCGTCTACACGCTGGGCGTCGTTCTGCCTGCCATGTTGCCTTACGTGGTGTCGTGCTTTTGGCGCCGCTCCAAGCGCGAGATGCTGCTGTCGGTGCAGGGCGGCTTCCTCGCGCTGTGCGTAGCCTTTGCCATCAGCGGCTGGTTCCTGCGAGCGCACTGGCAAACCGTGCTGGCGTACCCGACTCAGTACGCCGACGCAGGCGTTCTGAGCCACATGCCGTTCGTCAACGGTATCTGGGAGTGGCTGCGCTTCCCCAAGGCCGTGCTGGCCGAAAACCTCACGTTCCTGTGCGCGCTGAGCTGGCCCGTGGCGCTGAGCTTCGTCGCACAACAACGCAGCCTCAAGGACTTCAACTGGCGCGCGCTCTGGGTAGCGCTGGTGCCACTTCTCATCTTGGCCAAGATGGGCACCACGTTTCGACCCTACGGGGCGGTAGCGATGCTTGGCGTCTTCTTGGTCCTGCTGTTCCCGTTCGCTAGCCCCGATCCCGCCCCCATCTACCGCGGTCGCTTCGCGGCGGCACTGACGATGGGCTGCTCATTCAGCTGTTGGGCATTCTTCGGCAGCCTCTCCACCACACACGAGGCGGGCAACGACAACAAGAGCAAGGTCATCAGCGCGCTCGAGACCATGCGCCTCCACGCGGCAGCCCACAAACGCAAGCGTGTGACGGTTGGTCTCGTGCACTGGGGCAAGCTGCACGACGCAGCGCTAGTCAACGCGCTCGTCTCGGACTTGAAGCTGCGCGTCGCTACCCCGGACTTCCAACCCAAGCGCCGCGCCAGCAATCCGCTGATCGTCGACCCGCTGGTGACCGATCCGTGGGCCTGGGACCCCAAGGTGGCTCACGCTGCGGTCATCACTCCCGCTGTCTGGGCCAACCGCATCATCCACGAAGCCGACTATGTCTTCGTGCTGGCGGGAGACCGGCGGCAAGACAGGCGGGAGGGGCGCTGGCCGCCCTGGGTCGAGGCGAGCGACTTGATCCGAGAATCCGGCGTTTTCGAGCGCCTCACCCCCCCTTTTCACGTCAAGGTTGACGGTCCGGTCGAGCTCTTGGTTCGCCGGCAAAGCCGTTCGCCTTGATTCTCGGGTCGGTTGCTTGACCGCTGGATGTGGTCGGGTCACGTCGCGGAGACAGTCGTCATGAAGATACTAGTTACGGGCGTTGCAGGCTTCATTGGTTCGAACCTGACTCAAGCGCTACTGGACCGCGGCCACACCGTGGTGGGCGTCGACAACCTGTCGCAGGGCGAGCGCTTGAACATGGCGGGCTTCATCGAGAACCCCAGCTTCGCCTTTCAGCAGCTCGACATCTCGGATACGCCGGCCATGAAGGCTCAAGCCCAAGGCTGCGAGGTGATCGTTCATTTGGCGGCCTACAAGATCCCCCGCTACTCGGACGCGATGGATACGCTGCGCACCAACGCGCACGGCTCCGAGAGCATGCTGGAGGCAGCGCAAGCCGTGGGCGCCAAATTCGTGGCTGCGTCCACCTCCGACGTGTACGGCAAGAACCCCAACGTGCCGTTCTCCGAAGACTCGAACCTCGTCATCGGTAACCCCGACGTCAAGCGCTGGGCGTACGCGATCTCGAAGATGTTCGAAGAGCAGATGATGTTCGCCTACCGCGATCGCCACGGCTTGCGCGTGGTGGCGCTGCGCTTCTTCGGTGGCTACGGCCCGAACCAGAACCTCACTTGGTGGGGTGGCCCGCAGTCAGTGTTCATCGACTGCGCCATCGAC
>DATAKF010000332.1:0-1580 GCA_036261775.1 Polyangiaceae bacterium | reverse complement strand
AGCTCAAATCAGCGCGAAAACTAACGACGGTTACCAGACGTCCGGTAACCATCTGCCGGTTACCCTCCTTCGCCCCGCCACCGTATGGCGCGCCCAAGAGCTAGCACTACTCAGTCACTTTTTGCTTTCCATCTTCGGCGTCGTGTGTTCCATAGCGGGGCGTGAAAGACGCGAGCGCCTGGGAGAAGCGTTTCGACCGCTTCATTGAGCCGTTTCTGGATGTTTGGCGCTCGAAGAAGCGCAGGCAGTGGGCGCCGATCTATTTGCGCGGGTTGTTGCTACCCGGAGAGAGGAAGAGCATCGAGCCCGTGGCATCGCGGGTTGCTCCAGGGCACGAGCAGGAGCTTCGGCACTTTGTGAGTGAGTCGCCGTGGGAAGCCGAGCCGCTCGAGCGGGTGCTCTGGGACAAGACGGACGCGATGCTCGGCGGGCAGGACGCCTTCCTCATCATCGACGACACTGCACTGCCAAAGAAGGGGGACGAGTCGGTCGGCGTGGCTCACCAGTATTGCGGCGCGCTCGGCAAACAGGCCAATTGCCAAAGCCTGGTGTCCCTAACTCTTGCGAAAAACGACGTGCCTGTACCGGTCGCGCTTCGCCTCTATCTGCCCGAGGCCTGGGCCATGGACCTGAAGAGGCGCGAAAAAGTGGGCGTGCCCGCGACCGTTGCCTTTCAACCCAAGTGGCGCATTGCGCTCGATGAATTGAAGCGTCTCAAGGACGCCGGCGTTCGCTTCGGCACCGTTCTGGCCGACGCTGGCTACGGCGTCTGCGCCGATTTTCGGCGAGAGCTAACTGATCTGTCGCTCACCTGGGCGGTCGGAATTATCTCCGAGCATAAGTTCTATCCAACCAACGCTCGGGCTCGCGTGCCCCGTACTGCCGGTGTTGGTAGACCGCGCACCCGCGCCGTGCCCACGCACACTCGCCGAAGCGCCAAAGACATCATCGCGCAGTTGCCAGCGAAAGCTTGGCGTCGCGTCTCGTGGCGCGATGGGACGAAGGGGCCGCTGGCGGCTGACTTCTGCGCTGTTCGCGTGCGCGCTGCCGATGGCCCTGAAACTACCGACCGCGTTCACTTGCCTGGCGACGAAGTTTGGCTCGTAGCGGAGCGCCGTTCCGCAACTGAGACCAGGTACCATCTCACCAATCACGCGGCCAACGCCTCCCTCAAGACAATCGCCAACGCCATCAAGGCTCGCTGGTCCTGCGAACAAGCCCACCAACAGCTCAAGGAAGAGCTAGGTCTCGACCACTTCGAAGGGCGCTCCTGGCGAGGCCTCCACAATCACGCGCTGATGACTCTGATCTGCTTCGCTTTCCTTCAGCAGGAACGCCTGCGCGAAAATAAATCTGCGGCGTAGCGGCGACGGTCACCGCCCAGCAACGCTACCGGCGATTCGTCGGCAGCTCTTGCTCCATCTCGCTACGCCTTGCCCACGCTGCGGCCTCGCGGTGAGGTTGTTTATTCCGCCATGAAGAAAGTGACTGAGTAGTGCTAGGTCGTGTCCCTAAATTGGGGATCGCGCGTGCCCGTAAACGTGCCCGTGCCCGTACCGTGCCCGTGCCCGACGGTCCGT
>DATAKF010000102.1:0-11594 GCA_036261775.1 Polyangiaceae bacterium | reverse complement strand
CGCTCGGCCAGCACGCGACGCAGCGAGCGCTCGGAGCACACATAAACGCCTTCAGCCGCGAGCTTCGCCACCACCTGCTCGGGGCTCAGATTTCGATACGCCGGCTCGTTGGAGAGGCGCACAATCTCGCCCTTTTCAGCTTCGCTCAGTTGATGAGACGGGGCTGTTTTCGGGCCCCTTCGCAGGTCTTTGGGTCGCCGCCGCCACCGCTCAATCGTGCGCAGCGACACTCCCAACAGGGCACATACTGCCTCGGCGCGTGCACCTCGAGCGACCGCCTCGTCCAGCAGCGAGATAACCTCGGTTCTCAGCCCTTCGTCGTGTCGTCGTCCTTTGCCCCCCAGAGTTCTTGGACTTTTTTTTGGAGCTCGAGCAACACCTCGGCCTCACGTAGCCGCTTCTCTTGCTTCGCGTTGACGCGCTCCAGCTCTTGGATGCGACGTTGGTCGGCCGGGCTATGCGCCGCACCGCTCAGCCCGCCCATGGCTTCCGCCTTGAAGCGCTCTAAGTCGCCGTCCCGGAGCCCTTCACGCCGCAGAAATTCGCCCAGCTCCGACTCTGACAGCTTCGACGCTTCCACCAAGAGACGGAACTTCTCTTCGCTGCTTCGACCGTCCGGTGTCGTAGGAGGAACTGGTCGTTTGCTCTTCTTTCCCAATGCTTGGCTCCCTGCTGCTCTGACCCAGCGCCAGACGTTGCCCCGGGTCGTCCCAAACTGCGCTCCCACCTCCTCCAGCGTCAAATCCGACGTCAAATACCGCTGCACCGCCGCCGACCTCAGCTCCTCTGGTGCGTGACCGAAATATCGACCCGTCATCCTGCTCCTTGCCCCAACTCACAGAACGCCGAGGCGACAACTATCCTGACCGGTGGGGGTACCAAGAGGTAGATGGTACGTTCACACAAAAGACAATCCTGGCCCCGGCCGGGTCATTCCAAGCCGCGCTAGACCGAAAGATCGCGGCGACCGCAGCGCTCGAACGCGGCGAATCGCTGCCCCCGCAAGTTCGCGAGCCGGTGCGGACGAAGCCATCGGCACCGGGCGTCCGGGCGCAGACGCTATACTATGGCGACGTGGTCGGTGGTGGGAGCGACCCCTGCAGCGACGCTGACATGTGGCTGTCGTCGTCGCCCTCGGGTAGCTTCGCGGGGTCGAACACCATCTGTTTCAAAAAGAACACCATCGGCGGGGAGGGCACCGACAACCTCTTCATTTTCTACATGAGTGCGAGCAGCCCTGCCTGCGCCTTTGGCGACAATCGCGTGGCATACTGCACGCGCAGCTGGTGGTCTGGGGAAGATCCGGGTCTATTTTTCCAGCCGCAGACCGGCCCCACGTTTACGGCGTATCAGCGTTGCAACGGCTGCGCGATCGGCAATTGGGGCTGGATGGGTTTCTTCTGAGCCCGAAACCAACAGCAAGGCGATCAGTGCTTCAGCCGCGCCGTTCCACGAGGCATGCGTGACTGAAGCGCGGGCTGTTCATCCGCGCATCAAGGCGGGCGGGCGAACGACCGCCTTCGGCGACTCCCTCGGGCGCATCGTGTCTTTGCTCCTGAGGGAAGGAATTGCTCGGAGCGAGCGTCGACCTCCAGGCTGGTGCTGGCGCGCATGCGGTTGCCGGCTTGATCGGCCCGCCGTAGCGGTAGCGGTAGCGCTCGCCGAGTGCGGACTACGGCTTCACCTCCGCGCGGCAGCCACCAGCCAACATGAAACGCATGCCGAGACGCGCCTCGGTAGCAGCCGCTGCGAAGCCCTAGACCTACGTTGAGTAACCGATGCGTTGCTCCCACTCGGGTGGTCGCCGCTGCAGCGATCAAAGAGGGGGCATGCGCAAACGGTATTCGGCTGGCAGCGGGAGCAGTTCATCGCGGAGGTTCGGGCGACGGAGAGCGAGTGAGCGCGACGGCGTCGACTGCGTACTTGTGGATGAAAGCGGCGGCGCCGGCGACGAGCGCCCCGGTGTTCGTGAGAGTCGTGCCGGCGCAATCGACCAAGACGCCGCCAACGAGCCACATGGTGCTGGAAGTAGGCGGTTGCAAGCTGCACGTCAGGCATGATTTCGACCCTGCGCTGCTGCAGGCAAGGGCTGGGGCGGAGATGGCTTGAAGTTCATCGACATCACACCCGGTGCTTCGGCCTCATTTCCTCTGTAGAAGTGGACGTCGAAATGGCGGAATGACTTCGCATGCGAAGTGATTTTCCGCGCGATGAAGGGCGTCCCGGCGCACGCGACTAGTTGCCGGAGTGGACGATCGTGATCTTGGCTTCGACAGCGCGACCTGTGCCGTAGCGGAAGTAGGCTCTGCCGGGGTGGCCGAGCGCGGCGGCCTCGTGGGTCAGTTGCACGACGACCGGGGCGCCTTCTTCATCGGCGGCTTCGTCGCGAAGGGTGACGTCAATGGTGATGCGCTCCGAACCTGTGTCATTCGATCCAGAGAGCGCGAACTGCCCGGCGCGCAGCAAGATCAGCGTGCGCTCAACCATGCGTTGAAGAACTGCGGGCGGTTCAGGCTCGCCGGGACGCGCGTGCCAGTATTTGAGCGGACCCAGGCGGTTGCCGTCGTCGACCGTGAGCTCGATGCGAATAGTCCCCACGTGACCCGCGGGCAGCTCGCGCCAGGCGCTATCGCTCGGAGTCGCGACTGGAATCGCTCGAGCGAAGGCGTAACCAAGACGCCGCACGCCAGGCGCTAGGCCTTCTTGTCCGAAGGTGCCGGCGGCGGGAGCGCCAGTCGTTGAAGGTTGGGACGGCGCGACGGCGCCGGACGCCTCCGAGGACGCGGAGGGCGACTTTGGCTTTGACGGGGTTTTGCGAGCTGCGCGCGGGGGCTCGCGTGGCGCGGGAGCGGCTTCGGGTAGGGACTTCACATCGACCGGCTCGGGCTCCGGCTCCGCCGCGGGGGCCGCTGCGGCGGCGGACGCAGCGGCGACTTCGGGCGTAGGGGCGTCGACTTCGATAGAATTGCCGACCATGGCGACGCTGTTCGGTAGCGTGTCGGGTCGGGGCGGCGCTGGGCGGTGGTGCAAGGTCGCGAGCAGCGGCACCGCCAGCAGCGCGACGTGGAGGCCCAGTGAAGCTAGGAACGCCGTCGCATCACCTCCGGCTGACGGCTTCACGGCGGCGCTCATCTCCTGACTCGACACCGCGGGGCGGCGTAGGTTCCAGGTGTGAGCTTAGCGCCGTAACGCTGTCAGCGGAATCACGTTGCTGGCGACGCCGGTACCTGGCGCCTCTTCTTGCGCTTCGTCCACGCCCATTTGGCGGCGGAGCTCGACGTCGTAGAGGTGCGAGGGGCGGATGTTTCCGAGCGCGGCGAACACGTTGGCGCGCACCGTGGGGTTTTGGTCGTTGAGCGTCGTGAGCAGGTCTTTGACTTGCTTGCGCTTCAAGTTGTCTTGCGAGCCGCACAGGTCGCACGGAATAATCGGAAATTGCTTGAGCGCCGCCAGCTCTGCCAGCTCGGCTTCGGAGGCGTACACGAGCGGGCGAATCACGACGTTGCGCCCGTCGTCGGAGCGCAGGCGCGCCGGCATGGCTTTGAGCTGCCCTGCGTAGAGCAGGTTCAACATCAAAGTCTCGATCACGTCGTCGCGGTGATGACCGAGCGCAATCTTGGTGGCGCCCAGCTTCTGCGCCTGCGTGTACAAGATGCCGCGCCGAAGCCGCGAGCACAGCGAGCAGTACGTCTTGCTCTCGGGGATCTTTTCGGTGACGACCGAGTACGTGTCCTCTTTGACGATCACGTAGTCGTAGCCTTCCTTTTCGAAGTACTGCGGCAGCACCTCGCTCGGAAAGCCGGGGTGCCCTTGGTCGACGTTGAGCGCGAACAGCGAGAACTCGAACGGCGCTTTCTTCTGCAGCTCGCGCAGCAGGTAGAGCATGCCGTACGAGTCTTTTCCGCCGCTGACCGCGACCATCACGCGGTCGCCCGGCTCCAACATCCGAAAGTCGGCGGAGGCACGGGCCATGCCGCTCAGCAGCTTCTTCTCGAGTTTTTCCATCGGCTCAGCCCCAGTCGGGGTCAATTCCTGCCAGCTCCGCCAGCGACACGGGGTGGTACGGCGGGCGCGGCGTGATGCCTTGACCCGGGTCACCGCCCTGCTCAGCCAAGATGCGCGCGCAGGTTGCCAGGCACCATTTGCCCTGACAATGACCGGTACCAAAGCCGGTGTAGCGCTTCAGTGATTCGATGTCGCGGTGACCGCGCTCGATGCCGCTGAGCAGCTCGTGGAGCGTCACGTCTTCGCAGCGACACACGAATTGCTTCATCGGGCCTGCTCGCGCTCACTCGGAGTCAGGCGTGAACTCGCCGCACAGGCTGGCTTGCGGCCCCTGCGGCTTGCGAGCGTCGAACGCCACCTCACACTGCACCGGGTTGCTCAAGCTTTGAGCCAGATCGATGATCATCGGGCTGGCCCAGCTGCGCCCGCCGTCGAAGCGCGCGCGGATGACGCCCTGCCCGTCGATGAACCATGTCTCGGGGAACAGCTTGGTGCCGTATTTGTCGCCGACGATCTTGGAGTCGGCGTCGATGAGCACCTCGAACGGCGGATCACCGCCGCCCAGCACGCTCTTCATGGTGTCGCGCGCGTCCTTGGCGTCTTCGTCCGTCGTGATGGTGACGAGCGCGACGTTGGGATGCGCCTTCAGCGCCTTGGCCAGGTCGGCAATGGACGGCATTTCTTCGAGGCACGGGCGGCACGTCTTCGTCCAAAAATTGAGGATGACGACTTTGCCGCGGTAACTCGACAGCCTCACCTTGTTGCCGTTGATCGACGGCAGCTCGAAGTCCGGTGCCAAGCGGTTCCGCGCGGCGTAGTCCGGCTGCAAGGCGCACAGTGACGTACACGAGCGGCGCGTCTCGCTGTCTTTGGCGGCGGTCACGAAGCCGTACACTCCCAGCGCGGCACAGCCGATGAACGCGAGCTCGACCAGTTTCGCGAACATGCCTCAGCCTCCCTCGTATTCGCAGCGAGCGTCACACGTCTCGTGGACGATGATGCGCTCCAGCGACGGCAAGCCAGGCTTCAATTTTTGCCACAACCAGTGGGCCAGGTTTTCGCTGGTCGGGTTCTCGAGCCCTGGCACGTCGTTCAAGTAGTTGTGGTCCAGTTGATCCTGGAGTGGTTGCCAGAGCGCATCGAGCTCGCCATAGTCGATGAACCAACCAGTGTCGGGGTTGACGGGACCGTAGACGACTAGCTCGACCTTGAAGCTGTGCCCATGTAGGCGAGCGCATTTGTGCCCGGGCGGCACCTTCGGCAAGCGGTGGGCAGCCTCGAAGCGTTGCTCTCTAATCAGGCGAACTTTCACGGCGGCGGGAGTGTATCACGCCGAACTGCGCGTCAACTTTGGCGCCAAAAAGTGCGCATTTGGCGCGACACGCGCGGTGTAGGTCCACGTCCGTAAACCGGAGCGCCGCTCGCATACATCTGTGCGCGGTGTGGGCTCTGCGCTGGTTCTGGTGGTCCGCGTCGCGCACACTCAAAAGTTCGGCTGCGCGCATTTTTCGGCGCTGAACGGACGGCTTTCACTACGGCGCTGATGCCCATGGAAAGCGGAAAGTTTCCCAGTGCCCGCGCGCATTAATGAAACGTGGTCATGCACGCAGCAGTAACAAAGCCATTTTCCGCGCTGGCCCTAACGCTTGCGTTGAGCGCCTGCACAGGGGAAATCGACCAAACGAACCCGGTCACCCCCGGGACCGGCGGGTCCAGCACCGGCACCGGTGGCAGCGGCACCGCCGTGGGTGGTGTGGGAGGAGGCGTCGTGCCGCCCGCTGCCTGCAAGGCGGCCACCATGCGCGCGCCCATGCGCCGCCTGACGCGGTTCGAATACAACAACGTCGCGCGCGACCTGCTGGCCGACGCTTCGTATCCGGCCAACGCGCTGCCGAGCGAAGAGCTGGGCAACGGCTTCGGCAACGACGCCGACGCGCAAGAGGTCGTCGCGGCGCTGGTCGAGCAGTACGTCAACGTGGCCGAGACCATTGCGGCGACCGCGACGGCGCCCGGCAAGATCGGCGCGCTGGCTCCGTGCGCCACGCAAGTGACCGACGCCGCGTCCGAGACCGCATGTGCCCGCACCATCGCCGAGACGTTCACGCCCAAGGCCTGGCGCCGCGTGCTCGTCGCCGGTGAGGCCGACGGCTTGGTCACGCTGTTCACCACCGTGCGCGCCGCCAACGACTTTCCGACCAGCGTCGCCGCGATGCTGGAAGCCATCTTTCAGAGCCCCGAGTTCTTGTACAAGCCGGAGTTCGGCGTCGGCGTCGCTGGCCGCACCGACGTCAAGCAGCCCACGGGCGACGAAATGGCCTCGCGCCTGTCGTTCCTGTTCTGGGGCTCGGCGCCGGACGACGCGCTGCGCGCCGCGGCGGCCTCGGGTCAGCTCAGCAACCCCGATGGCGTCCGCACCCAGGCGCAGCGCCTGCTGGCTGACCCCAAGGCGCGCGAGGTCGTGCGCTTCTTCTTCAACAAGCTCTTGCCCATCGAGTCGCTCGCCGCGCTCGAGCGCGACGCCGCTCTCTTCCCGAAGTTCAGCTCGAAGATCGGCTCCCTGCTCAAGCAGGAGACTCAGACGTTCCTCGAGAACGAGATCTTCGACGGCCCAGGCACCTGGCCGGGCATGTTCACGGCCAAGTACACCTACGTCAACCAGGAACTGGCGGCTTTCTACGGCTTGACCGGCGTCACCGGCGACGCGTTCCAAAAGGTGGCGCTCGACCCGAGCACACACCGCGGCGGCCTACTGACGCAAGCCGGTGTGATGGCCGGACCCATCCACAGCAACAACGCCAACCCGGTGGTGCGCGGCTCCTTCGTCGTGCAAAAGCTGATGTGCCAAGTCATCCCCAAGCCCACTGGGGACATCGCGGCCATGGTCACGCCGCCGGATCCGAACAGCGCGGCGACAGCTCGTCAGCGCTACACCACGCACAGCTCCAACCCGGTGTGCCGCGGCTGTCACGTGAACATGGATCCACTCGGGTTCGCGCTAGAAAACTTCGACCCCATCGGCCAATGGCGTGACACCGAAAACAACGTCACCATCGACGCCTCGGGCGAGGTGGCGATGTTGGGCAAGTTCAACGGCCCGCTCGAGCTGCAAGCCGCCCTGGCCAGCTCCGAGCAGGTCCAGAACTGCTTCGCCTCGCACTGGATGAACTTCGGCTACGGCCGCACGTTGTCCGACGCCGAGTCGTGCGGCGTCGAAAGCGTGCGCACCCAGTTCAAGGCCAAGAACTACAACGTTCAAGAGCTGCTCCTCGCTCTCACTCAGTCTGAAGCGTTTCTCACCTTGCCGGCGGTGCCGGAATGAATCTCATGGGCAAGTTCAAGCTAGACCGACGGACCGTGCTACGTGGCGCAGGCAGCATCGCCATCGCGCTGCCCTGGCTCGAAATCATGGGGCACGACAAAGAGGCGCACGCTGCCGGTACTCCGGCCAAGCGCTTCTTGAGCGTGTACCAGCCTGGCGGCACCGTGCTCGAAAAGTTCTGGCCCAGCGCCACGGACCCGACCAGCAGCTCCATTCTGACGCCCATGGCGGCCCACAAGGCCAAGATGCTGGTGCTCAAGGGCCTGAACATGGACTGCGCGGTGGGTGAGCAGCACCAGGCTGGCATCATCGGGTGGCTGACCGGCAGCAAGCAGACGGGCTCGCCGAAGGACTACAGCTCGTACGCCTCGATCGATCAGGTCATCGCGACGCGCCTCCAGAAGGACCCGGCGACCAAAAAGCCGCACGGTAGCTTGCAGTTCGGCGTGCGCTGGGCCACCGGCAAGAGCCACGGCCTGCTCTCGCCCATCAACTCGGCCACCTTCGAGGACTCGGCCAAGATCACGCCGCTGCCACCGCGCCTCGATCCGCAGCAGATCTTCGACGATTTGTTCGGTACCTTGGAGCCCGGCATGGGCGGCGGCACCGGCGCGGCGGACGCGCGCATTGCGCGCCGCAAGTCGGTGCTCGACTACGTCGACAAGCGCTACGACGCGCTCAAGAACCGCCTCGGCGCGGCGGACCGCGCCAAGCTGGACAATCACCTCACCAAGCTGCGTGACATCGAGTCGTCGCTCACCACCGGCGTGGTGGCGACCAGCATCTGCAAGGCGCCCACCCGGGTCGACACCAAGGGCTACAACCCCACCACCGGCTTGCAGTCGGGTAACGCTGGCGAAATCATCGATCAAAGCAGCGACTCGATGATTCCGACGGTCGGCAAGTTCATGATGGACATGATGGTGATGGCCATGGCCTGCAACCTCACGTCAGTCGGGCACTTTCAGTGGACCGACACCGAAGCCAAGCACACCTTCCCCTGGCTCAACCTCAAGGATCATCACCACTTCTACCAGCACGACGGCGGCTTCCAGCCGACGCAGTGCGAGGCAATCGCCAAGTGGTACGCCGAGATGCACGCCTACTTGCTGAAGGGCATGGATTCGGTAGAGGTGGCGCCCGGCGTCACGCTGCTGGACGAAAGCGTGGTGTTCTTCGGCTCGGAGCTCGGGCACCCGCCCACGCACGACAAGAAGAACATGCCCTTCATCTTGGCGGGCGGCGGCGGCGGCTTGAAGGGTGGGCGCATGCTCGAGTTCGGCGGCAAGGCCCACAACAACCTGCTCGTCTCCATCCTCAATCTCTTCGGCGACACGCGCACCACGTACGGTCACGCCGAGTACAACAGCGGCCCGCTCGCGGGCCTCACCGGCTAGCCCGGTTGTCTCAAGCCATGCCGCCTGGCCAGCTGCGGGCGGCGCTCGGGTCGGTCCATTTTTGGGTCGGCTTACAGGTGAGATTTGGTCAACCGTTTGACTTCAGCAGTTTGTCGGCTAGAGAGCCAACTCTGCGCCCCGCGGGGCCAAAGGAGCCGAACCGTTGAGCGCACCCGCACCATCGAGGGTCAGGCTGAAGCGCCCGCTGCGTTGGGCGGCATTGCTCGCCGCGCTGGGCGCGCCCCAAGCGGCGCAAGCCGCTGGCGCGACGTATCGCCTGCAGCTGGTGCGCGCCGATGGCGCGGGCAGCTGTCCGTCGGCCCTGCAGATCGAGCGCGACGTGACGCAGCGCCTGGGGCGCAATCCGTTCTCGGACGAGGGCGAGCGCGGCATCGACATCGTATTGTCTCGTACCGAGACGGGCTGGCAAGCCAAGCTGTATCTGCGCGTCGACGTCAGCGACTCGGATCAGGCGCGCCTGATCGAGAGCGAAGCGGCGGACTGTGCGGACCTCGGCAAGTCGGTGGCCCTGGCGGTCGCGCTGGCGATCGCGCCGGAGCTGCCTCCCGAGGTCGTGCAAAAGGTAGAGCCAGTCTGCCCGCCACCACCCACAGCGCCGCCGCCACCGCTGCCCAAGCCGTCGTTGCACGGGGAGGCTTCGCTGCGGCTACTGTTTTCTCCCAACCTGTTACCGACGAACGCGCTGGGTACGGCGCTCGCGGTCACGCTGCGCGGTGAGCTGGTAGGAGCCAGTTTTGGAGGCATTTTTTACCCCGAGAACGAGCTGCAAAGCGCCGATGCCCACGTGGGCTTTGGTGTCAGCTCGGCCTTCGCCTCTGGCTGCTTGTGGGCGCGCGTTCACGACCCTCAGGTTTGGTCGTGCATTGGCGCACGAGCGGGCGCGCTTCACTCGGTCGTCTACGACCCGCGCCCCGAGCAACCAGGGGACCACTTTTGGTGGGCAGCCTCGAGCGAGCTGGGGGTGCGGCAGCATTTGTTCGGACGAGCCTTCCTGGAAGCTGGCGCGGCTGCTGTCTTTCCGTTCGTCCGCCATCGCTTTCAAGTCGACGCGAGCCGCGGTGCGGTTTCCCCCACCCCGACCAGAACGGTGTATGAACAAGGACCTGCGGTGGTCGAAGGGTTCGTGGGCGTTGGCCTACGTCTCGATTGACGGCCGCGCGGTGACGGCCATGCGTGGAGCACAGAACGCCATCCCCCGCGTAACCGAATCTGCGAAAGAAGCAGCGGAAGACGAGACGCTTCTGTCGGTCACGCAGGTACACGAGCGCCACGGCGAGTTCATTTGGCGCACCCTGCACCGCATGGGCGTTCGGCCGCCCCTGGTCGAGGACGTGTACCAAGAAGTGTTTCTGGTCGTGCACCGCCGGCTGCACACCTTCAACGGGCAGTCCGCGATCACGACCTGGCTGTACGAGATTTGTTTCCGGGTTGCGGCAGGCTACCGGCGTAAGGCGCATTTTCGCCGCGAGGAGCTAGTGCCGGACTGGTCGGAGCTCGAGTCGGTCAGCTCCCAAACGCCTTCCCCTGAACGGCAGCTAGTGACTGCTCGCCAGGCGAAACAGTTGGAGCGGATCTTGGACACCATGCCACTCGAGTACCGCGTGGTGTTCGTCATGTTCGAGCTCGAAGGCCTCAGCTCCGAAGAGATCGCGGAGAGTGTTGGAGCACCCCTCGGCACGGTGTATTCTCGTCTCTACCGTGCAAGGAAATATTTCGCTCGAGCATTAACTAGACTCGGGCCCGGACAGATGGAGAACAAGTCGTGAACACCCCCGTGCGCTGGCTCGAAGCGGGCGGAGACGCGCCCCGCGGCGCGGCGGACTTGTTGTCCGCGGCTGCCCCGCCGCCTGCTTTTACCGAAGCCGTGCGCTATCGCTTGGCGATCGGCGTCGCAAAGACTGCGACCTTGCCAGTCACCTCGGCGTGGACCTCGCTGCTGCTCAAAGGCGCGCTCGTCGCCACCATCGGCGGCGCCAGCGGCTACGCCGTGCACGCCATCGCCAGTAAGCACGACGCGCACGTCGTGCTGCCGCCGCCCGCGCCTGCCGTCGCGCCGCAGGTCACGGTCGACCCGCGTCCCGCGCCAGTCGCGGTCGAAGCGTTGCCGGCGCTGCAGCTGCCCACGTCGCTGTCGCCCGAGCGCACGCCCAAGCTCAAGCTCGATCCGCGGTTGGAAGAGGCAGAGCTGCTCGAAAAGGCGCGCGGCCTCGTCGGCTCGAGCCCCGCAGCTGCGCTCAAGCTCACCGCCGACCACAGCCGCGACTTCCCCAAGGGTCGCCTCGGCGCCGAAGCAGATTTGATCGCCGCTCAGTCGCTGCTGGCGATGGGCAAGGTTGCGGCCGCCAAGCAGCGCGCTCGAGCCAGCCTGGCGCGCTACCCGAGCGGGCTCTATGCCCGCCAGTTGCGCGAGATCGTCGAACAGTAAACCAGAGTCGTTGCGACGAGTCGCGACAGGCTCACTCAGTCGTCGTGCGCTCGATGCGCGCTCACTCAGTAGTGGTGCGCTCGATGCGCGTGATGACGCCGGTGAAGCGCGACAGATCGTGACGGTCGTCGCTTTCGTACGGATCGAGCACGAAATCTACCGTCGAGCCTACCTGCACGGTTCCGGTTGCTTCATAGCTCTCGCCACCGGCGTCGTCTGCAGCAATGGTCTTGGAATAGCGCAACACGCCGTCGACGTAGACGCTGCCCTCGACGCCGTTGCCCGGCATGGCGATGTCGATCTTTGCCAGCTCGCCGGTGATCAAGATGTCACCCGCATAGTTACTGGTCCAACGGCGGACCGCGCGCTCGTAGATCATGTTGTCGGCCATGCTGGTGATGAGGCCGTTGGGGTGCCCGCCCAGCTC
>DATAKF010000095.1:0-22334 GCA_036261775.1 Polyangiaceae bacterium | reverse complement strand
AATGCGGCCATGCGAGCGGGTTCCGAGAGACTAGGCCAGTGCTCGCAGTCGTCGATGACTGCGCCACGGTGTGAGAACAGGATGCGGTGGTTGACACCCGTACCGCCAATGACCAGCTCGACGAAATGCCGCCCTGAGATGGGCTCGCCAACCACCGTCACCTCCGGCAGACGCGGAGAGTCGTAGGAGCGAGGTCCACCTGCGGCTCGACGCAGACGGGCTGCCTGCTTGCACCACGCGAGCTTTTCTTCGTCTCGGTCCCGTAGAAACTCATCGACCAAGCGCGAGCCGACACTCCAATCATCGAGGTTGTCGCCCGTGCGCCAACCAAGACCGTCGATCGTGATCAATACGTTGACTTCACGGTCTTCGACGCGCACTCGAAAGATGACTTCGCCAGAATCGCTCGGCGTTGGGCCCGAGACGATCTCGGCATCCGGCTTGGGACCGTAGTCGCGCAGCACGGAAGCGAATTCGTCCGCCAGTGTACCGAACGGTTGGAAGCCCCAGCCGTGCTCGTAGCGCAATACCGAGACGCCCGACGCACGGGCTGAGTCTAGAATGGCGTCGCCCGAGCTGAAGGCGCCACTCAAGGCTTCGAGCGGGCTTGTGCCGTGCCCCGAACCCGATTCGGCATCCCAGCCGTCGAACTCAACGCCTGCCAGGACCTCCGTGGAAGATTGTGTATCCAGCCACAATTGCGCCCGAACGGCGGTGCGCTTGTCGTTGAGCTCGAAGGTCAGCTCCACGAAGAAGAGCTGTTGCTTTGTCCCGCTTGGCGCCCCCGCGTCCTCTTCGGCCATTGGCACATGATGTCACCACCGCGCAGGAGCTCACAAGTAGGCTAGTGTCCTGAGTTCGCAATTCTTCTCAGAATTGCGGAGCACCGCTGCGCGGCGAGCTGCTCTGCAGCTTCAGGCCCCTAGTCCTGTCTTCGAGGGGCGCCTCGCGCCCCACTCGCCCTCCGGGCGATTCACCCCCAGAGCCAATTCGCCCTGCGAATTGCCTAGTGTGCCGAAGACACTTCTTCGGACATCTACGGACTCGGCACACTGGTGACTCAGCCCGAAAGCGCACTCTGCATCTCGACTTCCAACACGTGCCGTAGCTCGCGGATGGCGACTGCGACGGCGTGGAAGCGCTTGGGATGCTCGTCGAGCGCGGTTTCGAGCGGCATGCCGAGCGCACGGAGCTGCTGCTCGGCTGCGTCGAAGCTTTGGCGCACGTGGTCGTCGATGGGTTGGGACGCGGCGGCTACGAGCTCGCTGAGGCCGCCCTTACCGCCGCCCGAGTAGAGCAGTCGCGTGCCGGTCAGGATTGCGAGCACGATCTGGTGCGAAAGTCCGCTGAAGTAGCCTTCGACCGCCGCTGGCAAGGGCACGTTTTCGCGGCGGGCGCGCTCGATGCGGTCGAATTTGCCGAGCGCGACCGAGAGTGTATCGAGCGCTTGTGCGACCAAGGTGTCGAGACTGGCTTGGTACCTGCCAGCGAACTGCTTTGCGTAGTCTTGCCCGTCGCCCAAGGAGCGCTGCACGCGGTCGGCGTAGCCGCGCACGTTGGCGCCCAGCTCGAGCGCGTAGGCGCGAGCCCGAGCCCCTCGCTGGTCGCTCGAAACGGCCATGCCGCGCGCATGATCGGCATGGAACAGTAGATACTCGAGCGCGTAGAGGCCGCGCGCGTCGACCGCTAGCGCTTCGACTCGCGGCTCGTCGATTGGCTCGGGTGAGTCGAGCACCTCGTCTATCGATTGGGGGCGAGCCGGCCAGAAGGCTGCGCGTTGAAAGGCGCGGCTGCTGACGAATGGCCCTGCCCGAAACGTCGACGCCCGCTTCCACGCCAGCGTCGCCCGCGTGAAGGCTGCTTGCGCGGAGCGCTGGTGCTCGGCGCTGGGCTGCCTCGAGAGCGCGCGCAACGCAGCGTGTAGCGCGCCAGATTCGGTACGCATGTCGCGCGCCATGCCGAGCACGACGTCGGTGATCAGCGCGGACAGCACGGCCGCCTGGTCGCGCTTTCCGCAGCCAAAAACGGCGGAGAACGCGACCAGTGAGCCCAGCTGCGTCAGTTGGCGGCGTGCGATCAGCGGGCGTTGCGCTCCCACGTGAACACGGCGGGCGTCGAGGCGTCGACGTGCAGACGCAGCCACTCGGTGAGCGGCGCAGTGGTCGAACCTTGCACGACGATGCGCGTCAGGTTCGGTACGCTGATGGTCACGCCGTGCAGCGGATTGCCGTTCTCGAGCGGCTTGTCGGCGATGAACAGGTGCGAGTCGCCTTCGAGCAGTAAGACCGGCTTGCCGAACGCCTTGGCGCGCGTGGCAATGCGCTGGGTAATGGCGTCGAACGAGTCGAGAGCGATGTTGTTGGCCACCGAGAAGGCGTCGAACATGTCGGCTTGCATGATGATGGTCACGCCGGCAGCCTTTTGCTCGGTCGCCAGGTTGAACAAGCGATCAATCCAGGCCAGGTTGGCAGCGTTGCGCGCGGCGCGTTCGGCGTCGCGGCGCGCTGGGTCGTCCACCTTGGTGCCGGTGGTGTCGTCGGTGTACCAGGCAACCTTGCTGTCGTTGCTGCCCACGACGTGCACGGCGCCGAAGGCCACGCCCGCCTCGAACCACAGCTGGTTCTCGACGAACTTCTCGAAGCCTGCGTCGTCCGCCTGCGTCGCGACCTGCTTGAAGCCGCCGCCTAGCGCCAGGCCTGGCACCGGGAAGAAGACCTTGCGCAGCGCGTCCAGGCGCTCCAGCGGGTCGTAGGCGCCGTTGTTGGCCCGATGGCAATCCGTCCACTCGTTGTCGCCCGGCGTGTAGACGAGTGGGATGGTCAGGGTCGAAAAGCCAGCGAAGATCTGCGCGAAGTAGGCGTCGTCGCAGCGGCTGCTGCCGTTCTTGATGTCGCCCACGTGCACGACCGAGCTGATGCGCTGATCGGCGTCGATGGCGGCGAGCAGATTCGGAAAGTCCTCGATCTGCGCGGCGCCGTACGGCGTGTCGCCGATGATGGCCAGGTCCACCGGCGCGACGGAGGTCGAGAGCCAAGGCGGAGCCTCGAAGTCGACCGTGATTTCGCTGCGACCGTTGCGGACTAGCTTGAGTAGTAGCTTGGCCACGTCCAGATCGTCGATGCGCGTGGTCAAGGTCTTTTCCAAGATCCAGGTCGGCACGCTGCTGACTTTGACCTTCGAGCACTTTTCGGTGAAGGCGTTGGCGTCCACCTTCACGGCGCCGACAGGCAGGCCGCTGATGGCAAGCTTGGGATTCGAGCCAGGAGCCAGGTCGAAGCTCTTGTTCACGCTGCGGCTACCGATCACCGACACCTGCAAGCAACCCGCGTCCGCGGGCACGCTCGACAGCAGAAGCTCGATGCTGCCGACGCTTTCGCTGTCCGCGCCCTCGCCGTTCGGCGCCTGCTCGTCTGCAGCGCCGCAGGCGGTAACCAAGAGGGCTGCCGTCACGGCAGCAGAAAACAAGGGCCGAAACTGTCCACGATGGTTCATGAGGTCTCCTGCGCGGTTGGGGCTCGCGCTCGGACCTTGTAAGCGAAGCGCGCGGGCGCTCGGGTGACGTCTGCTCCAGATCTTGGCGACCGTCGCGCGACGATTGAGCGCGTTGGGTGCTGCCCCAACGCTCGAGAATTCACGCCTCTGTCACCGGAACTGCACGAGCGCCGAGCGAGCTCGTGGCAAACAGCTGCTTGATGTTGACGTGCGTGAGTCGTTCTCGTTGCGCTGCTGCGAGCGTTGCGTTGTTCGTGCTGGCTTGCTCGGTCGACGACGAACGCACGCTCGCCCTCGCGGGTTCGAGAGAAGACGGCGGTGCTGCCTCGGAACTGCCGGATCGGCTCTCTGGAACGGGTGGTCTCCGCGACGGCAGCAGCGCTGGTGACGAGGGCCACGCTGGCGACTCCGGCGAGGGCGCTGCAACTGGCGACGCCCCAACTTGCAGCGGAGATGCAGGCGATCGGCGCTGCGAGGTCGAAGGCGGCAGCTTTTTGCTGGATCCCGAGGGCGCGCAGGTTTCGGCGAAGCTATCGAGCTTCGAGCTGGACGAGCTCGAGGTGACGGTTGGGCGGTTTCGCCAGTACGCCGAGTTCTCTCCGGGCGCTCCCGAAACGGGCGCTGGCGCGCACCCTGCAATCGCGGGCAGCGGTTGGCAAAGCGACTGGAACGGGTCGTTGCCGCTCACCCAGGAGTCTCTGAACAGCAGCCTGCACTGCAACTACGACTGGGAAACGTGGACCGACGAACCAGGTGGCCGCGAAGACTACCCACTCACTTGCGCGAGCTACTACGTCGCGTTTGCATTCTGCGCTTGGAGCGACGGACGCCTGCCGACCGAAGCAGAGTGGGAGTACGCGGCCAGTGGTGGGGCGGCTCAGCGTATTTATCCGTGGGGCAACGGCGAGCCATCGTCCGAGCTAGCCTTGTTCGGCGCTGCTCGGCTTGCACCAGCCGGAGGGCACCGCGCTGGCATGGCGCGCTTCGGTCAGCTCGATTTCGCGGGCTCGGCTTGGGAGTGGACGCTCGACCTGTACGATCGCTACCCAAAGGTCTGCGACGACTGCGCCCAGCTGCAGAGCGGCCTCGAGCGAGTGCTGCGCGGCGGCGGCTTCTTGGACGGCCCCGAGCAGCTCCGAACCGACTACCGCCATCACGCCGACCCTCAGCTATCGCTCGGCCAAATCGGCTTTCGCTGTGCGTACGATATGTAGCGAGCGCGCCAGTCTCCAACCCCGGGTTAAGCCGGCGCCCAAACTGGACGTTATCCCGGCTCACCATGGGAAAATACTCGGTTTTGTGCGGGGCTTTGTTGGTTTGGGGCTGCGGCGGGGCCGCGCCGGCTGGCGCCGCTGACCCTTCGAGCGCCGCCGGGGACCCCGCGAGCGCACCGGCTGAGGCCGCCAGCGTGAGCGAAGCCCCGAGCACCCCTCCAGAGCAACCCAAAGCCGGAGCAGGCAAGACGGCATCGGCACCGGCCGCCGTCCCAGCCGAGCCTCCCAAGCGCGAACGCATTCGGCTTCACAGCAGCTGCAGCAAGCCCATGCCGCTCCGCATCGAGCGTGAACGCGACTCGGACACCGACACGACCCTCAACAGCAACACCTCGACGGAGGAGCGCGCCTCCGACGGTGACGAGATTCGCTTGCTAGACGACAAGCGGAGCGTACTGTCGGCGGTCAAGATTCAGCCCGCGACGCAAGAGATCAACATCGCCAGCGACTGCAAGCAGCTCGAGGCCAAATAGCTCGCGCGACGGTGCGCAGCTTTCGTCCCGTCAGCGCGCCTGCTTGACGAACTCGACCAACCACTCGCCGTTTTCGTGGTGCAGGTGGACCACGTAGCGGCGCGTTTGGCTGCTGTCGCTGGCCGTCACGTAGGCCTCGATGCAGCCTTCCTTGGTGGCGCTGGTGCTCTCGACCCAGAGGTCGTCCACGTTGCCGAAGGTGTCGGCGCTGTGCGCGGCGAGTAAGCGGTAGCCCGCTTCCATACCGGTCAGCTGTTTGGTGTTTACGGCGTTGGCGAGCTCTGCCGCCTCGCGTTCGGCGGGCGTGAGCAGCGGCACGACGCCTTTGCCGATCTCGACATCGCTGAGCTTGGAGAGGTCGCGCCCTTTCTTGCGTAGATCTGCCTTGTACTTTTCGGCTTTGGCGGTGACTTGCGCGAGCGAACGATTCAGCTCGCCGAGAGTCGTCTTCTCCACGAAGCGTCGTGTGAAGAACTGCGCGGCCTTGTCACTGCGCCGGAATTTGACCTCTGTGAACAAGCGTTGAAGTTGTGCTTGCGCGGCGGCCTCAGGGGCTGCCTTGGGTTGGTGGTACTGCGCGAGCAGCTCGTTGACTGCGCGCGCGGGGATGACGAGGCCAACGCGCTCGGTGACGTTGTGGCGCGCTGCGACCACGCCGACGACTTGACCGCAACCATCCACCAGCGGCCCTCCGCTATTGCCGGGGTTGATGTTGGCGTTGGTCTGGATGAAGCTCATGGCGTCGAGCTGACGCTCCGTCGCGGTGATGGTGCCGGGCTCGAAGGTCATGGCGGGGGCACTGCCCACTACGCCCGGGTAACCGACCACGGCCACGTTGGCTCCGATGGAGGGAACCTTGGCACTCAAGGGGAGGCTGGAATCGCTGAGCTTGGCGGAAGGTCGCAACAGCGCCAGATCTCGCTCGCGCGATACCTGAACCACCTCGAGCGGAACGCGGCGCTGCCCGCCGTCTGCCGTGGTCTGCACGGCCACGTGCTGCGCGCCGGACGCCACGACGTGATAGTTCGATACCACCAGCTGCTCCTGCCCGTCGTGAATGACGAAGCCGCTACCCGCGCCGCTGTCGGTAGCGATCAGCAACGTTGCCGGCCCCGCCTGTTTCTCGATCAGCGAAGCATTGAACGACCCCGTGCAGGCTGCGCTGGCCGTGGGGGCGCTTGGAAGGTTCCAAGCCGCGGGCGGCCGAGCCGCGCAACCTGCGCCAAGCACCAATACCAAACCGCCAACAAACGTGGAGAACAGCGAACGCATGGGAAAACCTCCGGATGAGCCACGCCCGAACATGGGCAATGGCTTCCTCGGGCGCTCCGGGCGCGCGGTTGCGTAGTTTCTCGACCACTGTGCGCGTCAGCGACCCGCGGCGTCAGCCGATAGCCGCTCGGCCTCGGCATCGCCCTTCGTCACCGAAGCCAAACCGCTCGTCTTGCGCAGGGCGGCCATGTTCTTCAGGGTAAAGCCGTCGGCGTCGGTGCTGACGATGCCTTCCCGCTCCCAGCGAGACACGACGCGGATGGCGGTTTCGAAGGAGGTGGAGACCAGATCCGCCAGCTCTTGGCGCGAGAGGGGGACCGGGATGCGGGAGGTGCCGTCGTCGAAGTCGTCGCCGAGTTGTTCGTAGAATTTGAGCAGGAGGGTGGCGAGGCGGGCTTCGACGCTGCCGGCGCTGAGCACGTCGATCTTGTCGTGCAAGAGCGCGAGGCGCGTTTCGAGCGAGCAGAGCAGGTTGAGGCTGAGCGCGGCGTCACGGCGCAAGGCATCCAAGGCTTCGACGCGGGGAATGCAGGCGACGACGACGAGATCCGTGGCGGCGATGGTCGAGGTTGGAAACGGAATGCCCTTGATGAGCGCCAGCTCGCCGATCGCGCTGCCCGGGCCAAACAGTCCGCAAATGGCCGAGCGACCATGCGCGGCTGCGCGCACCAGCTTGACCAAGCCGCTGCGCACGACCATCAGCGACTGCGGTTGGTCGCCAGCGCGCCACAAATGCTCACGGCGCTTGTAGCTCTGCGTGGTCGCGATGCTCGCCAAGTGCCGAGCGAGCGCGGGCTCCACGTTGGCGAAGAGCGGAGATCGCTCGAGGAAGGACCGCATGTCCATGGGAAGAGCCTAGCGCACAGCCGGATGAGCAACCGCCAGGGCAACCAGGCCGCGTGCTCAGGGCCGAAACGCTACGGGCCGCCCCGCCACGCCGCCATGACGGATGTCATGTCCCAAGTCGTCGCCGAGTGGCAAGGGTTGCTCGAGTCATGCCGACAAAGACCTGGGAAGACGAGCTGGCGGGGCTGGCCCCCGAGGCCTGGGAGAGCGAAATTGACGTCTACGAGACACAATTGCTGCTGAAAAAACGCGGCAAGCTCGACGACAAGCTGTTCGCCGAGACCCGTCTGCGCCGCGGCGCTTACGGCCAACGCTACGACAACGGTCACCGTCATGACGGTGTGCAGGCGCAAACCTTGGACTACCCGGCAGGCTCGCTGTTGAAGGGGCCGGAAACGCTGTGGGACGCGCCCGGCATGCAGCGCATCAAGATCCCGCTCGGCAAGCTCACGGCCGAGCAGCTGCTCGTGATCGCCGAGCTGGCTGAAGAGTACTCCGACCAGATTCTGCACGTCACGACGCGCCAAGACATTCAGCTGCACTTCGTGCACATCGAGGACACGCCCGACTTGATGCGGCGGCTGGCGGCCGTGGGTATCACGACCCGTGAGGCGTGCGGTAACTCGGTGCGCAACGTCACGGCTTGTCCGATTGCTGGCGTGTGCCGCGACGAGAGCTTCGATGTGTCGCCCTACGCGCGCGCCTTGACGTTCTTTCTTTTGGGGCACGAGGCGGGCCAGAACATGGGCCGCAAATTCAAGGTCGCGTTCTCGGGCTGCAGTCAGCACGCCTGCGGGCTGACGGGCTTTCACGACATTGGCTGCATCGCGCGCGTTCGCACTTCAGGTGAGCAGCGCGAGCGCGGCTTCGGTTTCTACGTGGGCGGAGGCCTCGGCCCCGTTCCCCAAGCCGCGGAGCTGTTCGACCCGTTCGTACCCGAGGCGGAGCTGCTGCCGCTCTCCGAGGCCGTTTGTCGGGTATTTGCGCGGCTCGGCGAGCGGACGAATCGCTCGCGGGCACGCATGAAGTTTCTGCTCAAGAAGCTGGGCATCGACGAGTTTCGGCGGCTGGTGCTCGAAGAGCGCGCCAAGCTGACGCCCGACCCGCGCTGGACCGAGTTCTTGTCGCGTTTGCGCGAGACGGATGAAAAGCCACTCCGGATCGGGGCCGGCAAGTCGCCGGATGGCGACGGTTCGCCAGAGTACCGTCACTGGCTGCGGACCAACGTGTATACGCAGCGCCAGCTCGGTTACTCCGCCGTCACCATTCAGTTGCCGCTCGGCGACTTCACCCCGCAGCAGGCGCGCGCCGTCGTGGCGTTGATGGCCAAGTACACGGGCGACACCTTGCGCACGACCGTGGAGCAAAACCTGCTCCTGCGCTGGGTCTCGAACGAAGACTTGCCGCGGCTGTTCAGCGAGCTTTCGGCGCACGGCTTGGGTGCCGGCGGCGCGAACGGTTTGACCGACGTGACGTCGTGCCCTGGCACCGATACTTGCAAGCTGGGCATTTCGTCGTCCCGCGGCTTGGCGCGCGAGTTGAGGCGCCATTTGACGGTCGCGACGGAGCCGCCGCCGGCCGCTCGCAACCTGCACATCAAATGCAGCGGCTGTTTCAATTCGTGCGGGCAGCATCACGTTGCCGACATTGGTTTCTTGGGGGTAAGTCGCAACGTCAACGGTCACCGCGTGCCGCATTTTCAGCTGGTGGTCGGCGGGCAATGGGAAAACAACGCGCGCACGTTCGGCTTGGCCATCGGCGCCATCCCTTCCAAGCGCGTGCCCCAAGCCGTCGATCGCCTGACGGCCGCGTACGCCGCCAGTCACACCGAGGGCGAAACCTTTCAGGTTTGGGCGCACCGCGTCGGCCGCAAAGAAGTCAAAGCGCTCGTCAGCGACCTGACCGACGTGCCCAGTCTCGAAGAAGCGCCCGAGCTGTACCGCGACTGGGGCGACCCGCGCATTTACACGACAGGCGATCAGGGCGTTGGCGAGTGCGCGGGCGAGGTGGTGTCACCCGCGCAGTTTGCGCTCGCCAATAGCGAACGGCTGATCTTCGAAGCGCAGGTCTTGCTCGACGAAGGCAAGCCGAGCGACGCCGCGCGGCGCGCGCAGAGCGCGATGCTGGGCGCCGCCGAGGGGCTGACGCGCGAGCTGCACCCGGAGCTGACTCACGAACCATCGGCCATTTTGAGCCAATTTCGCAGTAGTTTGGCCGATAGCGGCGCCTTCGACGCGGCTTCGCCCGGCGGCCGCTTCGCCCACTTCGTGTTTCGCGCTCACGACTTGGACCCGAACGCAGTCACGGCTCAAGGCGCGCACGAGCTGATCGAAGAAGCTCAGCTCTTCGTCGACGCCTCACACCAGTACCACGTGCGCAAGCAGCCAGCGCCCGCTACTTGACGGAGCGGCGCAGGCTATCGAGAGAAGCGACGCCGGGTCCCTGAGTCCAGATGTACAAGAAGACGAAGCAGTAAACGACCGCGAGCTCGCCCTTGTTGACGATGGGTAGCCACTGCCCAGCGCCAAGGGCGAGCTTCCAATGAAACTGCGTGTAGGCGACTGCCATGGTGCCCGAGCACACGAAGGCTGCGCAGCGCGTAAACAGACCGAGCGTGATGAGCGCGCCGCCAATCAGCTCGATGACGCCGCCGACCCACAGCTGTGAGCCGAACGCGGGAGGCGCCTTGACTGCGAACCAGCCCAAGATCTTTTGCGCGCCGTGGAACCAGAACAGCGCCCCCGATACGATGCGGAGCGCCGCATAGGCGGCTGGCTCGAAGCGGGTGGCGCGAGGTGCTGGCATGGGCCCGCAACGGTAGGTGGCTTTCCATTATTCCGCGCGGTTCCATTTCGCCACGCCGCGTGCTGTCGCACGAGCAGGGGCTCGGCATTGTCAGGGGACTAGCGTTCGCGTAGGTTGCGGCCGTGCCGGGTCGCTGGTTGCGGGGGTACGTTTCGAGGCAGGTCTGCTGCGGGTTTGCGCTAGCGCTGCTGGTCAACGCTCCGCCAGCCCATTCTCAAACCGCTGAGGACCCTGCAGCTGAGCCGTTTCGGCTCGTTTGGAGCTCCTCGGCGGGTTGCCACGACGCCAGCGCGTTCTTGGCCGAGCTGACAGGCCGCACGGCGCGGCTCCGGAAGGCGCGCGCCGATGAGCATGCGATTACGCTGATCGTCGAAACGTTTCGCCATGACGGTGGCGTGCGCGGACAACTGACGGTTCGCAAACCCGATGGCGATCTCACGGTGCGAGAAGTTCCGGGCGTCAGCTGTCAGGAGGTGGAGGCCGCGATGGCGCTGATCGCAGCGCTGATGGTGGATCCGCTGGCCGGGCAAGCGCGCCCCAATCGCCCGAAGCCGGAGTTTGAGCCTAGTTTGGAGTCACGGCCGAAGCCTGCTGCTTGGAGTCTGCGCGCCGAGCACCGCCTGAGCGCCCGGACGGCGACGACTCCGAACCTCGCGTGGGGGCAGGCGCTGGGGGCGATGCTGACCTACGAGGCTGGTGCCGTGAAGCCGAGCATCGGGCTGCTCGCTGAGGCCGCGGGCGGCACGGCCACGGCCGCGCACGGTTCGGCCGAGCTGGAGCTGACGACGGCTCGTTTGGTGGCTTGCCCGCTCGGGGTGCAGCCAGCCAGCGCCTTGGACCTCCGGCTCTGTGCGACGGCGGAGCTTGGCCGGCTGCGAGGCAGCGGCTACGCGACCGACGCGCCTGCCACCAAGGCCGTGGTGTGGTCGAGCGCCGGTATCGACCTGCAGGCGCGCTATGAGTTGATGAGGCCGCTCTGGGTCGGATTGGAAGGTGGGTTTACTCTCCCGTTCACGCGCGAACGATTTTATGTCGAGCCGGACGAAACGCTGCATCGGGTGCCAGCTTGGGGGCTGGCTTTCAGCGCGGGGCTAGGGCTGCGTTTTTTCTGATCGTTTCGAGCCCAGCTCCACATCTGAGCTAGGGTGACCATCACCATGGGAGCGGGCTTACCGGCAACGGTCGACCCCCCGGCGGCAGCGGGGGACGACCCCCCGCGGCAAAGTGAGGTCACGCAGTCGCGCCCGCGGCCCCGCGCAGTCGCGGAACCGTACAGCGAGCAAGACGCGCCGCGCCTGACGGAGCTGCTCCGAGTGCATTACGCGGGGGTGTGGCGCACCTTGCGGCGGCTAGGCGTCGACGAAGGCAGCGCGGATGACGCGGCGCAGGAAGCTTTCATCGTGCTGTCGCGCAAGTTGAGCGACGTGCACGTCGGAGCGGAGCGCACGTTCTTGCTCGCCTGCGCGGTGCGCATTGCGGCCAACTACCGTCGCACCTGGCGCGTAGCGCACGAGGTCGTCGACGAGCGTGCGCTGGCGGCCGAGCACGATCCGCAGCCCACCGCCGAGCAGCTGCTCGATCACAAACGCTTGCGTGAAGCGCTGGACGAGCTACTCGACACTTGGCCCGCAGAGATTCGCACTGCCTTCGTGCTCTACGAGCTCGAAGGCTTGAGCGTGCCCGAAATTTCAGAAGTGACGGAAACCAAGCAAGGTACGGTGGCGTCGCGGCTCAGGCGCGCGCGAGAGCTTTTTCAGGTCGGCGCCAAGCGACTGCGTGCCCGTGCGGCGCAAGGAGGCGAGGCGTGACCGAGCTGCCGCGCCTCTTGGATCACGGCGACGACGACTTCGAGCGCGCGCTGCTCGGCGCAGGGCGCTCCGAGTTGCCGCGCCCTGCGGCATTGCGCGATGCGGCGCTAGCCATCGGCATCGTTTCGTCAACGGCCGACGCTCTGGCGGCGAGCGTGCCCGTGACGCACGGGGCTACGGCGGCAACGGGCGGTGCGGCAACCAGCGTCGCTGCTAGCGCAACGGTCGCGGCGCTCGGCAAGGGCGTGCTGGGTGGCGCGCTCGTCACGTTGCTCGGTCTCACGGCTGTCGATCATTTCGTCGCCGCGGAGCCGCCGCAGCGCGTGGCGGTGCCCATCTCGGCGCGCGCTGCTGGCGCGGATGACGCCACGCAGGCCACGACCGTTCTCGCCGCGCCTGCGCCGGTCCTCACCGTAGATCCGCTCGCTGCGCCGCCTGAGGCGGCAGCGGCGCCGCTTCACGGCGCTCGTCGTCCGTCGTTCCCGCCCGAGTCGCCATTGCCCGCGCCCGCACCCGAGCCGCGCCGCACAGCGCCAGCCAACGCGGCCTTCGCACCGCTCGACCAGCCACGGCCTTCGTCACCAGCCGTTGTCGCCAATCCCTCGCTGGCGGCCGAAATTCGCCTCTTGGATCGAGCACGTGCAGCGCTGGCCGCGGGCGACCGCGCGTCTGCCCGTCAAGCGCTCGACACTTACGCCGCCAATCGTCCTAGCCCCACGCTGGCTCACGAAGCAGCGCTGCTCCGTAAGGCGCTCGGTGACCTGGACCATGCGCGCTGAAGCGTTGGTGGTGCTGGTAGCGCTGGGCCTAGCGCTTGGTTGCAGTGACGACGGCCATCGCCTGGGCGGCCTCGCGGAGGACGTGTCCGGCAGCGCTGCCCGTCGCGCGGGCCTGTGCAAGAGCGGCGCCGACCTCGAATACATCGATCGAATGGAGGATGGCGACGGCACCATCGACATGGTGGAGCAACGCGGCGGCGTCTGGTTCGCGTTCAACGACAAGAGCACGGACTCACAGTTCCCCTCGATCGACGCCGAGACCTTCAGCATGAGCGAGCTCACGCCTGCGCGCGCCGGCAGCCACCGCGCGGCTCGCAGTCATGGTGGTGGCTTCACGGTGTGGGGCGCTGGCATTGGTTTCGAGCTGTACAACCAGAAGGCGTACGACCTGTCGCGCTACGCAGGCATCACGTTTTGGGCTCGCCGCGCGCCAGGTACCGCCAGCGCGCTTCGCTTTGCGGTGACTGACTCGGCCACTGCTCCGCGCGGCGGCAAGTGCCAAGACTTCGTCGACTATTCGACCTGCAGCGACTACTTCGGCGTCGATTTGAGCCTGAGCACCGCCTTCCGTCGCTACAGCTTCACTTGGAAAGAGCTGTCGCAAGAGGGCTGGGGCGAGCCGCACCCGGACTCGCTCGCAACTTCCGAGGTCTACGGCGTGCGCTTTCAAGCGGATCCAGTCGAAGATTTCGACTTCTGGATCGATGACATTGCGCTGCTCTGTCACCCGGAGTGACGAGGCCCCGCTAACGCCGCCGAGCACGCGCCCAAAAAAATCCGATCGATCGAGCCACGGCTCCACATCTTTCGAGCATGGACGATTCGCGCTCCGTGCGAGGGGTGGCCGTGTTGATGTGCGTCGTGTCGCTGACCAGCGTTGCCTGCGGCGCCGGCCCAACCAAGCCCGACGATCCGAGCAGCATCGCTGGCTCGTCGAGCGGACACGCTGGCGCGAGCGCTGGCACCAGCGGTGCGGCTGGTTCGAGCGGCGGCACGAACGCAGCGGCACCACCTGGCACCGAGCTCATCTGGGACGCAGAAGGCTTCGTCGCGCCCGACAACAACGCCTTCGCGATTCAGGGCCCGTTCTATGCGTACAGCGACTGTGATCCGCCTTCGGGCTTGCCCTGCACGGCTCCCGACCCCGCGTTGACTGGCGCCGATGCCAAGCCGGGTTGGTCGGTCGACGCTGGGCGCGTGTGCATGAAAGGCACCGCTGTGAAGGTGGAGAACATGATGTTCGCGGCGCAGTGGGGCGCGGGCCTAGCGCTGGACTTGAACAGCAAAGGTGGCGAGCCCGGCAAGCCCGCCGAGAAGGGCACGTTCGATCTCGCCGCCGCTAAAATTACCGGATTTTCAGCCGATATCAGCGGCACCGCGCCAGCGCGCATTCGCATCAACCTGACCATGCCGGGCGTGGGTGACTCCAACTTCGTCGACGCGAAGGTGCCGGGCACGACGACGTTTGCGCTGCCTGATGCAAAGCAGGGCAACTGGGTCATGGTCAAGACGCCGCTCGACCCGACCAAGGTGGAGGCCTTGCAGTTTCAGGTCTTCACCAACGCGGCCTCTGCGACGCCCTACGATTTTTGCATCGACGCCATCCGCGTGCTCACGGAGGCTCCGTGAGACTTCGCAGCGCGTTCGCGCTCTTCGGATTCGCCTCGACAGTGTGCGTTTCGGCACGGGCGCAAGAAGCGCCGGCACCAGAGACGGCTGCTTCACCTCCACCGAAGCGCACCAGCTTGGCCGCTACTCCGGTCACGCGCGGCGGTCGCGAATCGGCCGAGACCAGCAAAGAATGGAAGACCGACTTTCACGGCTATTTTCGGGTGCCTTTTCGGCTAGGTCTCGGTTCGCGGCCCGCCCCCAAAGCCGAGCCCGATCCCAACCAGAGCGAGCTCGACACGAGCGACAAGGCGGCCGGGCAGAGCTCCCTCACGCTACACGCGCCCATCATTCCCGATGGTCAATACCTCAGCTGGCAATCCACGTCGCACAACCGCAGCGACTGGGCCGAGATGTTCTTTGGCATCGGTAACTCATGGGCCAAAGCCACCGTGGGTCTGCAGGGCTACAACTTTACCGACGCGAGCTTCGACGATCCGGAGACCCAGTACGGCATTGGGCAAGCCTTCGTGACGCTGACGCCCGACTTGGGCTACGAGAACGTGCGCCTGAGCCTGAAGGTGGGCGCCTCGCAGGACAAATACGGCTCCGCCGGCAAGTACGACGCGGGCGAATACGACACGTTTCTATTCGGTCGCACCCACGTGATCGGCGAAACTCTGCGGGTCGAGTACGACCTGAACGAAGCCTGGTCGCTGTGGGTCGAAGAAGGTGTTGGCGGCAAGCGTCCCGATCCGAGCAGCTTCAACAACTCGCGCTTCACCATGCTGGGGCACGGTCACGTTGGCCTGAACAAGGGTCAAGATGTGCAGCTCTCAGCGCACTTCTTGTACGCCTGGGCACAAGAAGAAGATCGCCCCTACGACGTCAGCAAGCCGAACACGCTCTACGCCAGCTCGGTCGTGGACTACCCGGACGGCAACTTGTGGGTGGCAGGCGCCGACGCACGGCTCGACCTCGGAGCCTTTGGTTACTTGTATGGCGGCTACTCGCACATCGGCGCCAAGCACGCGCTGGTCGTCGGGCGCGCCCTCGAGGTGCTTCACGCCTCCGGTGGAGGCGAGTACCGGCTCGGCGTCGTCGACAATTACTTGGGGCCCGGTTGCACCGCGCAGTTCGACGATCCGAGCCCAACGACTCCGACCGAACGCACCGGCGGGCTCGTGGGTCCGGGTCCCACGCCCGCGCCGTTTGGGTGCAGCGCCGGGACTGGCAGCGTCGATTCCGTGCTCGCTCAGTACGAGTTCTCGCTCACGAACTTTTTGCAGATGAGCGAAGAAGGTGGCCAAAAATTCTGGGGCGAAGGCTCCGACCTGAAGGTCGCGCTCTACGGCATGCTCAACAAGGTTACGAGCGACTACCAGCCCACCGACAAGACCATTTGGGGCCCGACCGACGGCAACCTAAAGCTCAAGTTCGGCGCGGATTTGCAATATCACGCCACGCCGTCGCTCACCGCTGCCATCCGCTTCGACCGTCTGCAGCCAAACAGCGAAGTCCCCGAGCAGTCGTTCGCGGTGCTTTCGCCGCGCTTGGTGTTCACCTCCAACTGGGTGACGCGCGAGCAGCTCACGTTTCAGTACTCGCGCTATCTGTACAACCAACGCGAGTGCCCAGCAGGCGCACATTCACCGGCGGATTTCGCGCGTCTTCGCAACCACGGCTCCGCGCAGTGCGTGCAGCCGCCTCCAGCCGCGACCCCGCCCGATGGCTTTGGCATCAACTCGGAAGTGCAAGACGCCGACCTGCGCAGCGCGCCCACGCTGCGCCCCGATCTGAACGTGTTCAAAATCGAAGCCACGTTCTGGTGGTAAGCGTCAGACCGACGCCAACGCAGACCAGCGCGCGTCGAGCGCCAGCGGCTCGACGCCGCGTACTTACTGGCCGCAGTTGCTGGCGAACGTGCCGAGCGACTCGCGCGCTTTGCACACGCCACCTTCGCACAAGAACCCCGGATGACACATCGTGCTCGGGTCTGTGCATGGTTGTCCGTTGAACTGAACTTTGCGGCAGATGCGCTTGTCGCAGCTGGCCCCGTCGCCCGCGCACTCGCAAACGGCTTGTCTTCCATCACAATCGGTGTCGCTGAGGCAAGCTTGGCCGGGCTGGTTGAAGGCTCGGCACACTCCCGGCGTGGCGCTGGTATCGCAATGGAGACCGGTATTCTCACCGCAGAACGCCAGCTCTGACCGGTAGTCAGGGTGGTAGCAGGGGTCACCGGCTTTCGGTGGCGTCACGCACTTGCCCGACATGGTCGTTGCGTCCCAGTCGCACACCGCGCTCGGCGCACATTGACCGTGCGTTTCGAAGCCAGGCTCGATCGCGCACGGCTCACCAGCCGTCGGCAGCGCTTCGCAGACGTTGCCGAGACAGACGCCGTTCGCGTCGCACGGCAAGCCAGCCGCGCACAGACCACCTACCGCTACCCGCTTCTTGCACGTGGCGGTGTCGCAGTAGGTCTCACCGTCGCACGAGGCGACGCCGTTGCCGCACGGCTCGTTCACCTTCGCCAACGTGCGGACGTTGCTGACGCACTTGTTTTCCTGGCAGCTGCTGCCACTGACGCAGTCGACCGTCGGCGAGGAGCAGTCTTCTCCGATGTTGGCCTCGCTCGCGCACTGGCCGCAGCTGGCGTCGTTGCCTGAATACTCGCAGTTGAGCGTGCTGCATTGCGAGGCGAAGGAGCACTTGGCTCCCACCGGCAGCGTGCCGGGAGTGATGCAGCTCGGCCTCGAATCTTTCGCGGCTTCCTCGCAGGCCAAGCTGTCGAAGGTCGCAGCACACGCCTTCAAGCCAACAGCCGTGCGCGTCGAGCCCTCCGAGCCCGTCACGTCGGGGCAGCCGAACGTTACGCGCAGGCAAGTGTTGCTACCCCGCACCGCGTCACGGCAGGTGTAGCCACGCTGGCACACCGCGTAGGCATAGGCGATGCAACCTTCGGTGAAGCTGTCCCCCAGCTCGAGCACGCCGCTGCCATCCTTGTGGCCCGTGCCGCCGCCGCCGCTATTGCTGAGGCCGCCAGTGCCTGCAGCGCTGCCACCCGTTGAGACACCTGCCGAAGCCGGCGAGCCGCCCGCTCCGCCAGTCTGCGACGCACCACCTGCACTTTTCGGAGTCGACTCCGAATCGCCGCAACCGGTAGAGACCGTCGTCACCAGCGCGAAACCCCAACCCAGCAGTCCCGGTCGAAATGCCACACCCATATCGCACATCTTCCAACGCATCGCGCAGTTGCACAACTGCCAGCTGACTGCCGCGCTGCGTGAAGCGCGGGTGTATGACACCCGTCTCGCGAAAGAAGGGACCGGTTCCAGTGCTACTGGTTGAGGGAAGTGATCCAAGCGCGAACGCGGCGCCTAGCCCAGCCCTGGAGTTCACGGCCGCTACCTACGCGGCCGGGCCAGACCTTCAAACCGACGCGAGCGCCGACTCCAGCTCGCCCAAGGCGTGCGAGTCGTGCTTGCGCTGCGCAACCGCGATGCCGGCTTCGAGCCAAATGCGAGCTTCGGGGCCGCGGCCGGCGTCGATCAAGGTCTGGCCTGCCATCAGGTACATCGCCACGTAGTCGGGGTCCTTGGCCTTCAACTTGTCGAAGGTGGCGATGGCGTCGTCGATGCGGCCTTCTTTGCGGTACTCCATACCTAGGCCGTAGAAGGCGAAGGAATCCGCCGCAGGGTTTGCGCAGTGCTGTTCCAAAAACGCCAATCGCTTGTTCATGCTGGCTCCAAAAACTCGAGCAAGATCCGCTTTTCACCGAAGCCTGGGAAGCTTGCAACGACGCTCGGCTTCATGCCGCCTTCCACGCTTTTTACGACACCTTCGCCAAAACGCACGTGGCGCACGTGGCTGCCAGGCCGCACGGCTTGGCCTTCGCCGGCGCCGTCTTGGCTGTATTCGTCGCGCTCGATCACACGCGAACCGGGAGCTAGAGGCGCGCTAGCGCGCGAGCCGCCAGCCGTGTTGCCGCCCGTGTAGCGCTGACCCTCGAAGCTATCGCCGCTCTTGTTGCGGTAGCCGCCCGGCGAGTAGCCGCCGACGTAGCCGGCGCCGTAGCGACTGCCCACGCCCGAGCCGCCGCCGTAGCTGCTGCCGCCGTAGCTCGAAGAACGAGCCGCGCGGGCCGAGCCTTCGAGCTTGATGGCGTCTTCCGGCAAGTCGTCCAAAAACTGGCTGCGATCCAGGTAGCGGGTCTGCCCGAACAACGTGCGGCTGCCAGCGTACGTGATGGTGAGGCGACGGCGCGCACGCGTGATGGCCACGTAGGCGAGCCGGCGCTCTTCTTCGAGCTCTTCGTCTTCGCCGCTGGCAATGCCGCGGTACGGAAACATCTCCTGCTCCATACCGGTCAAGAACACCGCGTCGAACTCCAGCCCCTTGGCGGAGTGCACGGTCATCAGGGACACCATCGGCCCGTTCTTCTGCGAGTCGATGGCGGCGACTAGCGCCACGCTCTCCAAGTACCCGGAAAGACTGGGCGTCTCGCCGCGCTCGCCCGCCTCTTCCTCGTAGTCTTGAATCGAGCCCACGAGCTCTTCCAAGTTGCCGAGGCGCGCGTCGCTCTCGGCGCTGTCTTCCTTGCGCAAGAGCTCGCGGTAGCCGGTGACTTCCAAGATGTGGCCGCACAGCTCGCTGGGAGCCAGCCGCGCGGCTTCAATCTGCAGGTTCTCCAGCAGCGTCTTGAAGGCGCCGAGCTTCTTGTTCGCGGCCGTGCCCAGCTCACGCTGCGCCTGCGGAATGGCGTCGAACGCGCAGGTGGACGACTCGCTGGCGACGTTCAGCAAATGCTCGACCGTCTTGTCGCCGATGCCACGCGCGGGCGTGTTGATGACGCGCGCCAAGTCCGCGTCGCTCTGCGGGTTGACCGACAAGCGCAGGTACGAGAGCAAGTCTTTCACCTCGGCGCGCTCGAAGAACTTCATGCCGCCGATGATCTGGTACGGCACGTTGCCGCGCCTCAGCGCTTCTTCCAGCGTGCGCGACTGCGCGTGCACGCGGTAGAAGATCGCGATCGAGTCGGCCTTGGTGCCGCGCGCCAGCTCGGCTTGAATGCCGCGCAGCACGTGGTCGGCTTCTTCGCGCTCGTCCATCACCGCCCGCACCCGCACGAGATCTCCGGCGGGCGCGTCGGTCCACAGCTCCTTCGGCTCGCGCTCTTTCGAAGGCTCGATCACCCCCAGCGCGGCTTTGACGATGTTGGCGGTCGAGCGGTAATTTTGCTCGAGCTTGATCACCTGCGCGCCGCCGAAGTCGTGCTTGAAGCTACGAATCAGCCGCACGTCGGCCCCGCGCCAGCGATAAATCGACTGGTCGTCGTCGCCGACGACGCACAAGTTCCGCGTGTGCTCCGAGAGCGCCCGCACCAACCGGTACTGAATCAGGTTGGTGTCCTGAAACTCGTCCACCAGCACGTGCAAGAAGCGCCCGCGCAGGTCGCGCCCGGCCGGGCTGTCCGGATCCTCGACGAGCCGCGTCATCTTCAAGATCAGGTCGTCGAAGTCGACCGCGTTGGCCAGCCCGAGCGCTTGCTCGTAGCGGGTAAACACCTCGAGCACCACGTCGGTCTGGCGACCCAGCAGCTTGGACTCTTGTGGGCCGCGCCCTTCGCTCTTTTCGCCGCTGATGGCCGAGAGCAGCGCCTTGGGCGCAAACTGCCGCTCGTCGTAGCCCAGCTCGCGGAGCGCGCGGGTCACAACGGCCTTTTGGTCGGAGCCGTCGTAGATCACGAAGTCGCGCTTCAGGCCTACGGCGTCGTGGTAGCGTCGGAGCAAGCGCGCACACACCGAATGAAACGTGCCGATCCACAGATCGCGCGTCACCTCGGGCGAGGTGAGGCGAGTCAGCCGGTCACGCATCTCCGCGGCGGCCTTGTTCGTGAACGTCACCGCCAAGATGCGATACGGCGCCACGCGGTTCGCCAGCAAATTGGCGATGCGGTAGGTAATGACGCGCGTCTTGCCGCTGCCGGCGCCCGCGAACACGAGCAGCGGCCCGTCGATGTGGGCGACGGCTTGCTTCTGCGGATCGTTCAGCTCGGGCATCAGTCTCTGGCTCTGGCAGACTCGGTGACACCGCGCGGGCGCTGGCGCAAGCCTGGCGTCATCGGAGGCGCTCCGTGGCCGTGACCGACGAGCTCAGGGCCGGCACGCTGCGGCTCACGGTGGCCGCCGCGGGCTTCGTGCTGGGGCTTTCGGCGGCGGCGGTGTTGCCCTTGCTCTTGCCCTGGCAGGGTCAAGGTGTGCTGGCGCTGGTGGCGCTGCTGTTGTCGCAGCTGCCTTGCGCGGGGCTCTTGCTGTGGCGTCGCAAAGACTGGTCGTCGCTGGGGCTCTCTCGGCTGGCCACGACCTCGAGCGCCGTGGCGCTGGTGAGTGCCTTGGCGGTGGTGCCGCTGTTCAATTTGTATCGCGGCCAAGTGCGGGTGATGAACCACGGTGAAGAGCCGTTCGCGCTGTGGGTCGACGGCAAACGGGTCGCGCGCGTCGAGCCGAGCAGCGGAGAGAGCGCGCTGGCCGGGGCTTGGCTCACGCTGCCAGCGGGCGAGCGTGAGCTGCGCGTGGTGGGTGAGAGCAGCGGGCGCGAGCTATTTCGCGCGCGCGAGCTCGTTCAGGGTGGCAGCCCGCATTTGTTCGCCCCGCAGAGCGCCGGCTACTGCTTCACGATCGAGCGCCGGGGCTACGGCTCCGCCAAGGACGAGCCGCTCGATAGCGTGGCGCTCGACGGGCCGAGCCCGTTTTGGGCGCTGCCCGACGGCATTGCCTGGTTCACGCCCAATCCGGAGCCAGGGCCACTTCAGACGTCCGGCGGTACCCTTTCGTGCCTCAGGCAAAAACGCTGCCTCTAGTTTCGGGGGCGGCACGCGCCGCCCCCCTCGGCCGAAGTGAATTCGGCCGAGCCTCCCCCCACGCGGCGGCTTCGCCGATTTGGTTGGCTGGTGTTTCACACCAGCCTCGTTAGCGACCTCTGCGCCTTGGCAAAGCGGCAGCCATGGTTATACTCGCCGCGCCGTGCCTGACGAAACCGAGACCCCGACGCCCCAGTCCGAAGAGACCGCAGCCGCCGCCGCACCGGCTGAGGCCGCGGCCGCGGAGCAAGATCCGCTGGAGCTCGCCAAGGCCGAGGCCGCCAAGCTCAAGGATCAGCTCCTGCGCACGCTGGCAGATTTCGACAATTTCCGGAAGCGCAGCCGGCGTGAGCTGTCCGACGCCGAGCGTCGCGGTCGCGACGACATCTTGAAAGAGATGCTGCCGGTTTTCGACAACCTCGACCGCGCCAGTGCGCACGCCGAGACCGCCACCGACGTGAAGGCGCTCGCTGACGGCATCGGCCTAGTCATGCGCCAGTTTTCCGATACGCTCGGCAAGATGGGCATCGAGCGGGTGCCGGCCGTGGGCCAGCCCTTCGATCCCTCCGTGCACGAGGCCGTGCAGCAGATGGAAACCTCGGACTTCGAGCCGGGTATCATCGCGGCCGAGGTGCAGGCGGGCTACAAGAACAGCGAAAAGCTCATCCGTCCCGCGCTCGTCGTCGTCGCCAAAGCCAAAGCCAACTAGCGCCAGCTAGCCCGTCTTGGCTGCCGAGACGCAGCCCGAATCGCAGAAGCTTCCGTGGCGTCCCTCGGTCTCGACGTGCGATCGAGAAAACAGGGAGGCGGGGAGGCGGGGAGGTCCGCGAGGATGAGAACGCATTTTTTGTTTTGGAGGACCAAAACAAAAAGTTATTTCCTCGGGAGCGAGCAGGAGCAGGTTCAAGGCTCTCGGCGGCGACAGGTTTTCAGATCGCGGGCGGCAGCGCGAACCCCAAAATTCTCGGCTCGCGGCTCTCCCCGCCTCCCCGCCTCCCTCTGACCATTGGTCTGATCTCACAGCTGCCCGCCCGCTAAGCCTGGTTTCTGGCGAGGCTTTCGCGAGGACCGGAGCGGAGCGTACGTGGGTACGTGAGCACCGGACCGGAGCGAAAACG
>DATAKF010000094.1:0-3596 GCA_036261775.1 Polyangiaceae bacterium | reverse complement strand
CTCGTTGCCGTCGTCGCAGCGTTCGTCGGCCTCCAGCCGCCCGTTTCCACACGCGGGCGGCTCGACCCGACAGGTGTCGCTGCAGCCGTCACCCGAGATGCGGTTGCCGTCATCGCAGGCTTCTTCACGGCCGACGAAGCTGTCACCGCAGCGGCCGCTTTCCAGCTCGCTCCAGTTCAGGCAGGCCGGCGCGAGCAGCACACCGGCAAATACCTGGCGCAGTTTCGAGGGAACGCGGTTCGACACCTGGCCGAACCGTATCCTTCCTCGTCGCGGCGGCCAAGGGCGGGCGCTCGAGGACCAGCCGCGTCAATGCAAATGCAGCATGCCCATCATGCCGGCATCGGCGTGATCGAGGATGTGGCAGTGGAACATCCACACGCCGGGGCGCTCGTCGAACAGCACGACGAAGCGCAGCTTGCCGCCGACCGGAACGTTGACAGTGTCGCGCCACTCGCGAACGCGGGGTGCGACTCCGTTCACGTCGAGCACTTGGAAGAAGAATCCATGCAAGTGGAAGGGATGATCCCACTCGAAGGTGTTCGAAACCGTCCAGAGCTGGCGTTCCCCTAGCTGAGCCATCAGCATTTCGGCGTTGGCGGCTGGCACGCCATTGATACCCATTGCCAAGCCGCCCTCGGCGTTCACGTCGAGGGTAAGCGAGATGTCGACCGGTGTGGCGCCGTCCGCGCTCAGCTCGGGGATCGGGCGCCCGAGACTCGGCAGTGGCGGAGCCTCTGCGGGTGGCCCCGGCGAGAAGCTCAGCTGCAACACGTCTTCGTCGGGTCGGTTGAAGGCGGTACCGAAGCCGCGATCGTACGCATGCCAGCGCAAGGGCACGCGCCGCTCTTCTGCATACTCGACGGGTAGCTGCGGCTCGAATACGATGTCGGCGCGCTGTGCCGGCGTGAGCAAGATGCGGTCGAGCTGCTCCGGCGTTTCGACAGCGCCGCCTTCGCCACCGATACGCAGGAAGGTGTTGCCAGGCAGCTCCAACTGTTCGAACCGACTCTTGGCGGCGTTGATCATGCGCCAGCGCTGACGCAGCCCGGGCCGCACTCGAAGCGTCGGCGCGAGCTTGCCGTTGACGAGGTGCAGGTTGCCTTCGCGGCCAAACACGGTACCGAGGCTACCTCCGCTATCGGCGGGTTGCAGCTCGCCGCTCGCGCCGACGGCGATGTCGCTGAACATCAGCACGAGCTCGTCCCCCAGCTCGGCCGGCTCGCTCGGATCGTCGACGATCAAGGGCCCGTACAGGCCGTCACCCACCTGCTGAGCCGAGGCCAGGTGGGGGTGATACCAGTAGGTTCCCGCGTCGGGCAGAACGAAGTCGTAGGTAAACGTCTCGCCAGGTTGAACCGCCGGTTGCCCATGTTCGGCCACCCCGTCCATCGCGAACGGGATGCGCAAGCCGTGCCAGTGAATGGTGGTCGCTTCTGGCAGCGAGTTCTTGAAATGAACGATCAGGCGGTCGCCGACCTTCGCGCGCAGCAGCGGCCCCGGCAGCGTGCCGTTGTAGGTCCAAGCTGGCGTCAGCGTGCCGGGCTCGAGCTCGAGCTCCGTGACTTTGGCTTCGAGGTCTATCTCGAGCACATGGGGGTCCGCGCTTCGATCGGTTGGCTCGGGCAGCCTCAGCTCGTCGTCCCAGCCGGACGGCTGCTTGTCCGGCGGAGCCTCGACGGCTGGAGAGCTGCAGCCAAAGAGCCCGAGCCAAACGAGCCCACCGCTCAACAAAGAGCGAGCACACGACAGCATGTGGAGCACGTTGCAATGGCCGCGCCAGCTGGGCGTTGCCGGTGTTTTGCGCCTCTTCACACGACCGAGCGCATGGCGTGCGCCCCGGCGCGCATCTCTTGCGCCCGGCCCGCAGGTTTGGACCTACTTCATTCAGCGCGCAACGTGATCGGATAGCGAACGGTCGTGCCTGCCAGCATGACGTCGATGAACAGCACGTCTTCGCGGATGCCGGGGCTGGCGCGCGTGAAATCGACCGAAACTTCGGTGCTTTCGCCCGCCGGTACGTTGGCGGGCACGGTGGCCGGGAGGGCGAAGTCGGTGAGCGCGAGGCGGCTGCGTGGATTGGCGAGCAGTACGGCTTCGGTGCAGGCGTTTTCGATGCCGAGCGTCGCGTGGGTCGTGGCGTCGAAGTCGAGCACGAAGCCCGGAGAGAGCTTGAGGCAGTCGAAGCGCGGCGCTAAAGCGAGCTCGAAGTTCGGAGCGTTCGGATCGTCGCGAGAGACGATGGCGTCGGCAGGGGCCGAGCGCTCGGTGTCGCTGACCCACTCGAAGCGTAGCTCCTGGCCATCGGTGACGATCAGCGCGACTTCGAAGCCGCCGTTCGCATTGCCGACTCCGGCCACGACCGCGTCCCTGGTGTCGAGATTGGTGACGCGCACGCTGGCGCCCTCGGGCACGTTGCCCATCGCCGCCTCGATCACCAGCACTCGGGGGTCGAGCGGTTGCTTGGCGCTGGTGACCACGCCCTTGTCAGCGATGCCTTCTAGGTCGAACGCCGTGGCCGCCGGCGGCTCGGGCATCGGGGTAGCAACGCCCGGTCCGCAGGCGCTGGCGAGGAGCCAAACGCCTGCGGAGAGCGGCCAGGAGCTCGCGAGCGCGCGCCGAGCACGACTCGAACGAGGGGGGCAGGGAAGAGGCATCGAGCAAGCTCCAGGGTGCGCCGAGAATCGTCCAGGTTTAGCGAGTGTTGCGCGGTTACTTCACGAAGCAGTCCGGATCCTGAAAGATACAAGGATCGGTCGGCTTGCGCTTACAGACGTTGTCGGGCTGCTCGATGTACGCGGCGCAGGCCACCGGCACGCAGTCGGGATCGGCGGCTAGGCACGGGTCGTTCGGAGCCCGGCCGCAAACGCCATCGGCAGCTTCGGGCGCTACTTTGCACGAGGGCGTGCCCGGGCTTGGCGGCACTTCGCCCGGATCGCCTGGCATCGGGTCCGTGCCCGTGCAGTCCGGATCCTGGTAGAAAGCGCACGGATCTTCGTCGGTGTTGTACTTGGGGCAGATGCCGTCCGCTTCTTGAGCAATCGCCGGGCAGACGATCGGGTCGTCCACGGGCGGATCGGTCGGCAACGGGTCCACCGCGCCACAGTCGGGGTCCTGGAAAAAGGCGCAGGCGTCCTTGGCATCATGGTCGCACTTGCCGTCGGACTCCTCGGCGATGGCCGGGCAGACCAGGTCGTCGCAGTCGGGGTCTTGGCCGATGCAGGGGTCGGTAGGCTTGCGGTCGCAGACGCCATTCTCCAGCTCGATGAAGGCGGCGCAGGCGATGGGGTCACCGCCGGTCGTCGGGGTGCAATCGACGCTGTCGACGTTGGCGCAGAAGCGGTCGCACTCCCCATCCCCATACCAATCGTGCTCCTGGCAGGCGTCGCCCTGAGCGGTGTGGTTGGCGTGGGCGTTGGCCGCCGCCTTCTTGAGCTCGAGCGTCGACTCACCCCCGCCACCACTCGTCGTCTGCCCACCCGAGCAGGCGACCACCAAGAACAGCAAGCTAGTCAGGTACTTCGTTTTCATCGTCACAACCTCCGACCAGCATTGGAGCAAGGGCTGTGCCTAACCGCCGCCTGTGACTAAGTATA
>DATAKF010000086.1:0-1823 GCA_036261775.1 Polyangiaceae bacterium | reverse complement strand
ATCGTTTCGTCGAGGGTCATTGTCATTCTCCGTGTCGTAGTAGCTGGCGCCGCGCACATGCTCGTGCTCGTCGATAGCTCGGGGGGCTGTGGGGGCGTTGACCGGCGCAGCGCGCTCGATGCCGCGTTTGAGGATGCCTTCAATGTGTCGACGGTGCGGCGCGCTCTTGCCCGCGACCGAGAGCGCCCGCTGACACGCGGCATCCATCGCTGCTGCGCCGTGCTTGTCGGCGACGCGGATGAGGCCGAGCACGGGCCGGTAACCCATCTCGGGCTGGGGATACCGGGCCATCGTGCGGCGCGCGACTTCCGCGACATGCGGGCCGAATTTGCCTGCCCATTCGGTCATTCGCTCTGGCGACCACTCGCCGTAGTCCTGGTGCTCCTTTGGGCGGTGCTCGGGCTTGGTCACGGGCGTCCCGGGCCGCGCGTAGCTGCGCCGGTGGGACGCGACGCGCACGCCACCGTGGAAGCATTCGACGACGCTGGGCGTCGCGCGCAGCTCGATGGGCTCTCGGCGCAGCTTGAACGGGACGCTGTACAAGCGGTCATCGAACTCGACGTGGTAGTCGACGTTGGCGCGCGTCTTCTTGCGCTGCGGCAGCTCGAAGCGGAGCCGCGGCAGCGCTTTCATGCGCGGCCGGTCGAGCGACTCGAAGGCCTCGCGCCGTGTGCCTGGCAGCTTTTGGAAGCGCCGCGTGTTGAGCTCTTCGAGCAGCTCAGCGATGGCGTTGTTGAGCTCGGCGAGAGAGAAGAAGGCGCGATTGCGCAGACGCGCGAGAATCAATCGCTGCGCGATGAGCACACCCGCTTCAACCTTGGCCTTGCCTTTGGGTTTGCGGGGCGGAGCCGGGATGATCGCGACTCCGTAGTGCTGCCCCAGCTCGGCAAAAGCGTCGTTGATGTCGGGGTCGTACCGATCGGGGCGTTTTACAGCGCTGCGAAGCTGGTCTGGCACCAGGATGGATGGTGCGGCCTCGAAGTATTCCAGGGCCCGCACCGTGCTGGCGCAGAAGTCCGGTACGGTTTGCGAAAGGGTCGCTTCCGCGAACGTGTAATTGCTCGCACCAAGCACGCCGACGAACAGCTCGACCTCGGTGACCTCGCCGGTGTCAGGATCGCAAATACGTGGTTTCTTGCCCGAGTAGTCGAGGAACAGCTTCTCGCCGGGCCGGTGCACTTGCCGCATGCTGAGCCGGCGCCGATCGCGCCAGCCGGCGTACAGCTCGCAGAACTGGCTGTACTGGTAGGGCTGTGCGCCGCGCTGCTTGGCTGCTGTCTCGTACTCGCCCCACAACAGCTGGAGCGTGACGCCAACGCGGCCGAGCTCGCCGTGAATCCAGTTGAAGTCGATGGCGGCCCGCGTGGCAGGCTCGCTACGGCCGACGTAGCTGAACAGGCGGGCCTCGACTTCGGCATCGCTGAGTGGCCTAGCCTGCTCCCAGGTCAGCCCGGCGTGCTCGGCGCGGCTGAGATAGCCGCTGACCGTGGAAGGCGACATATCGCAAGCCAGAGCAATCTGGCGGTGCTGGCAGCCGCACTCGAAGTGCAGACGAAGAACCTCTCGAATCTTCCGCATGGACAGTCGCCTCATGGCCGCGACCATCCCCAACTCGTGCTTCAGCCGCTCGGCCGACCGTGATCGGATGAGCGGAATCCTGATCGAATGCTCCGGAATCCTGATCGGATACTTTCGGAACGCTGATCGAATGCCGTCGGAACGCTGATCGGATCACGTCGGAATACGCAGGTCACGACAGCCGGCAACAATTCTTGAGCAGCATGCCCCCTGTCTGCCAAAGCTACAAACTTCTGCAACGTGAG
>DATAKF010000328.1:0-27616 GCA_036261775.1 Polyangiaceae bacterium | reverse complement strand
GGTCCATGTCCGCTGGCGTTGGCCGACCCCAAAGCGCGAACACTGCGCCTTGGGTCGAGATGATTTCGCAGGCCATGGACTGGCAACAACGGCCAGCGCCACAGAAGCTTCAGGCCTGAGTCGATGGTGCCAGTAAGCGGTTGAATTAAGCTGCGCTGACGGCTCAGAAAACCGGCGAGCAGCTGATGCCGTCGTCGGTGATGGCGGAGTCCACGGGCGGGTCGACGGTGAAGTCGACGGCGTGTAGGTCCAGCAGGTCGTCGTGCGCGAGGCAGTACACGATGCCGTCGCCGTTGGGAGCGATGGCGGCGCTGCGAATGTGGGTCTCGGCGTCGGGGATCACGAGCACCGAAATATCGCCAGTTTCCATGTCGTAGGCCAACAGCGAGTTGGCGGTGGCGGTCGTCTCGCCGCGCGTGACCTCGATACCGCCGACGAAGACGAAGCCGCTGCCGTCCGCGAGCCAGCTCGCCCTGGTGAGCGCGGGATCGACAGCGCCGGCGCCGTAGCCACGGTCGATGAGCTTGACTGGCTCGGTGCCGCCGTCTTTCGGATACAGAAAGATGCCTTCATCGTCGCTCTTGATGCACACGCTGTGAACGAGCAGCACGTCGCCCGTGGCCGGATTCACCGAAGGCTCGATCACCGTGCAACTGGTGATGGTCGGGAAAGGCTCGGGGAGGTCATTGCCCGTCGTGGTGACGGACCAAGGAAACGAGCCGCCTTCCAGCGTCGTCCCTTCGTACCACCAGCTGCCAAAGTCGTAGATGATGCGGGTGCCGTCCAGGCTGTACACCGGGCTCTCTACCTCGAGGCTGTAGTTCTTTCGGCCGCCGCCGTCGTTGTCGAAGACCGGAGTCAAACGTTGGAAGTCGCTGCCGTCTGCCGCTAGGGTCCAGATGCGTCGCGTGGCAAGGCCAGTGGCGTTGTCAGCCTTCGTGGGCCCGTAGAGCGACGCGATGGCAATCCGGGTGCGATCGGGCGAGATGGCATGCCCGCGGATTTCCCAGCCGTCGCTGTCGTCGCCCTTTTGATCGGTCACGACCCATTGCTCACCGGTCGCATAGTCCACGGCGACGAGCTCATCGGCGTCCGGAGTCACCGAGTGCACGTACAAGAACGTGGTCGTGGAGAGCGCGCCAGCTGGAGTATTGGAGCCGCCAGCCTCGCCGTTCCCGGTCGACCCCGCGTCGCCGGTTGCTCCGCCGTTGGTCGGGCCGGTCGAAGCGGTTCCGCCCGATGAATCGGGGACGCCGCCCGCACCGTCTCCGCCGGAGGCGGCATTGTCGCTGCCGCCGGCAGTCGGATCGCCGGAGGAGCTGCTCGAATTGCAGCCGGGCATGCTGACTACGGCTGAGCCGAGCAAAAGCGCGACCAGGCTAGGTACGAGCAAAGGAGACTTCATCGTCCGGCAACGTAACAGCGTAGGGTTGGCTCAACCAGCGTGCCCGCGAAAGGCCGCTGGTTTGGCGATTTCTCGCTCAGGTCACCTCGCTGCAACCCACGCTGGGTCGCTCGCCAAGAGCCAGGGCAAATGCTGGACAACTAGATCCATCACGGCGCCCGAAGCGGTGTGACCAGAACCCGCTGCGTATTCAGTGCGCGCGCGCAGCGGCACGCGCTGTAGAGCCGCTGCCGACGCTTTGGCTTTGGACGCGCAGTCGCCCGTGCCACAGACGAAGAGCACCGCCTGGCCACCGTTGTCGTTGAAGGCTCGACCCAGCGCGACGTTCCACTGCGTGAAGCCTTCGATCAGCACCACGTACGGAAGCTGCTTGGCCTGGCTCGCGAGCATCAAGGCTCCCATGCTGGCGCCTTGAGAAAAGCCGGCGTAGACGCCGGAGGTCGGCAGAATGCGCGGAAACTGCCGGCGCGCCGCCGTCACCGCAGCTTGAACCTCCGCGGCTAGGGCGTGGTGGTGCTTGAAGTAGAACGAGCCGCCTCCCATGGCGGTGCCGCGTGGGCACAGCACGAAGGCTCGCTCTTCCGTCAGACGCGCCCAATACTCACAATCCCATTCAGGAGCGCCTCCGGCGCCGTGAGCGGCTACGACCAAGGGCCGTGCGTCAGTGCCTGACGGGACGACGAGGCTTGCCGCTAGAAAGCCGGGCACATCGAGCGCGAGTTGGCTGGAGGTGGCGCGGGAGGCGACGGGTGGGGCAAACGATGCTGGGGCAGTGTTGCTAGTCGGCCGCGCGTGGGGCTTCGTGGCGGGCGGCGGCATGCACGACGCGAGCGCGCTCGCCACGAGGCAGATGCAGCGCCAGGCCGTGCTTTGCGAGGTGTTCATGTAGCGCAAGGCCTGAGCGGAGCAGGCAACGTGCCAAGTACACCACGCGGGGGCTCTGCGGGCATGCCTCTTGCTGAGCTGGCCGCGAGCGCTCGCATGCCGCGAGCCATCGAGGAGATCCCATGAAACTTCCCTTTCGCGCTGGCAGCGTGATGCTCGGCATTTCGACGCTCGTCGCTTGCTCGCAAACGCCGCCGCAAACCGCGGACAATCAGGCTGAATCAAACACCGAAACCTCGACCAGCTGGTCGGAGTCCACACCGCCTGCGTCATCGGACGTCAGGCCCAATGCGGAGAATGAGCGCGACAGCGCGCCGCTTGCCGGGAACCAGCCGGCCACCGCGGCTGGTCCTGACAACAAGCCTGCCATGACGGGTACCCGCGCCAACGACGTGGCCGCGCCTTCGCCGGCGACCACCCCACCAGCAACCGCCCCGGCCGGCACGCCCCCAGACAACACCAAGGTGAACAAGCGCGACACGAATAGCGCTGCCGTAACACCGATGGATCAAGGCAACGGCGAGACGGATCTGCGGATCACTCAACAGATTCGCCAAGCCGTCATGGCCGATGGCTCACTCTCGTTCACGGCCAAGAACGTCAAGATCATCACCATGAATGGCAGCGTGACGCTGCGTGGCCCGGTGAACACGGCCGCCGAGCGCAGCGCCATCGAGGCGGCTGCGCGCAAGGTGGCTGGGGCGCAAGTCGACAACCAAATCGAAGTGAAAAAGTAGAAGGCAATCATGAGCAAAAACAAAGTAGTCATCGCGATCGTCGACTCCGAAATCCAAGCCGAAAACGCCGTCAACAAGCTCGGTACGGCCGGCATCTTGAGCAGTGACATTTCGGTGATCATGCCCGACAAGCACGGCACCAAAGATTTCGCTCACGAGCACAACACCAAGGCCCCCGAGGGCGCCGTCGTGGGCGGCGCTAGCGGCGGAGTCGTCGGCGGCGCGTTAGGACTCCTGGCGGGCATCGGCGCGCTGGCGATCCCTGGCTTTGGTCCGTTCATCGCGGCCGGCCCGCTGATGGCCGCGCTGAGCGGCGCCGCTGCGGGCGCGGCGGTGGGTGGTGTCGCCGGTGCGCTGGTCGGTATGGGCATCCCCGAAATCGAAGCCAAGACCTACGAGGGCAAGCTGCGCGGTGGCAACATCTTGCTGGCCGTTCACGTCGACAACGGCGACGAGGAAACGCGCGCGAAGGAGATTCTGAAGCGCGAGGGTGCTCACGATATCAGCTCGACCACCGACTCGGCCGTGCCGAAGGCGTCCGAGCCCCGGGCGCACGCTTAGTCTGGATTCTGCCCGGAGTTTCGGCTCCGGGCAGAAGACCTTACGCCGACTCACGCGTCTTGCCTGGGATCTCCGATTTCGCAGGAACCGGCTGCAGGACGCCCGCGAAGACCTGGCGCAAGTTCTCGTAGAGCGGCGCTTGAAAGTCGTCTTCGCGCGCTTCGTCGAAGGCATCTTCCATCTCTTCGCCCAGCGCTTCGAGCAGATCTGCGCCGAGTGCCCGCTCCGTTTTCGGAAAGAACTCGTCTTCTTCTTCCTCGACGTGATGCTCGACCAGCTCTTGGAGCACTTTGCATTTGTACGCGAAGTCCGGTTTGCCGATGGCTTCGTTCGCCTGATACAAGCAAAACTCGATCACGCCGTGCTCGACGAGCGCTTCGCCTAGCTCGTCGTTGAGGCCCATGGCGGCCTCGCACGCCGGATAGAAGATCTCGCGCTCGATGCCGTCGTGCGCGCTGAGATTCGACGCCAAATCTCGGAACAACGCAGTCTTCTCGGCGTTCGACTCGGCGGCCTCGATCGCCTTGAACAGGCGGGCAACGACATGGTGCTGCTTGACGAGTAGTTCGGTGGCTTTCATGGCCGCGGTATCAGCAACGGCTGTGCCATCGGCTCGCGCTGTTCTCGTGCTCGTTCTGCAGCATGGCGCGTGCCTGCGCCGGGTCGTTTCGCCGCAGTCGTGACGGTTCAGCTCGGATCAACGAGACCGTATCTGCGTGCCTTTGCAGCGTTGCGACGGAAAGCTCGCGGAGGCGAGAGGAATTCACCGGAAGCTGTGCGCAAAGCGACGCGGTGGCAGGCTTGTTGCAATGCCAGCAGTCGTTAGTCGATACCTGTTCGGAGAATCAACCATGCTGACAATCCTATTCATTCTATTGGTCTTGGCCCTCGTCGGTGGCGGTGTCGGCCACTCTCGCTTTGGCTATGCCGGTTGGTCTCCCGCCGGCATTCTGGTCGTCATCCTGCTGGTGCTGTTCTTCACCGGCAATAGGTTGTAGTCGGGCTGGCAGCGCCCGTTGCACGCCTACGGTTGCGAGGATCAATGACCGAAGTCGTCGGCTGGGTGAGCTCGCTCGTGCTGTTGGCCACGATTGCTGCTCAGATTGGCAAACAGTGGAATGAACGTTCGGGCGAAGGCGTCTCCGTTTGGTTATTCATCGGCCAAGCGGGCGCCTCGCTCGGGTTCACCGTGTACAGCGTGATGGTGAAGAACTGGATCTTCACCGTCACGAACAGCCTGATGTTCCTATCTGCGATAGTGGGCTGGCAGATGACGGCGCACTTCAAGGCTCGCGCGCGTCGAGAGCGTCCGACGGAAGGGTCGCAAGCGACCACCTGACAGCGCGCTTCACGAGCGGGCCCGGGGCTCGCGCCTGGGCGCGGTCACCGAGCGCGCGGCCCTGCGGCGAGCCAACGCCGTGACCGCGATCGCCAAGAGGGCTTGCCACGCGTTGGCAGAGCTGCTCTGGCCCAGATTGCAGGCGCAGCCGCCGCCTGAGAGCTGCACCTTGGTCGGTTGCGGACTCGCTTCCAAGCCGGGGGCACCTGCGTCGCCGCCCGCGTCGCCGCCCGCGTCGCCGCCCGCGTCGGGCGTTGAGTCGTCGGGCGTTGAGGGCGTTGAGTCTCCAGGCGCGGCGCACACGGCTGCGGGCCACAAGCCGATGCCCGCGTAGTAGCCGCAGGTTTCCGTGCAAGCTTCGGCAACGCACTCTTCGAGCGCTCGCACCTGCTTGAATTGGAGCAGCGGCTGCAAGTGCTCTCCCTCGTCGTCCGACACGGCCAGCGCATAGCCGTCGGCGTAGCTGTCGCCTGCCACGTACAGCTTGCCGTCGCGCTCCGCCAAGGCATGCACATGCGGCGCCGCCGGCCAAGCTTCGAAGGTCTGACCGCCGTCTTTGGAGCGGTAGCCTTCGCCTTGCATGCCCGTGGTGCCGGCTACCAAGAGCGTACCGCTGGCTAGTTGCAAGAAGGCATTCAGCTTGCCAGCGATCGAAACGGACTGAACGAAGCCGAGCCCGCCGTCGTCGCTGATGGCCAGGGTTTCGGCGGAAGGCCCGAGGATGCGCGCGTACAGCTTGTTTTCGTCGAGCGGATCGATGGCTACTAGCTCGAACGGGTTTTCACCGAGCGCCTCCGCCAAGTCGGCGACCTCTTCCCAATGCTCCCCCGAGTCGTCGGAGCGGAGCAGGCTCGGATGATTTTGAGGGGTCGAAAACAGCGTCGCGAACAGCCTGCTGGGGCGGCTGGGCGCTACCAAGATTGACAGCATGGCGCTGCGCGCCGGCGCCGTAAACACAGGTGGGCCGAAGCTGACTCCGCCGTCGTCGGAGACATAGATGCTGTCGCCGCCACGCAGGTCTGCGCGGGGCACGCCAATCGCGTAAACGCGCTGTGCGCTCGTGGGGTCCACGGCAAAGGCGTAGGGCAGCACGTCGCTCAGCGCGCCGCCGGCCGCTTGCCAACCACACGAGTCGTCGTCGGAGTGAATGAGACCCGCGCCCGCCGTGAGGGCGAAGATCCGGCGCGAGCCGGCAGCGCCCAACGAATAGGGGCCAGCGTAGGCGTTGAGCTCTCGCTCGCAGCTGAACGTCCACGTGGCTCCGGCGTCCTCGGAGAGTATCAGTCCAAAGTTGGTGGCCAAGATGAGCTGCTCCGGCCGCTCGGGTGGCAGCAGGATTTGCCGCGAGCCTGGGTAGCTTCCGTCAGCCCGCGCGACGGCGGGGCCGAGCAGCGCGCTCAGCGCGAGCAGCAGGCCGCACGCGGCTGCCAGCGGCGGCGTGCGAGCCACGACTCAGCGCTCCGAGCCCAGCCGTGGACGGTCGAATGGGGGCAGCTCGGCGGCGGCGCGTGCGTCCGTCAAGCCGTTCTGGACGAAGTCCAAGAGCTGCTCGAACTCGTAGTCCGGCATGTTCAAGGGGCGAATCTCGGGATCGGTGTGCTCGTGGTGGGTGCCGCCTTGGCGATACACGCCGAGCACCGAGCGGAGCGTGGCGCCGTCGCCCGTTCCAAAGTGCAAGAGGCCGCCTGCGGCTCTGAGCCCCACGTTGCGCAAGCTCGGCGTCTTCATCTTACCGAGGTCGGCTTGGTCCCCACTGATCGCCGAGCGGCCAGGGTCCAGCTCGGATACCTGAGCTCCGATGTTGTGAAACTTGTTGTCGGTGAACAGCGGCGCAGCGTGGCAGGTGCTGCAGCGCGCCTTCACGTTGAACACGGCCAAACCCGCCTGCTGGTCGGCGGTGAGCGCGTCGGCGTCGCCGGCGTTGAAGCGATCCCAGGGTGTTTGGTCGGATCTCAGCTGGCGCTCGTAGGTGGCGATCGCGAACAGGATGCGTCGCGCCGTGACCTCCGGAGAACCGTACGCCCACTCGAACAACGACGGATAGGTCGGGTGCAGGCCTATCGCCTCGGCCAAGGCTTGCGGGATCTGACTTGCGAGCTTCAGCGGCGTCGCGGCCGCTATCTTGGACTCGATGTCGGTCCAGCCGTAGCCCTCGCAAGACATCTCGCTGCTGCTCACCGGCGGACCTGCCGCCTGACTCTCGAGCGCGCCGCCCGCTTCGATCGCCACGGTACCCGTGACCGGATCGACGAAAGACGAGCGAGCGCGCCCGTCCCAGAACAGCTCGTCGAAGAACCAGGCGTCGAGCGACGAAGGGGTTTTGCGCGGCGTAAGCTGTACGTTCAGGCCGTAGACCGGATCCGCCTTGGCCGCGCCCGCCGAATCACAGCGAACCACGCCGCCGCTGCCGCGCGCGTCGTCGTCGTCGCCAAAAACGCCGTTCGGGCCTGCGCCGAGCAGGCTCGAGGCAGCGCGCGGATCGGAGCCGCCTGCGCCTGGCTGGTGACAGGTCCCGCACGCGTGAGTGTCACGGCTGCTGAGCTGCTCTTCCCAGAACAAGATCTTCCCGAGCAGGGTTTTTTCGGGGCTGTACGGGTTTTCGGGCGGGTAAAAGCTGTCGGGGTAGGGAGCGGTTGGTTCGAGTCCGGTTATCACGTCCGGGCCGGAGCCAGCTTGGGCGGAGGTCCCGGCGCTGCCCGACGTGGGGCTCGCGTCTCCACCGGTGGCGGCGTCTCCTGCTGCGGCGGGCTCTCCGCCCATCGCAGCGTCCTGCCCGGCGTGGCCCGCCTCGGCTGCCGTGCTTCCCGCCTGCGGACCGCTACCCCCGCCGGCGTTCGCGCCACCGACCACGCTAGGCTGGCCACTGCTGCCTCCGACCGAGGTATTTGGTTCTTCGCTCGACACGCTGCACGCAACGCACAACCCGCAGGCCAGCCAGCGTAGCCAACCGCTCAACGTGGGCCCGCTCCTCGAAGGCGCGCGTTGGCGCCTCGTGAGCGTCGAGCCGCCGCGAGGCACAGCGCGGCTAGCGCGGCGAGCAGGCCCGACGCCTGCGAGCCTGCGCTGGAAGCGGTAGTTCGGCAACCGCAGCCCTCGTTGGAATCGGTCTCTGCGCCGGTCGCCCCGCCGGCGCTCGCGCCGCCGCCAGGCCCCGAGGTTGCGCCCGCGCTGGGGCCAGCGCCTGCAGCAGTGCCCGCGCCTGACGACGCTTGCCCCGAACCCGCTGCAGCGGACCCGGCTCCACCCGAGCTGCTGGCCCCGCCGCTGCCGCTGCCGCCGCCGCTCGGAGGCTCGAACACCTGCCCCTTGCTGCAAACCGTCTCGGGCGCAGCGGCGCCCAGGCCGTCGGGGGCAGGCGCTGCTGCGTTGCCAGTGAGCCAGATGCGGTCCAGCTGGGCGCCCGCCTTGGCGGCTTTGATCTTGAGCGTCTGCTTGCCGACGGGCAGCTTCAACGCGGTTTCGCCGCGAGTCCAGCCCCAGGCACCAGCTGTCAGCGTTACCAGTTGATCGGCGCCGCCGTTGACGCTGACGAACACCGTGTCCGACGTCTTGGCGGGGCCGTTGCCCAGCAGCCACAGGTAAGCGTTGCCGGCTTTGGCGACGTCGAGGTCGTACCACATCACGTTGCCTTCATCCGGAACGTCCGTCGCGCTGGCCGCGGCAGGATCGACTTGAACGAAGGCGCCGTTGCCTTGGCCGGCGTCGTCGACGCGCAGGAACGGCCCGGCGTGGCGGGAGCTACCCTCGGCCTCGATGAAGACACCGGCGTCGAGATCCGTCGGGTACACGCAAGCCGGCGGCGCTACCAAGCGCACGTACTGACCGATGGAAGGAGCGCCCTCTTCGGAGACGAGATGCAGCAGGTACTCGCCGGGCGGCGCCTCGTTCAGCGTGGCCGGCGGCGCGACGGTAATGGAGCCGTTTTCAGGCCCAGACACCACGCGCAGCGGCAGGTAGCGCTGGTTTTGGTTGTACGAGTGCGTCACGCCTCCGGGCGCCATCAACGCGACGCCCCGCTCGGCTCGCACGCTGCCCGTGAACTCGATCTTGATGGGCGCTCCGCCCACCACGAGCTCCTGACCCTCCTTGATGTTCGTGACGGCAGGGCGAGCGCCTGCTGATAGGTAGGGCGGAGAGTAGATGCGAGCTTCGTTCTTCTCGCAGCCCGTATCGTGGGAGTTGTCTTTGCCGCCGCCAATCAGCACGCGGCCGTCTTTGAGCAGCAGGACGACGCTGTGGTAGCCGCGCGGCACAGTTTCCGGCCAGGGGTCCTCGGTCTTCACCGTCTTCTTGTACGGGTCGACGATTTGCGGCTTTCGCACACCGTCGGCACCGCCCGGCGCGTTCTCGAGCGCCCAAGGGCTGCCGGCTTCGCTGGTGTAGCCGTTCAGGAGCAAGATGGTGCCGTCGGGCAGCCAGGTCGCGGTCGAGAAGTTGCGGCCGATACCGAGGTCGAGCGAATCCCACTTGTCGACGTACGGATCGTAGATGTGAGCGATAGCGGAGCCTGGGCCGTCGCGGCCGCCGCTCATGATCATGATCTTGCCGTCGGGCAGCATCACCGAGGTCGACCCTTCGGCTTTGTCGGCGCCGCTGGGGTTCGGCAGTGCGGCGTTGGGCGGGCGCACCATCCGGCTGTTGGCGCTGGGCCCTGGCTCGTGATTGAGCAGCCACATCTCTCCCTGGCTCCCGATCATCGCCACCGTTCGCGCCAGCCCCGAGTACTTGGCGGCTGGAATCGGCTTCGGTAGCAAAAAGACGTGCGTGTAAGCTCTTCCGGCGGCGTTGATCGTGCCCTGGACGTCGCCGTGTTGGACGAGCAACGTAAACGGATCCGCGTTCGGATCCGCGTCCCAGGCGGCAGGATCGAAGATTTCGAGAGAGCGGTTCTCCTTCGCGCCCGGGCCTCCCACCGACCAGTGGTAGCCACCCATGATCAGCACGCGCCCGTCAGGCAGCAACCGATTGGTGGGGTACCACTTCATGCCCGGGCTCGCGGATTGCCCGCCCTTCATGGGGGTTACGACGCGGGTGAAGGTATCGGTCTTGGGATCGAAGACGCGCGCGTAGTCGAGCCCGTACTCCGGAGACGAAATCGGCAACACCCGCGGGTACTCCGTACCGGCAACGTAGAGCACACGGCCGTCGGCCAGGGGAATTTGCCCGCTGCAGTACAGCACGTGCCGCTCGTCGTCGTCGCGAGCGGCTTCGTCGATGGGCTTCACCTGAAGCGTCGCGCCGTCGTCGCCTGCGTCCAGCTGGGCCGGGTCGAGCACGAAGGTCAGCCCGTAGCCGCGCTGCGTCGTGCCGTTGCAGCTGTTCTGCGCGATGCGCCCCGTACCGGTCAAGACGACCTTGCCATCCCGCGCGCGCAGCACGGCGTGGATGGGCGTCACGTACCAGCCGCCGGCGGGCTTGCTGCCAGCGTGGGTGTTCGTGTCGTCGCGCAAGCTGGCGACCGCTCCCCAGGGCCCGCTCTCGGCGGCCCGAGCTTCGTGGCTGAACGAGGCAGCCAATGCCGCTAGCGGTAGCCCCGCCAGGAAGGCGAAACGGCAAGAGCGGCGAAGCACGAGTCGGTCAAGCTGCGTCATGTCGTCAACGCTTCGCGGGCGATGGGCGCTCGCTTCCAACGTAGTCAGTGCTGCGTGCCGATCAGATCGTTACAAAAATCGTTTCGGCTCGCGCAGGTCAGTAACAGCGCAAGGATCCAGCCCCAATATATTCGTTAACAAGATTAAGATATCGACCAACTTCGGTGACAAAAAGCTCGATCTGACAGCAATAACAAGGATGCCCGTAGAAAGCCGTCACGGTCCCCTTGCCACGCTTGGGCGCGGGACGGTTCGGGCTGAACGGCATTGCCGGTGCGCGTTTTTTACAAAATTGAGCGCGCCGGTTACCACGAAGCCAAGGGCAGGCGGCTAGGTCCATGGAACATCGACGAAGTTTCCGTCCCTCGACGTACCAACTGATTGCTGGACTGGCGCTCGCGTTGGGTTGCAGCAGCGATCCGCCGGGCACTTCTCAGGCCCATGGCGGCAACGCGGGGACGACCGGTGGCGCTGGAAGCTTTGCTGGCTCCGGCCAGGCAACCGGAGGCGCTGGCAATCCAGGCGTAGCTGGATCGCCGCCTATCGACCCGCCCGACCCGCTCTTCAATCCGACTCCGCCACTGCCGCTGACGTCGCGTTGGTCTGAGACGATCGTCGCGGAGTACTCGGAGAACTACACGTTCCGCGTTACGGCCAACGCGGCGGTTCGTGCTCTCGTCAGCGGTGAGCAAATCCTTCGGGATTGGACTCCTCAAGGTTCACGGGTCGCGGTCGGTTCGGTCTGGCTTGCCGCGGGGGCGAGCTATCAGCTGGTGGTCGAGGCCGACTCTGCCGTCGCGGATCCTGGTCTCGTCGTGGAGTGGGAAAGCCCCAGTAAGCACCGAGGTTTGGTGCCCAAGTCGACGGTCGTCGAGGTGGGCCTGCCCAAGCTCGACGCGGTCGCTCCGTTCTTCAACGGAAAGTTCCCGGCGGATACGCCGACATCCGGTCCCGTGAAGGTCGAGCCGGTCAGCGGGAACCACGGTCTGCAAACGGTGATGAGCTTTGCCAGCCATCCCAGCACGCCGTACCTCTACCTGGTGGGGCGAAATGGCCAGGTCAAGTACATCGACCCGGCGCTCAAGACCGACACCGGCAAGGTGTTCATCGACGTGAGCCAGGGCCTGTTCACGGGTCAGGACTCGGGCTTGATGAACATGGTGTTCCACCCGCAGTACGGCCAGGCGGGCTCGCCGAATCGCAACTACTTCTACCTGTTTTACGTGGCCAGCATGGGCAACGGGCAGGTGGTGCGCCTCTCGCGCTTCACCGCGACCGAAGGCCAGAACACTGCCAACAAGAGCACCGAGCAGATCCTGATCCAGGAGCCTCTGGCGGACACGTTGCACCGCGGCAGCGGCATGACCTTCGGCAAGGACGGCTTCCTGTACGTCGCTTTCGGCGAGTACGGCAACCCCAACAACGGCCAAGAGTTTTCGACCCGCATTGCCGGTGGCGTCATCCGCATCGACGTCGATCAGGACCCGGCGAAGAGCCACGCCATCGTCAAGAAGAGCGCGGCCGGCCTGAATCAGAACTACTTCATTCCCAACGACAACCCGTTCGTCGGTCAGGCCAACGTTCTCGAGGAGTATTGGACGAAGGGTGAGCGCAATCCGCACAAGCTCACCATGGACACTGCGACGGGCAGGATGTTCACCGGCAACGTCGGCGGAAACACCGACGTTTCGCAGGAAGAGATCAACGAAGTGGTGAAGGGCGGCAACTACGGCTGGCCTTTCCGCGAAGGCACGCGCGATCTCGGCAATTGGACGTTTGGCGCCTATCAAGTCATGGGCAAGCCCGCCCAAGTCAAGGGCACGATCCAGGACGCGAACTTCGTGTTCGAGCGCCCCAAGAGCTGCAACGGGGTGGACATGCAGTGCCCCAACATCGGCAACACCACCGATGGCAAGTGCGTGATCGGCGGCTACGTCTATCGAGGTAGCGCGCTGCCCGACCTCGTCGGCAAGTACCTGGTGGGTGACTGCAACATGGGCGTCGTCTGGGCCACCGCCGACGAGCGAGCGCATGGCCCGATCAAGCAGCTGTTCACTTCGCCGTTCATCACCATCGTCACGTTCGGCCAAGACCGAGACGGTGAGATCTATCTCGGTGGTGTCAGCAACCAAGTCTACAAGCTGGTGCCGAGCGGGCCGCCGGTGGGCGATCCGCCGAAGCTGATTTCGCAGCTCGGCGTCTTCACCGACCTCGCCAAGATGACTCCCGCGCCCGGCGTCGTCCCTTACGAGATGAGCAATCCTCTTTGGTCCGACGCGGCCAAGAAGGCGCGCTGGATGATCGTGCCGACCGACGCCAAGCAGCAGATTGAAGTCAAGGCGGACGGCAGCTGGAATTTCCCGGTCGGGACCGTGTTCGCCAAGCACTTCGAGCTCGAACAGCCCGGCGGCGCGCCACACCGCTTGGAGACGCGCTTTCTGGTGCACGCCAAGGACGACCGCTACTACGGCGTGACGTACCGCTGGCGCGCGGACAACAGCGACGCTGATCTGCAGGACGCCAATTCCTTCCGCGAGAAGGTGGGCAATCAGACCTGGCACTTTCCGAGCCGCGGCGAGTGCGCGCGCTGCCACAACTCGGCCGCCGGCTACGTGCTGGGGCCAAAGACCGCGCAGTTCAACCGCCCGTACTACTATGAAAGCAGCGGGCAGACCGCGAACATGGTGAGCACGCTGCAGGGGCTTGGGCTCTTCAAGACACCTTTGATGCCGGCGACGCTGCCCCAGATGCCGACCTTGCACGAGGGAACCGCGTTTGCTCGCGACCGCGCGCGCGCCTACCTCGACTCGAACTGTTCGTCGTGCCACAGGCCGGACGGCACCGCGCGCGGCAATTGGGACGGGCGCTTCAGCACGTCGCTCGACATGCAGGGCCTCATCGGCACCGACCCAGTCGAAGCGCAGGGAATCATGGATGCAAAGGTCCTGGCGCCCCAGAACCCGGCCTCATCCGTGCTGTTCAAGCGCCTGTCGTCGCTCGACGGCCTGGCGATGCCGCCGCTCGCCAAGAGCATCCTGGACGACAGCGCGCTGTCGGTCTTCACCGCCTGGGTCGCGGCCATGAACCTGCAGCCCAAGCCCGCCGTGCCCGTGGCGACCGCCAACCTCGGGCTAACGCTGAAGAGCAACACCGAGCTCGACGTGCCCCTCGCCGGCACGGACGCTGACGGCGACGCCCTCGACTTTAGTGTTTCCCGGATGCCGGTTCACGGCACCTTGGAGGGCATCGGCAATAGCTTGAAGTACCGCCCGCACCCGGACTTCGTAGGTGTGGACGCTTTCACGTTCATCGTCACCGATGGCGTGAACATCAGCGAAGCCGGGTCCATCAAAATCAACGTAACGGCACCGTGAAACCGCGACCGATAGCTCGAGCAGAGAGAGGCGATACGCCATGAAGCATTCCTTGAAGTACTCCAGCGAAAACTCCCGTGGGGCCATTCATGGTCGCGCCGTCCGCCTTGCCTGGCCGGCAGCCATCGCGGCGTTGTTGGCAGTGAACGGGTCAGGGTGCTCGGATGCGCCCGTGACTCAGCCAGTGAACGCTGGCGGGACCCCGAGTCAGGGCACGGCTGGCGCCGGTGGGAGTGCGGTCACGGCGGGCACGCCCAGCATGATGACGGGCGGTACGCCGGCAGCCACGAGTGGCGCGGCCGGAATGCCGGGCACCAGCGGTAGCGCCAGTGGTAGCGCCAGCGGCGGTACGGGTGGCAGCGCTGCCGGTAGCGGCGGCTCAGCGGCTGGCAGCGGCGGCGCGTCCGGTGGCAGCGCAGGCTCGGGCGGCGGCGGAGATGACGGATGGGTTCAGCTCTTCAACGGCAAGAACCTGGATGGATGGATTCCAGGGAATGCGAGCTCGGCGTTCTTTGCGGCGGGCATGCACGAGGGTGAACCCGTCATTCACGTCTACCCGACCCAGGCTGATCAGAGCGAACAGGGCCAAGGGTCGCTGCGTACCAGCGAGTCCTACAGCAGCTACGTGTTTCACCTCGAGTACAAGTGGGGCACGAAGCGTTACGCCGGTCGAAAGACCGAAGATCGCGACAACGGTATTTGCTTTCACGTCACGGCGCCGCTCGGCGACGTCTGGCCGACATCGGTGGAGTTCCAGCTCGGCAGCCAGGCTTGGCCGGGTGACTGGGTGTCGGGCAACATCTTCATGCTCGTGAACAAGACCCGAGCGCAGTGGCCGTACGTGATGATGAACGGCCAACAGGTCTACTCGCCTACCGGCACGAAGAAGAAGATCGGCGCGCCCACGAGCTACGAGCTAGCGCGCGTTCCTTCGCCCAACCTCAACATGGGCGGCGGCAAGAACGACCCTCCTGCCACACAGTGGAATATCGCGGAGCTGACGGTAAACGGCAGCAAGAGCGCCGAGTACAAAGTCAACGGTACGGTGGTCAACGGTCTCACCGACATGGAAGTCGACACCGGTGGAGGCACCTTTGCGCCGCTCGATAAGGGCCCGATCGCCATCCAGGCCGAGTTCGCCGAGGTCTACTTCCGTAACATTAAGATCAAGGTGTTGCCCTGAGGTTCACCTTGTTGCGCCCGCCGCCTACAAAACCGCGTTCTCCAATCGAAGGTCCGACGATGCTGAAATCACACCCGTTTTTCTCGCTTTTCTTCGTGTCCGGACTCGTTTCAGCCGGTTGGGCGTGTAGCTCGGACGCTCCCGAAGAGGTGGTTCGAGTCCCAACGGCCGGCAGTGGCTCCACCTCGGCCGGCTCCGGCAATACCGGTGGTTCAGGTACGCCCGTCGACACGGCGGGCAGCACTGCAAATGCCGGCAGCGGCCAAGCGGGCTCGCAGGCTTCGGCGGGCTCTGGCGGCGCGGTCAGTGTCTCCGGCGGCACCGGTGGCGTCCCTGCTGGCGGTTCGGGTGGCAGCGCAGCCGGTGGCGTGAGTGGCGGCTCGGGAGGCGGGGGCGGCTCCGGCGGCGCCAGCGACGCGGGCAAGGTCGTGCTCTATGACGGCACGGACGCCACCTTCAAGAGCTGGAAGTCGCTGCGAAACGGCGGGACCAATCCGTGGAAGAACAACCCGGATGGCACCATGACGGTGCAGACGAACACCGGTGATATCCAGTCGACGCAGACGTTTCAGGACGCCTTCTTCCACGTGGAGTACGTGACGCCGAAGATCACCTCCGCTGGCGGTGGCCAGGAGCGCGGCAACAGCGGCATCTACCTGAAGGGCTCTTGGGAGCTACAGGTCCTCGACACGTTCGGGCTGGCGCCTGCCATCGACGGCTGCGGAGCCATTTACGAGGTCTCCAAGCCGCTCGTCGTCGCCTGCAACAAAGAAGAAGTGTGGAACGTCTACGAGATCGAGTTCCAGGCTCAGACCTGCGCCAACGGTCAGCAGACGGCCCCCGCCAAGGTTCTCGAGGTCAAGCTGAACGGCATGCTGGTTCAGCAGAACGTGACCTTGCCAGCCAACGAGACGCGCGCCGGGCAGAAACCGACCTGCGATCCAAAGGGTCTGCTCTTGCAGGATCACAGCTCGATCCTGCCGGTGTCTTTCCGCAACATTTGGGCTATCCCTCGGACCAAGTAAGTTCGGCAATCGCGGAGTCGGCGCGCGTCGCGGTTGCGGCCCGCCGTGAGTACGAGGGAAGAACCCATGAGGAGTACGATGAAGCTGAGAGCGGCTGCGGCGGTCGTGTTGGCTGCGTTCACCTGGCAAGCGCCCGCGCTCGCCGAGATAACGCTCACGGAAAAAGACGGCTGGACGGTGTCGACCGACGGCCGAGTGAATGCTTTCATCAGCTACGCGCGCGGTGACGGCATCCCCGAGGGGCAGACCGACTTTCCGGGCACCGCCACCAAGGACACGAAGGACAGCCAGAACAAGCTGCGCTCCACGCGTATTCGCAACGGGTTCTTGTCGAGCATCCTGGCCTTCTCAGTCAAAAAGCAGGTCTTCAAGGACCTCAAGGTGTCGGCGAAGACCGCGCTCTGGGTGAACATCGCGGGCTCGCGAACGAAGAACACCCCAGGAGCTGTGGATCCTCGCGAGGTTTACGGCAAGCTCGAGGGCTCCTGGGGCAGCGTGCTCGGCGGCAGCGCTTTGGGCCTCTTCGGTCGCGGGGGAATCCTGGTGGACTCGGAGATCGCCCACGACTTCGGCTTGGGCTATCCGTGTCTGATCGAGAATGCCTCGGGCGGCGCCTGCGGCATGGCGGCCTTTGGTGCCGTGTTCCCATCGTTCGAGCCGGGCTTCGTCTACACGACGCCTCCGTCTCTGGGCGGCTTCGAGCTCTCGCTCGGCATCTACGATCCTGCGACCGTGGCGAACGCCGACTTGAATCGCGCTCCGCTGCCCCGGCTCGAGGCCGAAGCGTCCTTCTCGGTTCCGAAGCTCCTCAAGGTCTTCGCCAACGGCTACTGGCAAACGCTGGAAGGCTCGGCAGCCGTGGCGGGCAAGTTGGAGGATCGCTCCGCCACCGCTTGGGGTGGGCAAGGCGGCTTCATCCTGACGGCCGGGCCGGTAATGATCGGCGGCGCTGGCTTCATGGGCCAGGCCTTCAGTCCCATCACCTACATCGAAGAGACCGTCGTTCCGTTCGATAGCCAGGGCATTCCTCGCAAGGCGCGCGGCGGGTTCGGCCTCGGGGCGTTCACCTTCGAAGCGATAAACCTCAAAGTCGCAGGCGGCGCCGGCGTATTTCACTTGGACAAGGCGCCGAGTGATCCGGGGCCGATCACCGCGGGCATGCCGAGCAATCCGCGGTTGCTCAAGCAAAACTTCGGCGTGACGGCTGGCGTCTACCAGACAACCGGCCCCGTGCGTTTCGCCCTCGAGTATTTCCGAGCCGAGCACAGGCAGTACGAGTATGGCGAGGCGGATCCGGTCGATCCGGCTCTCATTCGGATCAAAAAGCCCATGCAGGTGGTGAACTTCATCAACGCTGGCTTCACGATCCTCTGGTAGCCACGGCTGGAAGGCGCCGTGTCACTGAAAGGTGAGAGGATCTTTCAGTGTGGACCAAATCAGCTCGCGCGCCCGATCGCTCTCGCTCTGGCGAACGTTCCAGATTTTCCCAGTGAGATCGGGCACGAGCGTGGTCGGCGCGGCGTCGTCGGCACGCATGCGTACGACATCGGTCGCGAACCAGGGCAGCGCTACGGCCAGCACGCTGACTTGGTCGCAGGCGTGCACGAGGTCCAAGATGTCGGCGCGCTTGCCGGCCATCCATTCGCCGAACGGGTTCGTTGGTAGCTCGGTCACGCGATCTTCCGGCAGATCGAGTAGCTGATCGTAGTAACCGTTGACCTGCACGTAGCGCATGCGCGCAGTGACGATGCGCGTTGCCCATGAGTCACGGTTGCCGTTCGGATCCACCGCCGTCGCGCCCTCACCGTCTGTCTGACCAAGCGACGCCACCACCACCGCGCGCTCTGCCAAGGTTGGGTCCAGTAGGTAAGCGTCTGCTACGTCCGTCAGCGCACCTCCGGTCGCGATGGCCAGCGGGTGAACGCTGGTGGCGTGCGCGGCAGCCGCCTCCAAAATGAGTCGTGCTCCCTCCGAGTGGTTCGGAGTGGTGTCGTCGATTGCGCCGCTCTCGGGTCGGACCAGCGTAGGGGCGATGCTGGCGGTGGGGTCGGGGACGTGACGTAGGCCGCTCTCCCGTGCCGCACGCACCATTTGGCGATAGTTCGTGACGTTGAACTCTATCGACGGATACTCCGCGTTCGAATTCACGATCAGACCGACCAGCTCGAGGTGCCCAGCCGAGGCCAGGATAGCCGCGTACTCGCCCTGCCAATTGTCGCGTCCGCCGTCATTGATCACGATGGCCGCGCTGCGTTCGTCGACTGGCAACGCGCCGTGCAGAACATCCGAACCGGCGTCGAGCTGACTGCCGCAGCCCGCGAGCACCAGGCCGAAGGCCGCGACGAGTCGCCGCGTCATGGCGTGGCAGCGCTCTGAGCCTGAAGCCAACTCAGCAGCGAGCTGCGCGGATAGCGCTTGCGGAAACTCTTGGCTGCGCTCAGCGCCGCGGGACGCTGACCCAGCCCCCAAAGCGCTCGGATGCGCAGCGCTTCGCGTTCTTCACTCAGCTGGCTGCGAGGAAACTCACGGCGGTGCTGGTCTATGGCCGTGAGGGCGGCCGGGTAGTCGCCGCGTGCAATGCTGCTTCTGGCAGGCTCGAGCAGCAAAAGCTCGGCCGCGTACTGCTTCATGTTGAGCGCGCGCGCGCCGTCGTTCGCAGCGGTCGGTGGAGCGTTTTCCGCGCGTGGGGCCGGCGCGCGAGGGGCTTCCTCGGGGCTCGACGACGCAACGCCAGGTAGCGCGCCGCCTACGGTCAGCTGCCGCGGCGTGGGCGCGGAGGGGCGCACGTCCTCCCTCGGCGCAACGTCGAGCTGTGGAGCTCGCCACTCGTACACACCTGCCCCGGCAAGCGCCAGTCCGACGGCGGCGAGCGACGCCGCGATCAGCGGTAGCGTTCGCGCTAGCCGTCGGGGCCTGTCGTTGCCTGCGCCCAGATTGGGTCGACGCAGTCCGACGCTCGATGACCGCTCACTCGGCAGCGCCGCACGCGCGCGGGCCATCGCTCTGGACTTGAGCGCTTCGTCCTCGCTGCTACCGCGCTCGCGCGCCAAGAGCTCGCGCGCCAGCTGTGACAAGGGCTGCTCACCGAACACGTTGAGTTCCCTTCGTCAGGCGACCGAGGGCGGCGTCGAGCTCGCGCCGAGCTTTGCGCAGCCGTGAGTAGGCGGTAAAGAGTGGGATGCCGAGCTGACTGGCAATGTCGCGCATCGCGACTTCGTCGACCTCGTGCATGATCAGGACGGCGCGCCGTTCCATCGGCACCTGGGCGAGCGCCTTCAGCAACAGCGCGCGATTTTGGACTGCCGACGCGCTCTCGTCGGGGCGCTCTCGAGGGTCCTCGGTCTCGTGGTCATCGCCGAGCACTTCGCGCGTGCCCTTACGCCTTTGGGCCGAGGCGACGCGGAACGCTATCCCGAAGAGCCAGGGGCGGACTGGGCGCGCTCGATCGTAGTCGTCCCATCGGGTCAGCATCACCAAGAAGACCTCGTGTAGAACATCCTCGACATCCGAAAACGGGACACCCAAGCGGCGCAGCGAGCCGATCAAATAGTCGAGCTCGCGCTGATACACCTGTAGACAGCCACCCGCTTCGATAGGGGAGGGATCTGCGGGCTCCGTGGCGACCTCCAGTTGCTCGAGAGCCACTCTAGGTGGTTGCTGGGACGTGGGTTTGTTTGTCACCTAAAAATCGCGGCAAAATCCAAGATGGCGGTAAAGACGAGCGGAGCCGTCGACCAAACCGATTGCTGGTTCACGAGGACCTCGCGCGGAAACAAGACAGCCAACGCTTCGCCCTGGGCGACGATCCCAAAGCGCTCCAGAGCAGGCCACCTGAGTTGTAGTCTACCCCCAAAGCCCGCCGTGGCCGAGGAGGGGCTGCGAATCTGATCTACGCCTTGCCCTCGGACGTGCAGAAGGCTGAGCGTGGCCACGGCACACAGTCCGATTGGTGGCCGATGTAGGCACGGGGCAAAGCTTGCGCCAAGCTCTCGACTCGTGAACCCGGTGCCGTCGGTCTGACGTAGCTCCGAGGGCAGGGTGGTGTGGGCGCTCAGCTCCAGCACCCAGCGGTCCGTCGAGAGCGCGCCGAATACACGCACGCCGGGGCTGAGGCCGGGGCTGAGGCCGTGACGCACCAATGCCCCGGCTCCCAAAAAGACCGCTGGCCGGTTGGAGACGGGGGGTACCGTCTTGGGCGGCCGCTTTGCGGGCGCTGCGGGTGGCGGAGGTGGAACCGCGGGCGCTGCGGGTGGCGGGGCGGTATCCGCGGCGGCATGCAGCTGAATCTGCACGGCCACCGCGAAGGCGAGGTTGCTCACCAGCTCCGCGCAGTTGCCATCCGAGAGCAACCGCCGTTCGCCTTCGCTCCGTTGCTGTCGGTCGAACCATTCGATCTGCGCTGCGGCGCGTTCGGCCTGCTTGCTGATGACGATGCGCAGGCGCGGCTCCGAGGTGTCGGTCGTGAAGGAATCGTAGCCGAGCTGCTTGGTGACGCTCGCGCTGAGCTCGGCTGCGCTGGGGCATGCCAGCGCGGGATCAGCGCTGTATTCCAGCACCACCCGCAGGTTGGGCTGGGCCAGTGCTTGCGCAGGGGTGAACCACGAAAGCAGTAGCAGCGTGGGGCCGGGCCAGAGCGCAAGGCAGCGGCTTGGCCGAAGCGTCATCGCAGGCGCATTGTATGACAACCCAGGGCTTCGCGCGCATTGCCAATACGCACCTGGGCGGTGGGAAAAGCTCCCTGATCCAGTTTCCGGGGATCAGTCACCGCTACTATCGGGCAAAGCGCGCTGATTTGGCGTCGGTCCACGCCGAAGAGCCGGTTCAGCGCGCCTGCATCAACCCGAGCGAAATGCCGGGCGCCGCGCCGGGTGGGCCGAGCGGACGCTTGCGGGGAGACTGAACAATGATCGACCAATCGCTCGTCGAGTCATTTCAAGGCCGTGGGTATTCGTATTTCGACCCGAGGTACAGCGCTGCGCTTGGTTGCGGCGCTGAGCGGCGTTGAGGCCGCTCTGACGGTTGCGTGCGACAGCAACCAGCCTGACACCGCTGCGACTGCGGGGACGGCGGGAGCGCAGACTTCGAACGCGGGTAGCTCCGCGGCTGCGGGCTCGGGCGCGAGCGCGACGGGCGGAGCAGCCAATACCGCCGGCGCAAGCGCGACGGCTGGGTCCTCGAACGGTGCAGACGCGGGTGCAAGCACCGGCGGAGGCGTCGCGACCGCCGGTAGTGGCGGAAACACCAACGCCGGCTCGAGCGCGGCCGGCGGAGGCGGCGTGCCCACCTTCGAGACGCGCGCGCTCGCGACCGACCACGTCGCTGAAGGCGCCGACGTCGGTGACATCGACGGCGATGGCGCGCTCGACTTGGTGGCGGGGCCGCGTTGGTACAAGGGCCCCGGCTTTGCGCTCGGCGGCACGCTCATCGCGAATCCGCCCACGTACACGCGCGACGAATACTCCAAGTTCTTTCTCACCTTCGTCGACGACTTGGACGGCGACAAACTGCCGGACGTGATCGGCATTGGTGACGCGGGCGGCGGCAACGGCACAGGCACGCCCAACGCGCACTGGTACAAGAACCCAGGCGCAGCGGGCTTGGCCGGGGCTTGGACCAAAACGGCGCTCTACTCCGGCCTCGTCTCGAACGAATCACCAGCGTACGTGCAGCTGGTGGGAGACGCCAAGCGCGAGCTGGTGTTCATGACCAATAAGACCGCGGGCTACGCGGTGCCCGGTGCGAGCGCTACGGCGGCGTGGACCTACACGGCTGTCACGCCAGGTGACTTCGGCACGCCGTACGTGCACGGCCTCGGCGTCGGCGATATCGACGGCGACAAGTTGCCGGACTTGGTGGAGCGCACCGGCTGGTGGCGGCAGACCAGCAGCGCAACCTGGGAGCGCCATGCCTTCGGCTTCGGTATGGCGCCGCCCAGCAACTGGGGCGGCGCGCAGATGCAGGTGTTCGACGTCGATGGCGACGGCGACAGCGACGTCGTGACGTCGCTCGCCGCGCACGGCTATGGCTTGAGCTGGTTCGAGCAAACGAGCGACGCCGCCAAGCCGTTCGTCGCTCACCCCATCTTGCCGGGCGCCGCCGGCGAAGGCAATTTCAGCCAAGCGCACGCCCTGGTGGCGGCCGACGTCAACGGCGACGGCTTGACGGATCTGATCGCCGGCAAGCGCTACTACGCGCACCCTTCCACGAATGCGGACCCCGGTACGACGGATCCGCCCGTTTTGTACTGGTTCGAATTGCAGCGCGGCGCAGCGGGCGCCACTTTCGTGCCCCACTTGATTGACGACGACAGCGGCGCCGGTTGCAACTTCGTCGCCCGCGATGTCACGGGTGACGGTAAGGTCGACATCTTCACGACGAACAAGCGCGGCACGTTCTTGCACGTGCAAAATTGATTCGCGCTTCCAAGCGCTTTCGCCTGCGCCGCGCGCGTTACTGAACGGCTTCCAGCTTGTAGACGCCGCCCATCAGCGAGATGAAGTACAGCTCGCCATCGGCGCCGTTGCGAATCGCCACGATGGACGTCACGTTGTTGATGTCCTGCTTCAGGCTCACGGGCGCAGACGCCGTACCCTTGGCACGGTCGTAGACGATGCTCCAAATGGTGTTGCTCTGGTAGTCGGCGTACAGGTACGTGCCGCGCAGCGCCGGGATCGCGCTGCCGCGGTACACGGCGCCTCCCGTGATCGATTTGCCGGCGTTGTGGTCGTACTCGGCGAGTGGCTTGGTGACGCCGGCTTCGTCGCAGCCGCTGGCAGGCTTGTAGCAGTGCGTGCCCTCGAGCTTGTTCCAGCCGTAGTTCTTGTTGCCCTCGCCGGCCTTCTCGATGTCGACCTCTTCCCATTTGTCCTGGCCAACGTCGCCGATGTACAGGTCGCCGGTGCAGCCATCGAAGCTGGAGCGGAAGGGATTGCGCAGCCCGTAGTCCCAAATTTCCGGCGCAGCGGCGGACATTTTGTCCTTCAAATTGCCGGCCGGCACCGAGTAGGCGGCGCTGGCGCCCTTCACGGGATTGATGCGCAGCATCTTGCCGAGCAGCACGCTCAAGTTTTGACCGTTGCCGGTGCCGTGGGAGGCGTCGGTGTCGCCCGAGCCGCCGCCGTCGCCGAGGCCAATGTACAAGAAGCCGTCGGCGCCGAAGTTGATGGCACCGCCCTTGTGGTTGCGGAATGCAGCGGAAGAGTTGTCGGGCTGCTCGACCTTCAGGACGAGGCGTGCGCTGGCGGCGTCGGCTTCGTCGGGGCTGGCGGCGCTGACCTTGTACTCTTCGATGATGCTGTCGCCGGTGTTGTTGGCATCGGCCTTGTCGCTGTAGTGCACGTAAAACAGCCCATTGGTGGCGTAGTTGGGGTGGAACGCCATGCCCAAGAGGCCGCGCTCGTCGCCATTGGCGGCGCCCGTGACGACCTTGCTCTTGATGTCGAGGAAGGCCTTGGACACGAGCGCGCCGGCCTTGATGATGCGCACGGTGCCTGCACGTTCGATCACGAACAGACGATTCGTGTCGTCGTTGGGGGCATGCGCCAAGAAGATCGGCTCCGACAAGCCGCTGCTCACCACGGCGGTGGCCTTGAGCGTGGGGGCGCTGCCCGAGGCCGGGCTGCAGTCGTAGCCGTTGGTGCCGGGCACGCGCATGCCGTCGACGCTGCCACCGCCCGCAGTGCCGGTGCCCGCAGTGTTGCCCGAGCCGCCTGCGCCGGTGCCCGCGGAGGCGGCGCCGCCAGCACCCGCGCCGCTACCGTTGCCGGCATTGGCGCTGCTGCCAGCGGTCCCGGTACCGGTTCCAGACGCGGCCGACGAAGAGCCCGCTGCGGCCGACGCGCCGCCCATTTGCGCAGCCGTGCCGGCCGCGCCCATCGAGCCTGCCGACGAGCTGTCGCTCGAGTTGCTGCTGCTGTCGCAAGCCGAGTTGAGGGTAGCTGCGAACAAAGCGAGGGTGGAGAACGCAGCCGTGATCTGCACGGGGGTCAGGTGACGCGCCATGGCGCATCACTAGCGCACCTTCGAGTGAGCACAAGTCGAAGAGTGCGCGCGCGTCACTCGATGTGTCGCAATGTCGCACGCGCTCAGCGCGTCGCGACATTGATTCGCGTTGCTGTGTGAAATTCGTGGAGCAGGTGAGAAAAACCGCGCCCGCTGTCTCGAGTCGCTCGCCCTGCTCGCGATCGACGACGGGGTTGTTTGGTAGTGCTGGTCGAACGCGGATTCGGATCTAAGCTGGGCTCGAGATGAATCCGACCGAGTGCGGATGGCGACGCGCTGCGCGTGCGCTTGGTTTCGTGGGCTGCGTCACGCTCGCTCCGCTGGGCGCGCTGGGCGGCTGCTCCAGCTCTGATCCCAGAACGTCCAGCGACGCTGCCGGTGGCGGTAGCAGCGCTGGCACGAGCGCGACCGCTGCAGGCAATGCGGGCACTGCTTCGGACGCAGGGAGCGGCGGAGCCGCAGCTGGTGTCGCTGGCACAGCAGGCTCAGCAGCTGGCGGAGCCGCGGCCGGTAGCGCGGGTGCGGTGGCAGGCAGCGGCGGCGCTCTAGCGCTCGATTGCAGCAAGCCTAGTGCTTCCGGCTCGCTCACCACGCGCCTGCCCTGCCTGCTTTCGGCCACGGGCCTGTACGCGCCAGACATGGTCACGTTGGCGACCGGTGTGCACCCGTACGCGCCGAGCTTCGAGCTGTGGTCCGACGGCGCCACCAAGCAGCGTTGGATTCTGCTGCCGGCAGGGTCGAAGATCGACACGTCGGACATGGACTACTGGAGCTTTCCGGTGGGTACCAAGCTGTGGAAGGAGTTCACGCGTGACGGCGTGCGCGTCGAAACCCGGCTGATCGAGAAGCAAGCCTCGGGCTCTTGGTACACGGTGGCGTACCAGTGGCGCGCCGATCAGAAAGAAGCAGACGCGGTGCCCAACGGCGTCATGAACGCTTCGGGCACGGAGCACGACATTCCGAACAACGATCAGTGCCTCACCTGTCATAGCCAGACTCCCGACAAGGCGCTCGGCTTTTCGGCGATTCAGTTGTCGCACGACAAACTGCTGCAGCCCGCGAATCCGCTCGAGTGGACGCTGAGCACGTTGCTGGCCGATGGCTTACTGAGCGCGCCGCCCGCCGCCGTGGTCAGCGTTCCTGGTACGGAGCTCGATCGAAAATTCTTTGGCTACCTGCACGCCAACTGCGGGCACTGTCACAACCCGAAGGGCACCGCGAACTCCCAGACCGGCTTGGACATGTGGCTCAAGGTGGCTGACCTGAAGGGCACCGTGAGCCAGTTTTCGGTCTACCAAGGCATCTTCGGCACCGACATCGCGTGGCTCGATGGAGACCACCCCGCGGCCCCCAAGCGAGTCGCGCCCGGCTCGCTCGAGGACAGCGCGGTGTACCAACGCTTCATCAAAAAGGCCGAGGCTTGGAGCATGCCCCCACTGGGTACCGAGCTGGTCGATCCCGAAGGGAAAAAGCTGATGGAAGACTGGATTGGCGCAGCGAAGTAGCGCTCGGTGTGGCCCGGCTTACCGAGCGGGCTCACTTGAGCGTGATGCGGGGGATCAAGTCCTTGTCCGGATTCGCGGTAGGCATCGTAGTGGCCAGCGTGATCGAGTACTCACCGGCGGCGATGACCTTGGCGCTGATGCTGAATGCCGTCAGCTGCGTTTCAGCGGCCAGCAATTGCAGCATCGAAGACTTGATGGTGGCGCTGCCGGTCTCGCTCGGGATTTGGCAGGTCAAGTATGCGTTGCCGGGCATGCCATCGGCCCGCTGGGAGGCCGCCGTGAGGTACAGGAAGACGCCGTCGACGCCACGCGTCCACGCCAGCGAAAGGTCTTGTGAGCGCGGCACGTCGAGGCTAGCCGCGCCTTTGACGAACAAGGGCTGCGACAGCAAGAGGACTAGCGGCACGCTCAGCTCACCCGAAAAAGCGGGCACGGTGGCGCCAGTCGCTTTGAACTGCACGTGCTCACCGCCGAGAAAATCCATCGCGAAAGGTGGGGAGCTGGGGCCTGGATACTCGTTCGCCGCGTCGGGCTCGAGCGTCGCGGTGCCTGTGACCTCGGTGCTGGTGATGGTCACGGTACCAGCAGAGGCGAAGATGGTCTTGGTGCCGCCAGCAGGAGCTTCGTCGCAGGTGCTGGCGGTGCAGGGGCCGTCGTTGACGCGTGTGCACTTGGTTTCGGTGCCGGGCTCGATGCCGCTCTGAAAGCGTGCGTTGACGGTGGGGCCGAGTCCCCTGAGCAAGCTTTGCACCACGACTTGCCCGAAATGCGTCGTAGCTGCCGCGCTGCCACTGCTGCCGGCTTGCCCCGCGCTGCCGCCGGCCGTAGCTGAGCCGCCGGTCGTCGTCGTCGTTCCGCCAGCGCCACCAGTCGACGTGCCTGCCGCGCTGTTACCGGTTCCAGCGCTGCCAGCGCTCGTCGACGGACTGGGCGAACCGCAAGCCACCAGCGCGACTGCGCCTGCCACCAACGCTACCCGAGATCGTGAGCTCACCCGCATGGCCGTACTCCTGGAGGCTGAGCATACGGCCTCGCGGGGCCAGATGTTCCCTCAAAGCGTCACAGTAGCGCGTCGTCGGCCAGGGCACGCTCGAGCTCGGCTAGGCGATCGCTGAAAATGTACGCTTCGGCCAGGTTGAGGCTGTCACTCGTGACTTCGGTGGGCTGGATCCGGGCGCAGGGTTGGTCGTTCACGGTCGTGAAGCTGTAGCCCGTGGCGGCGATGGTCTCGAAGCCGCGGCCGTAAAAGCCGCCGCTGAAATCGGACGCGGCCTGCGCGGCATCGGGATTCACGGGAGCGCCCGCACCCTCGAAGAAGACTTGGTGCGTCAGCATGTGCTTGGAGCCGAACAGCACCCGCTGGGTGACAACCACGCGACGGTTCGTCCACACGATGGTGTGGCGCCTCATGCGTGGGTACGACATCACGAGCGCTGCACCAAATCGCGGTCGCCGAGCGAAATCTGCGCCAGCGTCGCGCCAGAGCTCGAGCTCGCCGGCCGCCCAGCGCACGTCCTTCAAGTAAGTGGCTTTGGTGCCGGTGATGAAGTTGACCAGCAGCGCGAACCCAAAAATACCCAGCAACACGACGAGAAAGTAGACGACGGCCAAAGCGTGCCCCCCTTAGCCTCGAAGGGGCGGACGCGCAAAGTACCCACCAGGAAACCGGCTCAAAGGTCCGCGTACTTCGTGACGGCAAACGTATCGCACTGGCGCGGGTCGCCGCCGTCGAATCCGCGGCGGAACCAGCGAATGCGCTGAGCGCTGCTGCCGTGCGTGTAGTCGCTCGCGCTCGAGTGACCGAGCGCGTCGTCGCCGATCGCGTGCGCGGCCGTGACGGCTTCTTTCAAGTCGTCGTCGTCGATTTTGAGCGACGAGCGCGCGGCGTGGCCCCACACACCTGCCAAGCAGTCGGCCTGCAGCTCGACCCGCACGGAGACTTGGTTCTTGGTTTCTCCGGCGGGCTTGAGCTTGGTCGAGCCGATCAGGTTCTGGATATGGTGGCCGACC
>DATAKF010000078.1:0-5474 GCA_036261775.1 Polyangiaceae bacterium | reverse complement strand
GGTGCCCTGCACGCCGATCCAGACCATGGAATACAGAAAGCCCGCCAGCATCAGCTGCCAGCTGAAGTACTTGACCAAGAACACCACGCCGAACGGAAACAGCGCGAACATGAAGGCCCAGGTCGTCACTGACAGCCAGGCTTTGCGGCTTCGCAGCAGGTTCATGCGGCTCAGCCACTCGCGGCGAATTTCGCCCGTGCTGGGCACGTACAGCTCGCCCTCGCGCTCCCAGCCGTAGCTCGGTTCTTCCAGCGCGCGTTTCAGAAAGGGTGTCGACAATCAGGGACTCGGGTCTCGCTTTCGGAGGAGCCGCAGCGATTGCGGCAGACCTGGTCTCCTAGACGTGGGCCGCACCCTCGCACGGCGCTGCCCGCGTCGCTAGCGCTGTTCGCGCAACTGCCAGTCTGTCGCCAGAACCGCGGCCGAAATCGCTATTTTTCGAAACGGCGAATGCGCTCGGTGGTCGGCGGATGCGAAGCCAAATATTGCAGCCGTGCTCGCGGTCAGGCCCCGCCGCTTTCCGCAGAGAGCACAGAATACCGGGTCACGGCCACCAGCGCCGATCCGGTGCTCGACACCCCGTCAGCCACCGACGCGCTCAGTTCAACTGAACGCGGATACCTTTCACGCCGAGCCGGCGCTCCACGCTATGCGACACCGCCTGCATGATCTGGGAGGGGCTGAGCCCAGCCTGAGTCATCTCTCCGTCGACGATGATGAGCGGTACTCCGCGCTGACCGCTGAGCGCGGCGATCTTGTCCCAGCCGCCGGGCGTTTCGTCGGCGTCAATTTCTCGATACTGGAGGCCATTGGCCGACAGAAACGCCTTGGCTTTGCGGCACACGCCGCACCAACTGGCAGAATACATGACGATGGGCGTCGCCTGCAGCGCCGCTCGAAGCTCCGCTTCTGTCGGCGGAGGGCGACTGGCAACGCTCGGTGCGGGGGCCGCGGGCGGCAGCCCTCCCGGCGCGGCAGCAATCGGCTCCCCCAACGGTGCTTCGGCAGGTAGAGGCTCCACCGGCAGCTGCGCGGTCGGCAGCGGCGCAGGCGCGACACTGTCAGGTGTCGGCGCTTCCAGGTCAGAAGGTGAGGCCACTCGTTCCGCGGGCGGCGCGCCGTCAGTCGTCGGCGGCTCCAGCGCAATGGTGGTGCTCACGTTCCTGAACGCCCGGTACGCGATGGCGCTACCCGAGACGAGCAAGATGGCAGCGAGCAGCCCTCCGAGCACCCAGGTGGGGTAGGCTCGCGGCGGCGGCAGGCTTTCACTCCGGCAGAGCGCGCAAAGGCCATCGGGCCCCGCAGCTAGTGAGTGCCGTGCACAGCGGCGCCCTGCCGAGAGTGAAGGCGGTCCCGACCCCATGACCCGAAAGCTAGCTCGGAAGACTGCGGCTGCCGATGTAGTTCACGATGTTCGTGGGCAACGCGATCAGCGTGTAGAAAAACGAGACAATGCCCCACCAGCCCAAGAACAGCGTAATGAGCGTGAAGCTCCAAAACTTGCTGCTGATGCACTCCTTGCACATCAGGCCAGTCAGCGTTTTGGGAAAGCGCACCACAAGCAGCCCGATGTTCTGCATCAGTGTGACCTGCTTCAACGGCCGGTCGACACCACACAACTGACACGGCGCGCGCACGATGTTGTCCATCACTCGGTCCTTCCTCCTCGATCCACCCGCCCCATCCACTTGGGCAGTCTGCTTACGCTAGCGGGCTAGCGGGCGCCTTACAAGGTTGTACACTTTTGCGGGTGAAGCCTCGGAAAGGCGCCGATGTGGGCGCGAGGACCCGCGACTCGGCTGGAAGAGCAAGCCATCGGCGCGCGTGCCTTCAGCGCCGAGGATCGCGCGTTTCTCAGCGACTTTTACCGAACGCTCGCGATCTACATGCCGGATCCGAGCCAAGTCGATTCGGTGTTCGGGCTCTATCACGGCACCGTCGCGCTCACGTTTTTGGCGTTTGCAGAGTGGGATGAATGATCAAAGCCGTCATCTTCGATTGCGATGGAGTGTTGGTGGACAGCGTCGGCTTGGCGGGTGAAGTATTGGCTGATTACCTGCGCGAGCTGGGCTTCGACGTCACGCGCCAAGAAGCGACGCGCCGCTTTGGCAGCGGAAAGATGGCGGACTACGTCGCGCGCTTCGAGCGCGAGATGGGGCGCCGCTTGCCCGAAAAATTCGAGCAAGAGCTACGCAGCCGTCGCGAACGAGTATTCCGCGAGCGCCTGCGCCCGGTCGACGGCGCGGCCGAGCTGGTCCGGGCGCTGCGCGTTCCCGGCTGCGTGGCATCCAATGGTCCCATGGCGCAAATCGAGCACTCGCTGCGCACCACCGGCCTGCACGACGCCTTCGAAGGTCGCATCTTCAGCGCATACTCGGTGCGTGCGTGGAAGCCCGACCCGGGGCTGTTCCTGCACGCGGGTAGCGCGCTCGGGGTGAACCCTGCCGATTGCGCGGTGCTCGAAGACTCGGAGCTGGGTATCGCTGCGGGCCTCGCCGCGGGCATGCAGACGTTTGCATTCCTACCGGGCGGCGGTGAAACAGCTCACGCGGGCGTGCACACCCTACGCCACCTGAGTGAGCTGCACGGCTTTCTCAAACCGTGATGCGAATCTGCACGTCGGCACGAATCTTGAGCGCGCCAAGCATAGCCCGGTAGGGCGTGATGCCGAAGTCGGGTTGATGCAACGTGAGCTCGAGCTGCTGACGACCTTCGACCAAGCGAGTGTGAGCGGCCAGCCGCTTGGTCACTCCGTGCAGCACGAACTCGCCGGTCAGATCGTAACCACCGTCGGCGCGGAGCGTGACACTGCTGGAACGAAAGCTCGCCGTGGGGTGGCGAGCGCTGTGGAGCACATCTTCTCGAATTTGCTCGGCAATTTTGAGTTTGTCGGCGGGTGACAGCGCGCTCGGGTTCGGGGCGCCGTCCTTCATGGGCGTGTCGACCGAGAGCGAGCCCGTGTCGAAGCTTGCTTGCACCGAGCCTGCGCCTTCGGCGACCTCGATCCAAAAACTGCCAACGCGCAGGCGCAAGTCGTGCGCGACCGGCGACAACAAGCCTTCTTTGAACGTGAAGACCCAGCATTCGGCGGTGCTCGCGTCGTAGCGCGCCATGCCGTTAGCCCTCACCCAAGTTGCCAGCCTCGAGCCAGCGCTCCGCAAAGTGCTCGCGATCGACCGGCCAGGCCCGAAATGCGCTGGGCGTGAACGGAGCCGTCAACAAATTCGCCAGCGCCGTCCCGACGTCTTCCAGCCCCCAAACGTCGTCACACAGCTCGGGCGCACGTTGCCGCAGAGCCTCACCGACCTTGGAGACCACGACGCCGGACAGCGGCGGAATCATGCAGCCGAAGCAGACCAGCACACCTTGCAAGCGGAACAGCACCGACTGCGCCCCGACTTGATGAGCCGTGACCAGCACCGCGGCCGGCTTACCGAGCCAGAGCTCGCTGGTTTCAGTGGGCGTGAGCTCTTCGAACAGCTGCTGCAGCAGACTGGAAAAGCCGCCCCAGTAAGTACCGCTGACGACGACCAGCCGCTCGGCGCGGGCCAGGGCAGCCCGGGCGGCACCGGGAGCGGCACCTTTGAGCAGCAACGTCTCGTGCGACACGCCCCGCTCGCCGAGCAAGGCAGCGCAATGCTCGGCCACTACCTGGGAATTGCCTTCGGAGCCGGCCAAACCGCCGTTGATGATCAGCACGCTCACTGCTTGGCCGCCTTCCGGGCCTGCTCGGCCTCCGCATCCGCTTCGGCTTCGGCCGCTGCGTCTTCTTCCAGCACACGCCAGCGCCGATCTTCGCCTTCGAAGTCGTAGACGACGTGGCCGCGCGCGTCGACGTCGAGCGTGACGGCGGTCGCCTGCTCGCGCGCCAAGCGCGTCAAAAGCGCGTCGACCTGCGCTTCGGGGAGCTGCAGCGCCGACGCGACATCAGCCGCGCTGACAGGACCCTTGCGGTGCTGCACGATGGCCTTCACCGCGTCGAGCTGCACCGTTTGCTGGTGCGCCGTACCGCTCTTGCGCAGCCGTCGGCCTCCGAGCAAGAGCAGCAGCCCGCCAAAAAACGACACCGTAAACGTCGGGATCGCGAAGGCCCATCCGAACGCGCGATCCGGCCAAATCGACTGCAACAGGAAAAAGAGCCCCGCCGAAATCGCCAGCCCCAGCACCCACACTGCTGCACCGATCAACGATACCGCCAGCCCTCCGACGCGCGATGGCTGGCCCGCAAGCGACACGTTGGGCGCCGCCAGCAGAAAGCGCGGAGCGCCGCAGGCCGCGCAACGCGAGTCGAGGCCATGCAGCACGATGGGGGCGCGTTGCCCGCACTTGGGACATGGAGCGGAGAAGGGCGAGCCCGTCACGGTTCGCCCAGCCTATCGCCCAATTTGGCGGCGCGCTTTCACGCGCCGCTTTTGTCACGCTCACGCCGCTTTTCTGCCCGTTCAGGCCGCTTGGCGGCGCCGACGCCAGCGCCAGGCGCCCAGCAAGGCAAGGCCCAGCAAGGCCCGACCGCTGTTGCCGCCCCCCGGCACGCTGCAGCCGCAGCCCTTGGCCGCGACGTCGCCCGTGTCGTCTCCGCTGCTCAGCACTTGGGTGCCGCCGTTGCTGCTCCCCGCTTTGCCAGCGCCGTCGACCGAACCCTTACCGCCCGTGGTGCCCGGATCGGGGATCACGATGACCAGGTCACCACCGATGCCCTGACCACCGATGCCGCTGGTTCCACCCACCTGCGCGTTGGGATCGGCAACGCAAGCGCCCGCCTGACAGAGCTGTCCGGTCGGGCACTTGGTGCCGGCGCAGTCGTCGACGCAGCTACCGAGCGAGCAGTGCGAACCTGGCATGCAGGTTTGGGTCTCGCAACCGGAGTCGACGCAGACGTTGTCCTTGCAGACTTGAGTGCCTTCGCAAGCCGTGCAGGCGCAGCTGCGGCAGACGCCCAGCACGCAGCTGTAGCCGTCGTCACAAGTGATACCAGCGCACGGGTCCACGCAGCCGCCGTTGCGGCACACCTCGCCGTACGGACACGTCACGTCCATACAGCCGTCGATGCACTTGCCGCCGTGGCAAACCTGGCCGACCGGGCAGTCTTTCTTGGCGCATGCAGGCTCGACGCAGACGCCTCGCTCGTTGCAAACCAGGTCGGTATCACAGCGAAATTCGCCGGTGCTGCACTTGGGAACGCAGCGACCACGGTCGCAAACCTTGCCGGCGTCGCACAGGTCACCGTCGTCGACCTGACCGTTGCAGTCGTCGTCGAGCGCGTTGCACTTTTCGTCGATGGGCTGGATATTTTGGACGCAAACCAGCTCACCCTTGCTGCATTGCTGGGTGCCGTCCTTGCAGACGCCTTGCTTGCCGGTGTCGCAAGCTTCGCCGCCGCCCGTGCACTGGATGCCGCTGACCAAGAACACCAAGTCGTCGAAGTCGTTGTCGGCGTTGGCGCTGGCAACGCGATCCTCCCAACCGAAGTAGAA
>DATAKF010000326.1:0-30660 GCA_036261775.1 Polyangiaceae bacterium | reverse complement strand
CTGATCGAAGGAGTCGAACTCTTTGTTGATCGTGAGTCGTTCGTCCTTGCGAGCCATGCTCATTTGCCCTGCAGATCGAACTGCTCGATGTGGTACTCGCGCCGCGGATTGAACTCGATGCGGCGCATGTAGCGCTTTTCGGCTTCGACCACGGCGGGCTTCTCTTCACCCTGCATGACGTCGATGACGGCCGGGTGGGCGTTCACGATGACAGAGTAGCCGGGCAAGGTGTGCCGCTCGCGCCGCAGTTGGCGCAAGATTTCGTACGCAATCGTCGTGCGTGACTGAATTTGGCCGGTGCCGTCGCAGTAGAAGCACGTCTCGTGCATCGTGCGCGTCAGGCTCTCGCGCGTGCGCTTGCGCGTCATCTCGATCAGCCCAAGCTCGCTGATACGGTTGATGGTCGTTTTGGCTTTGTCTTTGGTCAGCAGCTGCTCGAGCTGACGCCAGACCTTCTCGCGATTGGACCCGATGTCCATGTCGATGAGATCCAAAATCACCAGGCCGCCGATGTTACGGAAACGCAGCTGGTAGGCGATCTCTTCCACGGCCTCGAGGTTGGTCTTGAGCGCCGTCTCTTCGAGGTTTTGGCTGCCCTTGCCGACGTAGCGGCCGGTGTTCACGTCGATGGCCGTCAAAGCTTCGGCCTGATCGATGATCAGGTAGCCGCCGCTGGGTAGCGGCACCTTGCGGCTCAAGGCGCGCGCGATCTCGTCCTCGATGCCGTAGGCGTCGAAGATCGGCTCGTCGCCCGCGTATAGCTCGATGTCCTTCACGCGCTCGGGCATGAACATCTCGACGAAGCGGACCAGGCGCGAATACTGCTCCTTGTCGTCGATGACGATGTTCTCGATCTCGTCGGTGAACAGATCGCGCGCGGTCTTCAAGACGAGGTCGAGCTCTGCGTAGAGCATCGTCGGGGCTTTGCCGCCCTCTTCCTTCTTGCGCGAGACCTCTTCCCACACCTTCACCAGGTAACCAATGTCGGCTTTGAGCGACTTTTTGGTCAGACCCTCGGCGACGGTGCGCACGATCAGACCGCCCTTGGGCGGCTTCATCTGATCGACGACTTCACGCAGCCGCGCGCGTTCACGCGCCGAGCCGATGCGCTTGGAGACGCCGACGTGCTCGACGGTCGGCAAGTACACGGCGTAGCGGCCGGGTAGCGAGACGTGGCTGGTGACGCGCGCGCCCTTGGTGCCGATCGGCTCCTTGGAAATCTGTACGATGACTTCGTCGCCCTCTTTGACGACCTCGGTGATCGGCACCGAGCGGGCCACGCGTGAGGCTTGCTTGGGACCGCCACCGCCGCCGCTACGGCCGCGATCGTTGCCGCGACCTCGATCGCGATCACTGCGTGACGAACCGCCGCGCGGTCGGTCACCGCCGCCGCCGCCGCTGCGCCCACGATCACCACCGCCGCTGCGCCCACGATCACCACCGCCGCTCCGAGCCTGTTGGGCGGGTTGAGGACGAGCTGCTGCGGGGGCGGGGCTGTCGCCGCGGTCGCTGCCGCGCTTGCGTCGGCGCCGACGGCGCTTGCGATTGGCGTCGCTCTCTCCTCCAGCCGGGCGAGTTCCGCCTTCACCAGCCTCGTCGACGCGGGCTACGGCTTCTTCGCGGGGGCTGGCTTCGCGCTCGTCGTCGGGCTCTTCCTGCTCTTCTTCCTCTTCGTCGTCGTCCTCTTCGTCGTCGTCCTCTTCGTCGTCGTCCTCTTCGTCGTCGTCGTCGTCGTCACTAGCCGCGTCGGGCTCATTTTCCGGGCCGCTGGGGTTGCTCGGATTGCTGGGATCGCTGTCCTCGTCGCTGTCGTCCGAGTCCGGGCTGCTGTCGTCGTCCTCTTCGTCGTCGTCGTCCGACTCGGGACTGCTGTCCTCTTCGTCGTCGTCCTCTTCGTCGTCGTCCTCTTCGTCGTCGTCGTCCGCATCGGGGGCGGGCGATGCGATCTCGGACGGGGCGGCAGCCGCTACGGCGCTCGGCTCCTCATCGTCGTCGTCCTCTTCATCGTCGTCGGACGCGGCGGCGGCCGGCTTGGCCTGACCAAAGCGGCGACCACCGTCGCCCTTGAAGCTCTCCCCGTCCTCGTGGCGGTGCCCGCCCGACAGGTACGCTTCGAAGTCGTCCGGACGAATCAGATCTTCGACGTGCAGGAACGCGGCGCGCTCTTGACCGACGTCGATGAAAGCGGCCTGCATGCCGGGCAACACCCGGGTGACCTTGCCGAGCACGATGTTGCCGACGGTGCCGCGAGCAGCTGCACGTTCAATCTGCAGCTCGGCAATCACTCCCCCTTCGATCAGCGCAACACGGGTTTCACGAATATCGCAATTGATGACCAACGTATTTTTGGGCATGTCCCTCGGACAGAGCGTTTTTCACGCGAGATAGAAATCTTTCGCGCCGACCTGGTCTTGCTCCATGAGGGAGCCTTCCGGCCGCCTGCCCCAAGGCGGCAGCCTGGGCCCCAGCTCGGGGCAAAACCGTGACGCTTGCCGTGCAGCGCACCACGGCCGGAACCGGCTGTCAAGTCGGCGAAAACTTTAGCAAATACGACGGGTTCGGTGCTCGGCCCCGAGCTTTATGCAGGGATTGCGGCAGCTTGACCGACTGGCCCCCGCCACCGATGCTGGCCCTGCATGGCGTCGTCGTTCCTGGTTTTGGACATCGAGACGGTGCTCGACCCCGAGCTGCCCATTTCGCAGTCCGCCGAGGCCGAGCGGCTGCCGGCGCCTCCCCACCACAAGGTCGTGGTGATTGGCGCCCTGTTGTTCGACCAAACCTACCAGGTGCGCCGCATCGCGGTTTTGGCCGAGGGCAAGGACGAGCCCGGGATGCTGCAGGACTTTGCCAAGCTGCTCGAGGAGCGCCGGCCCTGCCTGGTGACGTTCAACGGGCGTGGCTTCGACATGCCGGTGATCGCGACCCGCTGCCTGCGCTACGGCATCACCTTTCGCCACTATTACAACTCGCGCGACGTGCGCTACCGCTTCACGCCCGAAGGACACTTGGACGTGATGGACTACATTGCCGATTTTGGTGCGACCAAGTCGGCGCGCTTGGACGTGATCGCCAAGCTGTGCGGCATGCCGGGCAAGGTGGGCGTCGAGGGCAAGGACGTCGGGCCGATGGTGCACGCTGGCCGAATTCAAGAGGTGCGCGACTATTGCCTGTGCGACGTGGCGCAGACGGCGGGCGTGTTCTTACGCCTCCAGCTGGTGCGGGGCGAGATCGATCGCGAGCGCTACTTGGCTGGCATGACCAGCTTGATCGCGGCCATTCGCGACAACCCCAAGCTTGCGCCGGTAGCGGCAGCGCTCAATGAAGAGCGGCTCATGCTGCGCGAGGCGGGCAGCCCCCCGGCTCCTGCGGCCCTCGTCCCCCCTCCCGCAACCGTTGCCGAAGAAGGATCCCCAACATGAGTGATCTCGCGAACAAACGCTGCGCCGCGTGCAACGCCGATACCCCGCGCGTGGCGCCCGACGAGGTGAACCGGCTGCTGCTTTCCTTGCCCGGCTACAAGGCGGACATGCTGGTTGGCAGCATCTCCAAAGTGTACGAGTTCGATGATTTTTACGAGACCATGGCGTTCGTCAACGCTTTGGCATACATCGCCCACGTCGAGGATCATCATCCCGAGCTTGCCGTCAGCTACAACCGTTGCGCCGTGACCTACTCGACACATTCCATTGGCGGCCTCAGTGAGAATGACTTCATTTGCGCAGCGAAGATCGAAGCGCTCGTCAAGCGCTAGGCGGCGGTAGGAAAGCTTGAGCGCGGACCCGCAGGCTCTCGAAGCCGAAGTGAGCGAGCTGCACCGCGAGGCGCAGCTCGCGGACGCGCCCACGGACGAGCGTCGCTCGGCGGTGGCAGAGCGACTTTCGGAGCTGCGCCAGCTTTATAAACGCAACCCAGCCGTGTTCTCGACCGAGGTGCTGGGGATGCTGAGGGAAATCGCGGGGGCGGTCAGTCGGCCTAGTGCAGAGCTTTTGGCGGCGCAGCCGCCCGAGGAAGTACTGAAGGACGTCTTTGGCTACGACAGTTTTCGGCCGGGGCAGCGCGAGATCATCGACGCCGTGCTGTCGGGTCAAGACTGCGTGGGGGTGATGCCGACAGGCTCGGGTAAGAGCTTGACGTATCAAGTGCCGGCGATTGCGCTCGGGCGCTTTGCGCTCGTGGTGTCGCCGTTGATCGCGCTGATGAAGGACCAGGTCGATGCTTTGACCGAAGCCGGCGTGTCGGCGACGTTCTTGAACTCGACCCTGTCGTTCGATGAGCGCCGAGAGCGCTTGGCGGCCATTGCAGCGGGCAAGCACCGCCTGGTGTACGCGGCGCCGGAAGGTTTGGAGGCGTCGGTAGGTCGGCTCTTGGCTGAAGTGAAGCCGTCGCTCATCGCCATCGACGAAGCGCACTGCATCAGCGAGTGGGGCCACGATTTCCGGCCCGCCTACCGCAACCTCTCGAGCTTGAAGCGCCGTTTCGGCAACGTACCCATGCTGGCCTTGACGGCGACTGCGACGCCACAGGTCATGCGCGACATCGTGCAGCAGCTGGGCATGCGCGCGCCCAAGATGTTTCGCGGCTCATTTTTCCGCAAGAACTTGCGGCTGGCCAGCTTCGTGAAGGGCGAGTCGCTCGGTCGCACCACGCGCGAAGCCATCGCCAGCTTGGTGCAGGCGCGCCAGGGTGAAAGCGGCATCGTGTACTGCCTGTCGCGCAAGTCGACGGAAGAGACGGCCGACTACCTGAAGGAGCAAGGTTGCAAAGCGACTTGCTACCACGCCGGCCTGGCGCCGGAGCAGCGCGCCAAAGCGCAGGACGCCTTCCGCAACGATGACGTGGACGTGGTGGTAGCCACCATTGCGTTCGGCATGGGTATCGACAAATCGAACGTGCGCTACGTGATTCACCGCGATCTGCCCAAGTCGATCGAAGGCTATTACCAAGAGATTGGTCGCGCGGGCCGCGACGGCGCGCCCAGCGACTGCATCTTGTTCTATTCCTGGTCCGAGGTCGTGGCGTACGATCGCTTTGCCGACGGCACCGAAGACGACGCGGCCGCCGAGCGACTGCGCTCTCAAGCGCGCGAGATGTTCCGCTTCGCCGAAGCGTCGCGTTGTCGGCACCAGCTGCTGGCCGAATACTTCGGCGAGACCCTGCAAAAATGCGGCGAAAGCTGCGACGTGTGCCGCGGCAAGGTCACGCTACCGCCCAAGCTCCGCAAGTCGCGGCGCGGTTCGGACACGCCACGCGCGCCGTCGGCTGCGGTGCTGGGCGCCTCCATCGACGGCGAGCTGCTCACGCTCCTCAAGTCTCTTCGCCTCCACTTGGCGCGCGAAAACGGCGTCCCTGCCTACCTGATCTTCAACGACGCCACGCTGCTCGAGATGGCTGCGCGAAAGCCCCGCACCGAAGCCGACCTGTTGCAAGTGCCCGGCGTCGGCCCCGCCAAGCTCGCCAAGTACGGGGCGGCGTTCTTGAAGATGTTCAAGTAGGTCGCACGCGCGCGATTTGCGCGCTGACCCCACCCACTCCGCGAAAAACCTGCGCGAAGCAGCTCCGGCCGGCGCAAACGGCGAGGAATTCGGTTGGCACGCCGTTCGCTTGCGCGCTGGCCGATGACCCACACTGGACGCGTGATCGTGATTGGAACGGGTCCTGCTGGAGCCACGGCGGCGCTGTTCTTGAGCCGAGCGGGGCTCGAGCCGCTCGTGCTGGAGGCTGGTTCGGGCAAGGCTGAGCTGGGTCTCACCGCGCGCGTGCGCGGTGTCACGCTCGCCAAGTGGAAGCCAGCGCTCGAGCAGCGCCAGGATCTCACGAACACCGGTGACCCTGGCGCCATGCTGTTCGAGAAGCTGGCACCCGGCGGCCTGTCCAACCATTGGGCCTGCGCGGTGCCCCGCTTCGCGCCCGACGACTTTGCCGACGCCGCGCGAGCAGGGACAGCCTACGAGTGGCCCATCGACTACCAAGAGCTTGCGCCTTGGTATGCGCGGGTGGAGCCGCTGTTGCGCATCGCTGGCTCGGCGCGTGACGTGCCGAGCTTGCCGGCGGGTCGGGTCAGCTCCGAGCAGACTCTGGGTCCGGAGTGGGACGCGGTCACTTCGCGCGCGGCCGAGCGTGGCCGAGACGTCGTGGCCATGCCCTACGCTTACGGGGACGAGACGACGGTGACGCGCGCGGCTACGCCGTTCAACGCTTTTACTCGACTGGTAGCACCTGTCGCTCAGGCCGGTGGCTTGTCGGTTCGATTCGACGCGCAGGCGCTGCGGCTCGAGTGGTCACGCGCAGAAAAGCGGGTGAGCGCCGTCATTTGTCGCAACCCGCGCACGGGTGCCGAAGAGCGCATCGCGTGTCGTGCCGTGGTGCTCGCTGCGGGCGCGGTAAACTCTGCCCAGATTTTGCTCGAGTCACGCAGCAGTGAGCTCCCGGAAGGCATCGGGAACGAGGCTGGCCTTGTCGGCAAGTACTTGCACGATCACCCATTGGCCAAGCTGGTCTTGCGGCTCGGGCGGCAGATTCCGATCTCGCCGGCCAGCTACATTACTCGTCCGCCGCTCTCCCGCAGCGAGCCGCTCTACGCGGCCGCGTTCATGCAATGGAGCGGCGTCGTCGCGCACGCGCGCAGTGTGCTCGCCGGGCATCCAGGCCGAACACGTGAGCTTGGCTACAGCATCTTTGGCACGATGATTCCGACGGCCGAAGACTGCGTCACTCTCCTACCCGGAGCACGCCAGGGCGAGCGCTCGCGCATCGGTTTTGCGCTGCGCTATCCTCGCTACGCCGTCGAGGTATTGGAGAAGGCGCGGGACGAGCTGGTTGCCATGCTCGACGAAGCCGGCTGGGCGCCCACGATCGACGTCTTCAAAGTCGAGCCGCCCGGCAACTCCGTGCATTACGGTGGGACTTGCCGCATGCACGCCTCGCCTGAATACGGCGTCGTCGACTCGAATTGTCGGGTGTTTGGGGCTCGCAACGTGGTCGTCGCGGATTCGGCCGTGTTCACGACTGGCCCCGAAAAGAACCCCGTACTCACGGCGATGACGTTGGCGGCCAGGGCCAGCGAGCGCTTGGCCGACGACCTACGGGCGGGTGACGCCTAGAGCCGCCGCGCTTGCTCCAGCTACCTGGAGCGAGGGTCTTTGCTCAAGTCGGCGACGACCTCGTCGACACGTGCGCCCGCGGGCGGCGAAGAACTGGCTACACGCGGGCGGTTCTTTGCCTTCGAGCGTTCCTTTTGGATGTTCGTGGTCGTTCGCGTTGCTCGGCTCTTGGTCGGGTTCACTTTTGCCACCAGCTGATGCCTTCGTCGCGGCTCAGTCCTGAACGCGCTGCGCCAGCACGACGTCAGCGGAGGGTGAGGCGGGCGCTTCGGAGGCCTCGGCGCTGATCGTGAGATCGAAAGCGGTTTCGGGGACCGAGCCCGTGAGGGTGCCTTCGCGATCGTCGTCGTCGTATTGCAGACCGCCGATGCGTGACCAGATCGCGCTTGGCCCTTTGCGGTACCAGGCGACGAACACCTTGGCGTTTTGATTGACGCGACCGGGCGGCGCCAGATTGGTGACCTCGATTTCGAGGCGCGTCTGACCTTGCTCCTCGGCGACGTCGGCCACGATCTTCGCGTCGGCGCCGGGCGCTTTGGCCGACGACGGAACTTGGTACTTGAGGGGACCACCGCAAGCCACCGCCAAGAGCGCGAACCCAAAGAGCGAGCTGAAGTTCTTCATGACGGGCAGCAAGAGCAAGGCGCGGGCCAGCTGAAGCGTCCCCGAATAACCGCACGAAAACCGTGATTTTGGGCCCGGGCCTGGCTAGTTCTGCAGGCAAAAACCAACAGGTGTTGTCGGAAGCCCACAACATCTCGAGATCCAAACCGGTTGGCGCCCGAGTACGGGCCGATAGTGGGCGCGGAGCGGGTGCACTTCGGTTTCTTGCACGCGGTCTTGAGTCAGGCTGGCTCCAAGCTCGAGGTTTGGAGGTCGGGTGGGCAGGCCCGTCTGGAACGGGTGACGTTGCACTAGCCAAGCTGGCGACAAGGATTCGGCGCGCCGGCCCCTGTTGCTAGTAACCGTGCGTATTCTCGGCCTCTCACGGGCGTTGTCGCTCAGCCTCATCGGTCTGGCTTGTTCTGGCGGCGACCCAGATAGTCCCGCCGTTTCCGGTGTCGGGGGTGCTGGGGGCGCCCATGGGCTGGCGGGTGCGGCGCCCACCAGCGCTGCCGGCTCGAGCTCCGGGTCGGGCTCCGGCTCAGGCGTTGCGGGCGCACCTGTCCTTGCTGGTGGCACCTCCGGTGGCGGTACTGGCTCGGCAGGAGCTGCGAGCGGCGGTGCTGGTGCTGGCGGTGTTGCCGTGGCGGCGGGCGCTGGCGGTACCGGGGCCGGTGGAACCGGCACTGGCGGCAGTGGGAACGGAGGCGGCGGGCCGCTCATTGCGACCAAAGTCTTCATCGCCGGCGACTCGACCGTGTCGACCTACAAGGACACGGCCAGCGACAAGGATCAGGCCGGTTGGGGCCAGATGCTGCCGGAGTTTTTCGGCTCGCTCGTGACCGTGGACAACCGCGCGGTAGGCGGCCGCACCGCGCGCCGGTTCATCGATGAAGGCTACCTGGACAAGATCTTCACCGATATTCGCAAGGGTGACTATTTGCTGGTGCAGTTCGGCACGAACGACAGCAATAAGAGCGCGACCTACACGCTCAACGGCCAGACGATTCCGTACTATTTGGATCCGGCCACCGACTTCAAGACGTACCTGCAGAAGTACATCGACGGAGCCGCCTCACGCGGCGCAACCACCATCTTGGTCACGCCGCCGCCGCGCAATTCAGCGTACTGCACCGGCGGCAACGGCACTGGCGCCTACGCCGACGCGATGCGCCAGCTCGGCACCGCCCAGAGCCTCACCGTGTCCGATTTGAATCGGAAATCGGTCGACTACCTGAAGGCCATCTGTCCGTCGCCAACGCCTGAAGATTTTTTCTTGCTCAAGGCCGACGGCAGCGTGGACGGCACGCACTTTCAAGAAAACGGCGCGCGTCATTTGGCCCGTTTCGTGAGCGAAGGCTTGCGCGAAGCTTCGTCGCCGCTCGCCGCGTACTTGAAGTGAGGCGTGCGAGCGCTGGCTGGCTCAGGACGACTCATGGTAACCTCGTGTCATGTCGACGCGGGGTCGCCGAGCGACGGTTCGGCTCGTGGGAATCGGTTCCAGTTGTCTAGGTGTATTGGTCGGTTGTGGCAGCACGGGGACGACGCCAGCCGCGGCCGGCGGTGAGACTGCGACTGCTTCGGGGAGCAGCGGCTCCGCTTCTGGCGGCGCCGCGGGAGCGACGAGCGCAGGCGGCTCGCCAGCGGGGCGCGCCGGCGAGGCTGGTCAGGCAACCACAGGCGGGATGGCGGGCGCTTCGGGCGGTGGCGCCAGCGACTTCGTGTGCAATCCGGACAGCGTGACTGTCGTGGGTGAGCTGGACGGCGCGCCTTTGAACATCGTGCGCGACACGCGTACCTTCGCTATCGGGCCCGGGGGCGTGAGCGTGGACTTTGGCCTGAAAGACTATGGCAATGGAGCCTTCGTGAGCGGCGTTTGGCAGTTCGGCACGTTCCTCAACGAGATTGCGGACGGTGAAGAGAGTCCGCTCGGCAAAGCGCGGGTTCAATTCGAAGCGCCGGATCCGCGTGCGGCGGTCGAGCTGTGCGCCGACGGCGCAGCGACGGGCCGGCGTAGTAAGCCCGAGTCGCGGATGACCTATGCCATGACGAGGCTGGTGCCCTTGGTATGTCCTGGCACTCCGGTCGATGGAAGCGTCACTATCGACACCCGGGTCCATGGCATGGTGGACGGTCACGCCCTCGACGCCGCTGTGAGCTCCAACTCTGACCTGAAAGGTGGCCAATGGGTCAGTACGGCGCAAGCCGTGCTCCCCCTCACTACGGACGACGTCGACGGCACGGCGCTGTCAGGCAAGGTCACGGGCGGCCGGGTAGAGCTGCGCGAGGAGGGAAACGCCATTGGTGACATCTACTGTGTTGGTGAGGCGGAGTTCCAACGGCCCAGCAAGGGCGCTTTCACCGTCACGCTCTCCGGTTTGTCGAAAATCGGCAACTGCAGGACGTCGCCCAGCGTGGGCCACGCCGCCGTCTGCGTACAGGGCGGATTGTTGTGAAGCCTTGTCGGCCGGCTACTTCAAGTACTGCGCGAGCGTCTGCGTAGGACCCGTGAGCGCACCCGCGACGAGACTTGCGATGTCTTTGGCGCCAGCGGCTTCGAAGTGGGTGTGATCTTCGCAGAAGAACGCGCCAACTTTGCCTGTGCTCCAGTTCTCGTCGTTGGGGCAAAAACCAAGCGTGTTGTAGCGGTTGATGCTGAGCTGGTGCAGGTCGAGCAGCGGGACGCTGGCGGTCGTGGCGGCCGCCTTGGTGGCGTCGACGAACTTGCCTCGCGAGGGTTGGGCAACGGCGCCGCTGCAGATGATGGCGCTGACGGGCGTGACGAACACCGGCTGGGCGCCGCGATCTTTGGCGGCCTTGGCCATGGTGCCCAGGTACCTCTTGAACAGCTCGATGCCGACGTGCCTTGGGCAATCCGCTGCGCCGTCGTTGATGCCGAATTGGATGAACAAGAAGTCGCCCGGCTTCATGCCGGTGTTGGCATCGAGCATGGCGGTCCAGCGCTTGTCGTAAGTTTGCGACGTCAGGGTGCATTCGCCGTTGCCGCCGAGCGAGCCGACGCCGGCTTCGTACAGCCAGGTCTGAATGCTGCGGCCGCCCACGGCGCTGTTGACGACCGTGACTTTGTCGTTGAAGAGGGCGTCGAATTGGCTGCCCCAACCGCACGGACAAGTGCCGCTGCAGTTTTGGACCGTCGAGTCGCCCGCAAGCCAAACTTTGATCGGCTGCGTGCCGCCGCCTGCCGCGCCGCCAGTACCGGCGCCCGCGCTGCCCGAAGCGCCGCCGCTTCCGCTGCCAGCCGTGGTGCTGCTGCCGCCGGTGCTGCTGCCAGCCGTGCTGACCCCGCCCGTGCTCGTGGTGCCGGCGGCACCAGGCGTGCCTCCTGCGGGCGGTTGCTGGCCCGTACCAGCGCTGGCGTTGCTGCCGCCGCTGCCCGCATTGCTAGCGCCTCCCGACGCGTTGGGGGTGCCGCCCAGCCCGCTGCCCGCCGTGGTTGCTGGCGAACCTGCGCTGGCACTTCCGCCCGTCTCGACAGCGGGTTCCGGGTCCGAGCTACAGCCCACCGGCCCGGCGAGGCCCAGCGTCAAGGCTGCCATGCTTACCAAGAGGCTGTGAGTGGAGGTCGAGCGCGCCATGTGAATGCGCAGGGATCGATGGTTTGGAAGCGGGCGACCTTGCCGAAAAACGACGGCCCATGCTGAGCTTGGAGGATGTGCTGCTTCTCGCGCCCGGTACCGTTCGTGGGCGGGACCAAGATCTTTGGCCGAGGCTTGGCCGATGGGCGGCAAATTTTGGTCTACGCCATGCAAGTCGAGCTCGACGAAGAGCTGGCCATGATCTTGCCGCTACCAGTGCCCCCGGGGGGCGGGGAAGGCGCCGTTACCTTCATCAACCTGGAGGGTGAGGAGCGGTTCTTCGCGGAGCTTGGCGCGGCTTTTCTCAATTTCGGCCCGCAGCCGGCCGCGCGCAGCTTTGGCCCGCCGCGGCAGCAGGCTTTGCCGGTGTTCGACGTGGGTCAGTACGAAGCCAGCTTCGTCCCCGCGGCTGCGGACTTTGGGCGTCTCGACGCGCGCTTTCGGCTGCCTGACGGCTTCTTGCAAGCGCTGCCCATCTACGCCGACTTTGGCTTTGCCGTATTTCGATTGAAGCCGCTGCTCGGGCGCAAGAAGCGCCAGACCGTGCAGCCGATGGCGCTCGCCTTTCAGCGCCGCGCGCCGCGCGCTTTGTTCTTTCCTACCGTGCACGTGCACGACGGCAGGGTGCCCGAGCAGGCGGCGTTCGATCACGCCCTGTACTGCCAAGCCGACGGCGTCCTCGAGTGGACTTTGGGCGGCTCTTGGACCCGTTCCAACACGGAGCTCGGCGCTCACGTCACCGGACCCAAGAGCCGTGAGTTGCTGGAGCTGGCACGCGGCGGATTTTCGCAGGCGTTGTTCGGCAACTTGCAGAATGCCGACGTCTGGTTGCGCGAGCCCGCGGTGACGCTGGACGAGCTGCAGGGCAACGGCGACTGCTACGCCTTCGAAATCAAAGCCACCGCCGCGTACGCGATCGGCTGGCAAAATACCGAGCGCCAGCCTTGGGTGGATTCGGCTTCGGCGAAGCTCGGTAGGCTGTGTCGGGGGCTGCGGGTCGGCCTAGCAGAGCTCGAAAGCTCCCAGCGCGCCGCGCTCTCGCTCACGACGCTGAGCGACGCCTTGCCGCCGCACTTCATGAACGGCCCTCAGTTGTGGCGCGGCACCGATTACATGAACGGCTCCGCCGAGCTGCACCCCGGCCCGGGGCGCATCCGCTTCACACCGTTCAGCAAGCTGGTCGAGCCGCAAGTCGTGACGCTGGGGTTTGCGCGCCTTCCCGATCCGGACACGGCGCGCGCCATCAACGCGCAGCTCTGTCAGCTGCTCGATCGCGCGCTTGGGTGACGTTACCAGCCGGCCGGCACTTCCACGGCCTCCAGCGCTTGACCAATGCGCCAGCAGCTGACTTTGCCCGTTACGCTCAGCGAACAAACCATCGAGGTGGAGGCGGCAAAGTTGAGCACGTCGGCCGGGCCAACCGGCTGCGGCGTGGTGTCGACGAAGATGTCGCCACAGCGCAGCTGGCGCGCGTCGTCGAGCGCGCAGGCGTGCGGCAGCGTGGTCGGCACCACCTTGCGGTAGGTGTTCTTCCAGCTTGGGGGGCGCAGCGGTTCGAGCAGGGTGAGCCAACAAGAGAGCTCGTGGCGCTCGGAGACGACGCAGCCTGCGGACTGGTGGTCGACGAGCAGCTGGGCGGAAGCGCTGCGCCACGGCCCCGGCAGACGCGCCGGCACGCCGGGCAACTCGACGCCGCGGCTACTCAGCAAGAAAGCGCTGCTGTCGGTGATGCTGACGTCGATCAGCGACTCGTTCAGCGCGTCAGGCACCGTGATTTGCGGATCGCAGTACAGCTTGCCGTCGCAAACTGCGCAGGCACCGGCGTCGCCTAGCGCGACTTTGCAGCCAGCACCCGCGCCGCTGCACGAGTAGTTGCCCGAGCGCTCGCGCAAGCAAGGTTTGATCGGGCGCTGAGTCGCAGCGTCGTCGGGCAGCAAGAGCTCCACGACGTCGCCCGAGACTACGCTCTTGTCCGTTTCGCCCCAACCTGGCCAACACTCGAGGTGGCTGTTCGATTTGACGACGCAGAAGTTGTTGCTCTCCTTGTCTGAAGCGAGCAACCGCACACAGGCCTCTCCTTCGGCTGGCAACGGCTCGCCGCAGTCGGAGCAAGTGGTCAGCCGGCCCGTCACCGGCTCGCAGATGCTTTCGCCGGGCTGGCACGCTGGGGTAATGCCGAGGCACGGGTCTTCGCTGGTGGCCCCACCGACGGTGACGCTTGCGTCTCCCGCTAGGCTGGCCCCGCCCGCGCGGCCCGGATCGGTGCTGGAAGTGCCGGCGCGGTTGCTGCTGGTAGCGCCGCTGGTGCCGCTGCTGCTCGTTGGGGTGCCCGAGGCGCCGCTCGGCTTCGTCACGCCGTTGTCGGGCTCGTGATGCGCGGTGTTGCCGCCGCAACCCACGGCCGCGACCCAAGCGAGCAAACCCCACGTTCGATGACGCGACATGAACTCGCCAAGTTTAGCTGACGAGACCGAAGAAGGGGAGCGTTCGGCCCGCGATAAAGTCACCTTACGTTTGCAGCGCGCTGCTCGAGGCGCGCTCGCTGAGCAATGCCGTCAAGCACGGCAGCGTGACCCCGTTAGTCGCGGCGCTGCTGGACGGAGGTGTCGCGAGGGCCCGGGCGATGCGCTCGCGCACCGCCGCGTCGCCGCGTTGGAGCGCCCAGCGCACGAAGCGGAAAGCCAGCTCCGCGTGGCGCTGCTCGTCCCGCGCGATCCGCGAGTAAGCCGCCGCAACGACCGGATCGGTCGCCGTTTCTGCCGCCTCCAGCGCCTCGAGCGCCGCGCTGGTTTCGCCGAAACAGCCTTCGGCGATCACCAGATCGACGATGTCTGCCAGCGACGAGCCGAGCAGGCTGCCGCTCACGTCCAGCGGGCCCGGACCGATGGCGTGACCTGCGTAGGCGCTAGCCAAGTCGAAGCAAAGCAAGGCGTGCGCGGTTTCATCGGACAGCGCTTGCGTGCAGGCATCGACCAGGTCCGGCGGTGCCCCAAGCGAGAGCAGCTGCAGGCTGAAGCGCGCGAACGCTGCGATGGACGCGTGCTCCATCAGGCCCATGTTGGTCCAGTGCTGCGCCAATTCGGTGCGTTCGGCGGGCGTGAGGTGGTCGACACGCGGGCGCGTGCTGCTGCCCGTCCAAGCACCGCTCGGCACGGCGGGCGCGACGCGAGCGTGCGCTTCCACCAAGAACGGCCGGCCGCAGGCGTACGCGTCCACACAAGCGCGGTGTCCATCGTCCCATTGACAGAGCTCGTCGCTGTCGCAGTCGGCATCGGCGAAGCACTCATCATCCGCTGATTGGCACATGAATCGGGGCTGACCGCAGCCGCCGCTGGCCGACGCGCAGTGATAGCCGGACTCACAGTCGGCATCGCTGTCGCAGCCGTCGAACGAGCAGGTTCCGAATTCTTCGCCCGTGCAACGGCACGAGCCGCCGGGTCCGCAGTCTTCGTCGGCGAGGCAACCGGAGGCGCATTCGTGGCGGCTTCCGTAGGAGGGGGGGCGGCAGTAGCCGTATTGGAACGCGTCGCAAACCGCCGCGTCTGCGCCGCAACTCACGTATTCGGTCACGCGCGGCAAGTCAGGCGCCGCGCCCTCGCGCGCTTCACAGCGACCGTCGACCGAGCGGTAGCGGTACCCCTCCTCGCAGCTGACGATACCGGTACTCGAATCCTTGTCCGGCGACGTGCACTCCGGCTTGTCGTTGCAGGCGACCTGCAGCAACCCCAAGGAAGCCAGTAGCGAAAGCCTCAATCCCCCTGCGAAGCGACTCGACTTCATGAACCTGACTCCAGCACGCGGCATGCCAAACTGCGAGCACCGAAACGGGCTAAGTCTGCGCAATCACAGCCGGTCGGGTTTGGCACAGCTGGCACAAAAGTAACCTTGGAAGACTTGCGATCAGGCGCCCGGAGCTGGCTAAGTACGGCCGGCATGCACGGGGTCCGGCGGCTCTCTTCAGGCATCAGTTGCGGGTTCGCTTTGCTCGCGAGCGTGCACGCCCATGCCTCGACTTTGGAGCTGGCGTGGCGAGCGCCTGCGGCATGTCCAACGCGCGAGGGGGTGTTGGCCAAAGCGACGCGGCTGCTTGGTCATGAGCTCGGGGCGACGCTCGAACGGCCGATGGCGGTCGACGCCGTGGTCGAACAGCTGCCCGACGACACTTGGAGGCTGCTGTTGACGCTCGGAGATTCGGGCCCCGCCCGCAGCGTCACGGCGAGCAGCTGCGATGAGCTGGGCGACGCCGCCGCGCTGCTGATCGCCCTGTCGATCGATCCGACTTTGAATCCGAGCGCGACCGCGCCAGCCACGGCCCCAACGGCGCCTGAGCCCGCTGCTGCCGCGGAACCAGCGCCAACGCCGGCTCCCGAGATCTTTGCGACCCCCACCGCGCCCGCACCGCTCGCGGACCCATCGCGCAGTGATGCCGCGCCGTGGCACTTGCAGCTGGGGGCGAGTCTCGCGCTCTGGACCGGGCGCTTGCCGGGTCTTGCGCCGGGCGCGCAGGGGTACGTCTCGCTCGCGCGAGAGCGCGCTTCGTTGTCGCTAGACCTTGGCTTCTTTCCGGCGCAGCACGCCGGTATCGCGGGCTCGGAGGCAGGGGGCGAGCTGTGGCTGGTTAGCGCGGGACCCAAGCTCGGCTACGCCTTCACGGCGGGTGCCGCCAGCGTCACGCCTCGTGTGGGCGCGGAGCTGCAGCTCGTTCGAGGCGCGGGCTCGGGGGTCGAGAATCCGTCCAGCGCGCAGGCCGTGCTGCTGGGCGTCGAAGCGGGGACCCGCGTGGGCCTGCGACTGGCCAAGAGCTGGCAAGGCTTCGCCGAAGGCGCCGTTTCGGCGCTGATTTGGCGTCCCCGCTTCGTGCTCGACGGCATTGGGCAAGTGCACCAACCCGAGCGTCTGGGGCTACGCTTCGGCTTGGGAGCCGAATGGCGAGCCTGGTAACGCCACCGCCGGACGATTCGATCACTGAATCCGAGGGCTCGCACCACTCAAGGGGAGAAGTGGTCCGCCCTGGAGTCGAAGGTCCCGGCGTCCCGTCGGAGCTACCGGCGCGGCTCGAGCTCGAGCGCATTTACGATGAATATTTCGATTTCGTCTGGCGAAGTCTGCAGCGGCTCGGCGTTGGGCCCAGCTTGCTGGACGACGCGCTGCAAGACGTCTTCGTGGTGGTGCATCGGCGGCTGTCGGACTTCGAAGGGCGCTCCACGCTCAAGACTTGGCTGTTCGGCATCTGCATGCGCGTGGCGAGCGACTACGCGCGCCGCCACAAGCAGCAGGCCGGCAGCGTGGAGCCAAGTGACGTCGTCGATCTTGGCGCGCGCGATCCGCTCGAGCAGGCAGCACGCACCGAAGCTGTCGCGTTCTTGTATGCGCAGCTGGCAGAGCTGGACGACGACAAGCGCGCCGTCTTCATCTTGGCGGAGCTCGAGGACATGAGCTGCGCCGAGATTGCGGTCGCGGTGGGCGCCAACGTGAACACCGTCACGTCGCGCTTGAAAGCCGCGCGCCTGGCTTTCGAAGCGGGCGTGCGGCGGTATCAGGCGAGGGATCGGCGGAAATTGGGGGGCTCACGATGACCGAGCCGCTGAGCCGAGAGGCGCGCGGCTTGCTGGAGCAAGCCGTCAATGACGAGGGCGCGTTACGCGCGGACGCTGCACGTCGGGCGCGGCTCAAGCAGGCGTTGCTGAGCGGGGTGGCTGCGTCGAGCGCCGGGCTCGTGGCAGGCACGACGGAAGCTGCTGTTGGCGTCAAGGCAGCGAGCGGAGCCTTGTCGTTGGTGAAGGGCTTGGCTGTGGGGCTCTTGGTGTCGGGTGGTATCGCGGGTGGCTTTCGGTTGGCGCTGAGTGGCGATACGGAAGCGTCCCCGGCGACGCTAGCGAGCAGCGCGACCGCGTCGGCGCGAGCAGAACCGCCGAAGTTGGCGGAAGTAGCCCCGCCAGCGGAAGCGACTTTGCCAGTCGCGGAAACGCAGGCGCCAACGGCACCCGCGGGTATTGACGCGAGCGCACCCAGGGCTCGCGCTGCGCTGTCGGCCGACGCCGTCGAGCCTGTCGGTGCCGCAAAACCAGCCGATTCCGTCGCGCCCGCGCTGCGAGCCGAGCTCCAGCTGATGTCCGAGGTGCAAGCCGCGTTGCGGGACAACAGCGGCGCTCGAGCGCTCACGTTGATCGAACGCTACGACGGCGCGTTCCCGCAGGGTCAACTGCGCGGCGAGCGGCTCGCCGCCGAGGTGTTCGCGGCTTGTCAGGTCGGGAGCGTCGCGCGTGCCCAGCGCACTGCCGCGCAGTTCTTGTCGCGTGACTCGTCTTCGCCACTCGCGCAGCGCGTCAAGGGCGCGTGCATCAACGCCGAGCAAGGCCGGTGATGGCGATTTTGTTTCACGAACGCGCGCAGCGCTCGCCACTCAATCTGCAGAGGACATGAACATGATCTACCGAAACCTAGCTTTGCAGGCGCTCGTAGGTGTGATGGCGGTTTCGCTCCTGGCGGCCAAGGGCTGCACGGTCGACGGCGATGCGTCGCTGGGCGATGACGAAAAGCCCGACGCATCTGCGGGGGCAAGCGCCGGCAAGAGCGCAGGCACGGCAGGTAAATCCGGAACCAACACCGAAGGCGGCGCCACGCTGGTCGACCCCGGAACCGCCGGAAAATCGACAGCCCAGGGTGGCGCCACGTTGGTCGAGCCCGGTGCGGGCGGCGCAACGCTCGCCGAAGGTGGCGAAGCGACGGCGAGCGGCGGCGCTTCGAGCGAGGGAGTATGCGCGCTGCCGCTCGACACCGGCCCCTGCAAGGGCAACCTGCCGAGCTACGGCTTCGGCCCCGACGGCCATTGCGAGCTCTTCACCTACGGCGGCTGTCAAGGTAACGCCAACCGCTTCGCGACGCTGGCCGAGTGCCAAGCCGCCTGCGGCGACGCGCCTACCTGCCCGTCGCACCTGCTCACGCTCGAAGTGTTCGAGGTCGCGCCGCTCAACCGCCCCGAAATGGCGTGCATCTTCTACGACAACCCGCTGCACGTCGGCTGCTCCCAGCTGATCAACCCGACGCTCACCGTGCCCACGGATTGGCCGACCAATCCTTGCGTCACGAAAGACGGCAAGCTCTACAAGGCCGGCACTACGTTGCCCAAGGCCGATGGCTGGCAGGACTGCACGCCGCAAGAGAGCGCGCTCGTCGCCAAGGTGGGCGACTGCGCGGATTTGTCGCCCTAGCGCGCAGCTTGGAGCTGGGAGTGCGGACAAGACGGCATGGCCGCCATCCGCGAGGGTTTCTGCGTCGCCCCGCAGCGGCGAGTCGTCGACTGCTTTTCGGCGTCAGGCGCCCACGAGCTCACGGCTCGCGGTAAAAGCGCGGCACGCGGCGGGAGATGTCGGTCAACACCTCCCAAGGAATCGTGCCCAGGCGGCCGGCGATCTCTTCGGCCGAGATGGTGTCTTGGCCGAGCGGGCCCTTTTGGGAGCCGAGCACGACGCACTCGTCTCCGACGCGCACGTCGTCGATTTCGGTGACGTCGAGCATGGCCATGTCCATGCTGACGATGCCCGCGACCGGCGCGCGCTTGCCGCGCACCAAGAGCTCTGCCCGGTTGGACAGCGCGCGTGACAAGCCGTCCGCGTAACCCATGGGGATGGTGGCGATGCGGCTCGTGCGCTTGGCCGTCCAGGTAGCCCCGTAGCCAACGCTGGCGCCTGCGGGAATTTCGCGCACCGCGACCAGCTCGGTACGCACCTGCATGACCGGACGGAGCTCTTTGCAGATGCCGGCGCGCGGCTCGACGCCGAACAGGGCGATGCCAGGCCTGACGACGTTCAGGTGCGCGCGCGGCGCTTGCAAGATGGCGGCGCTGTTGGCGGCGTGTCGCAGCGCCGGATCGATGCCGAGCTTGCGCAGCTCCGTCGAAGCTCGATCGAACAAGTCCAGCTGGGCGTGGATCGACTCGGGGTCGCCGCCGTCCGCGCAGGCAAAGTGCGTCATCAAGCCGCTGACCTGCACTTGCGGATGGCGAGCCAGCACCTCGGCCATCTTCGGTACATCGCGCGGCAGCACGCCGAGGCGCGACATGCCGGTGTCGATCTTGACGTGCACGCTGGCCGGCTCTGCGCCGCTGTAGCGCACTTCGTCCGCCAGCTCTTCGACCTGGGCGGGGTCGTGCAAAACGGGCGTGAGCGAGTGCCGAAGCACCTCGCCGAAGGCGCGGCCGTAGTAGCCGCCGGTGATCAGGATAGGCACGCGAATACCGGCTTCGCGCAGCTCGATGCCCTCTTCGAGCAAAGCCACGCAGATGCCGGTCGCGCCAGCGCGCTCGAGGGTGCGGGCGACGCCTTTGGCGCCGTGACCGTAGCCGTCGGCCTTCAAAACCGCCCAAACCTCGGCGCCGCCCGCCGTGCGCTGCATGACGCGCAGGTTGTGGCGCAGGTTGGCCAGGTTCACCTCGGCCCGGGTGGGCCGCACGGCGTCGGCCGGGACGGCGCGGGTTGGGCGCAGCACCCGTGGCAGTGGGGTAGCGAGGGCCGATGCGGTGGGCACGATCGCGGAGATTGCGGGCTGTCGCGTCATCGTCTCGAGCGTCATCGGTTAACCTTTCGAGCAGCCATACGTCAACTTAATCGCTCATTTCGTCCGCCCAGGCTGCACCGGGTCCGCCCCGGCTGAATCTATGCCGTGGTGACCGCTGAATGCCTGAACCGTTGAGAAGCCTTTGGAGGCCTTTGAGCGTCCCCGAACGGAACCTCACTCAAAACAACGCGCCATGCACTTTTTGTAATCCGGATCGCAGCTCTTACAGGCTGCGCTCTTGGCGGCAGGATCACAGGCCATGTTGCAGCTGCTGAAGGCGTTCTTGCAGGCCTCGGCGCAGTCTTCGCCGGGCGCCGGTTTTTCGACAGGCCTTGCTTCGGCGGAATTCGAGGGTGGCGGCTCGACGACGTTCACGCGTGTGGCAATGGGCGGCGGTGGAGCGTGCACGCTGGTGGGCGACGGCACGACCAAATAGAACTGCCGCGAGTCTTGCTCTTGGTTCTGGCCGACTTTCAGCGCTGGGCGGTCGATGTCACCGCCGGCGAACGCGCGCACGCGGCGACGCGCGTACTCCAGCCGATCGCGCGACTGCCCGTAGGTGTAGCGATCGAGCCAGGTGGTCCAGCAGGCTTGGCGGTGCGAGCTCGCAACGTCGAGCTCCAAGTCGAGCCGGTAGCAGTGCTCGAAGCGCACGTCGCCCTCGTAAATGGATTGCGCGCTGGGGCCGCAGCTCGTCACCAGCGCCGGACCAAGCAGCAAGGCTGCTGCTGGCGCCACAAAGCGAAGACCGTGACTCACGCGCGCAGCCTAACACGTGGCCAAAGTGCTATGTGATTCCCCGTGTTCACTGGGCTCGTCGCCGGTACCGGCAAGCTTCTCTCACGTGACCGCCGCGGTCCTGGCTACCGCTTGGTGGTCGGCACCGCCGGCCTGACCGGCTTCGAAGCGCTCGAGCTGGGCGAGTCGATCGCGGTCAGCGGCGCTTGCCTGACCGTCATTGCCCAGACCAGCACCAGCTTCGACGCCGACGTGTCCCTCGAGACGACCGAGAAGACGACACTGGGCGCCCTCGCGCTCGGCAGTGACTTGAACCTCGAGCGCTCGCTCCGCGTCGGTGATCGCCTGGGCGGCCACTGGGTGAGCGGTCACGTCGACGGCATCGGGCGCATCGTCAGCGTCGAGCCGCAGGGCGACGCCTGGCTGGTGAAAGTCAGCATGCCCGAAGAGCTGCGGCGCTTCGTCGCGCCCAAAGGCTCGGTCGCGCTCGACGGCGTTTCGCTCACGGTCAACGCCGTCGCGGGGCTCGAGCTGCAAGTCATGCTCATTCCGCACACGCGCCAGGTCACGAGCCTGAAGGCGTGGCGGGCGGGGGCGGAGCTGAACCTCGAGGTCGATTTGGTAGCCCGCTACCTGGTCAATTACTTCGAAGCGACCGGACAAAAGCCTTCCGCAGCAGATGACGAGCGTTTTGGCCTTGCGCTCGAGCGCGCAGGGTACAAATAGCCGCCCGGCCAAGGGTCTCCATGTCGATCGAAACTGCCCGCCTCCACGATTTAGACTCCGAGCTGATTTCGCGCGTCACCCGCGGCATCGAGCAAATTCGCGCCGGCAAGATGGTGATCTTGGTCGACGACGAAGATCGCGAAAACGAGGGCGACCTGGTGCTGGCGGCCGACAAGGTCACGCCCGAAGCCATCGCGTTCATGGCCAACTACGGCCGTGGCCTCATTTGCCTCACCCTGACCGAAGAGCAGATTGCGCGGCTCGATTTGCCGATGATGGCCGCTCCTGGCCGCAGCGGTCCGCGCCTCGGCACCGCCTTCACGGTCAGCATCGAGGCCAGCTCTGGCGTGACCACCGGTATCAGCGCGGCCGATCGCGCCCACACCATTCGCGTCGCCATCAGTCCCGAAGCCAAGCCGAGCGACGTGCTGGTGCCGGGTCACGTGTTCCCGCTCGTCGCGCGTCACGGCGGCGTGCTGGTGCGCGCCGGGCAGACCGAAGGCTCCGTCGATTTGGCGCGGCTCGCTGGCTCGTCGGCGGCCGGCATCGTCTGCGAAATCGCCAACGACGACGGCACCATGGCGCGCCTGCCGGATCTCGAGCGCTTCGCCGAAAAGCACGACTTGGTCATCCTGACCATCGCTGATCTGATCGCCTATCGGCTGCAAACCGAGGCGCTGGTGTCGCTCGTGGGTGAGACGCAGGTCGAGCTCGATCGCACGGGCAGCACCTGGCGCGCCTGCGTGTTCGAAGCCATGCACGAAGGCAAGCAATTCTTGGCCCTGGTGAAGGGCAACCCCGTGGCAGATCGGCCAGCGTTGTGCCGCATGCACACCGGCTCCAGCCTGGCCGACGTCTTCAGCAGCACGCCCAAAGACGGCGCGCGCAACCTGGGCGAGGCCATCGACGCCATCGAGGCCGCGGGCGAAGGCGTGATCGTCTACATCCCGCCGGCCGCAGACTTGAAGGGCGAGCTCGCGGCGGTCGCGCGGCGCGATGGCAGCAAGAGCTCGCCGCAAGCCTCCGTGCCGCCCGTCGCCACGCGCCCACACGGCGGCGCCCTGCGCGAGTACGGCTTGGGCGCTCAGGTGCTGCGCTCGCTCGGGCTGTGCAAGATCCGTTTGCTCACCAATAATCCTCGCAAAATTGCGGGTATTCAGGGGCACGGTCTGACACTTATTGAAAGTGTGCCGTTGGTTGCTATGGCAGGTGGCCTGAAGCGCCCCTAGCGCCTCGTGTTAAAGAGAAGAGCTGATGTCCGCTGATTCATCCGTGCAATCGATCGAAGGCGCCCTGACGGTCCCCGAGGGCGCCAAGTTCGCCATCGTGGCCTCGCGTTTCAATGCGTTCATCGTCGAGCGCTTGGTCGATGGCGCGGTCGACGCGCTGAAGCGACACGGCGCCGACCCCAAGAACATCACGGTCATTCGCGTGCCGGGCGCATGGGAAATTCCGCTGGTGGCCGCGCGCCTCGCAGGCAGCGGCAAGCTCGACGCCATCGTGGCGCTCGGCGCGGTGATCCGCGGCTCCACGCCGCACTTCGATCACGTCGCGAACGAGGTCTCCAAAGGCGTGTTTCAAGCTTCGATGGACAGCGGCGTGCCGATCGCCTTCGGCGTGCTCACGACCGACAGCATCGAGCAAGCGGTCGAGCGCGCGGGAACCAAGGCCGGCAACAAGGGCTTCGACGCCGCGGTCTCGGCCATCGAAATGGTCACGCTGGGCAAGCAGCTCAGTTTGCAGGGCCTCTGAGCCGAGTATGGGCGCTCGCACTACCGCTCGTGAGGCTGCGCTGCAGATGCTGTTCGCCATCGATGCGACCAGCGGCGACACCGATCAAGCCATCTCCGATTTTTGGCGTGAGCTACCGGGCGACGCCGAAGGGCGCGAGTACGCCGACGCCCTGGTGCGCGGTGTGCGCAACGACGCCGAAAAGCTCGACGAGCGTATCCGCGCGGCCAGCCAAAACTGGCGGCTCGAGCGCATGGCGCGCATCGACCGCAACGCGCTCCGCCTCGGCACCTACGAGCTCCTGACCCGCACGGACGTGCCTCGCGCCGTGGTCCTGGACGAAGCCGTCGAGCTAGCCAAGCGCTTTGGCGGCGAAGAGAGCAGCAAGTTCGTCAACGGCGTGCTCGACCGCATCGCCGACGACTTGGGTCGCCAAGACACCGACAAGAGCCAGAAGGGCTAAGCCGTCGTGGAGCTGCGCTTCACGCTCCCGAGCTTGCGCAAGCTCGACCTGCTCGGAACCGAAGTGATTCTGGCGGCCGTCGCCGCGGACGAGCAACCGCCGCACGGCTTGGCGGGTCTGCTGGACTGGCGGCTGGCCGGGCGCATCTCGGCGCTCATGGAGCGCGGCTTCATCACGGGTTCGGTGGCTGAGGTCGTGCTCGTGCCGGGCAAGCCCAAGCTGCCGTTCGACAAAGTGCTGTTGTTCGGCGTCGGACCGCGCGCTGACTTCAGTGAGCCCGTGTACCGCGTCGTGGTCGAGAAGATGCTGTCGACGCTGGAGGGGCTGCGGGCCCGCAGCGCGGTGGTCGAGCTGCCGGGCCGTCACTTCGACGGCATCCGTCCCGACCGCGCCGCCGACATCTTGCTCGAGTGCGCCGGCAGTAAACCGATGCACGATGTTTGGACGCTCGCCGAAACGCTCGAGTCGCAGCGGCTGGTCACGCAGCACATGATTCAAGAGCGCCGCCGAGTACGAACGTAGCCGCGCCGATCCGTCGCCGGCACCAGCGCAACCCTGCAGCTAGAATATTGCAGCGCCGCATATCGAAGGGCCGTTCGCGGCGCTGGCCGGCGCGTGAATTGTGGGCCAGCATCAGGGCGTGGCTGGTTCGGGATGGCAGGTCGCTCCAAGCCTCGCAGCGCCGCTCGCGCTGCTGACGGCTGCAGCCTGTGCTGTCGTGGGCTGTGAGTCGAGCGTGACCTCGGTAGGGGCTTGGGAGCCGATCGTCGAGCAACCACAGCCCACTGCCGGACAAGCTGGCGCAGGTGGCGTTGCCGGCGCTGGCGCAACGGCGGGCGCGGGCGGCACTGGCGCGGTGACGTCGCTCGGCGGCGCAGGCGGCGAGCCCGACGCACCGGGTCTCTACCTCGAAGCCGAGCACGGTGAGCTCAGCGGCGGCTTCTCGATCGTGAACGACGTGGCGGCCTCGAACGGCCAATACATTCAGCCGCCGACCGGTCCCGCGCTCGAGCAGACGCCAGCCGCCGACTCGCCGCGCGCTCGCTACACCTTCGACCTAGCCACCGCTGGCGACTACGTGATCTGGGGTCGCATCTATTCGCCCGACGTTTCCAGCAATCGCTTCTGGTTCCAAGTCGACGGGGGCACCTGGTACGTGTGGCGCATCACGGTCGGCGAAATCTGGTTCTGGGACGATTTTCACGACAACGTTCGCTACGACGACACCCTGCATTTCCCGCTGGCTGCGGGCCCGCACGAGCTGGTGATCGCCAAAGACGCGAGCACCGCGCGGCTGGATCGTCTGTACATTACTGCTCAGGGCGACGAGCCGCCCGGTAATGACACGCCGTGCCGCCCCCCGCACTCCATCGATCGTGGCGGCGGGGACTGCTACGACAGCTGCGGCAGCCAGGCGCCCGCCGGCATGCACACCACTTGCTTGACCGACATGTGCGCCGGCAAAGAGCTGCTCGACGCCTACGACTGCAATATTTGCTGCGTCGTGCCGTGAGCCCCCGCTACGCGGAATAGCTGGCCGCGGAGGCGTGCAGCGGCCGAGTTACTTGAACGTGTTCACGTGAGCCAAAATCAGGTCCAGCTCGGGGTCGGTGATGCGCATGGTGCTGAACTGCGGCATGGCGTCGTGACGCATCGCGTACTTGCCGATGTTGTGGCCCTCGCGGACCAGCTTGAGCACGTTCTTGCCCTCGTTGGCCAACGGACGGGTGGCGGGGCCGCCCTTGCCATCGGCGCCGTGACAGTTGGCGCAGTAGTCGGCGTAGAGGGCCGCGCCCGTCGTGGGTTGCGGCGGTTGATCCAGGTAGTCCCAGATCAGGTTGAGCTGCGCGTCGCTCAGTTTGTCGGTGCCGAGCTTTTCCATCGCCTTGGGCCACGGCGCGATGAGCGGGCGGCCGTTTCGGACGACCCAAGTCCCGTACTCGCGCACGGGGTGCACAGTCTCCGGAGCGAGCGGACCTCCGACGCCCTGCTCGCCGTGGCACGACTTGCAGTTGAAGTCGTAAAGACCCTTGCCATCAGTGGGCACGGTACCGCTGCCGCCAGAGCCACCTTGTCCGGAACCGGCGGTGCCGACGGAACCTCCGCTGCCGCTGCCGCTCGTCCCGTTTTGCCCGCCAGCGCTGCTGCCCGCGGTACCGACGCCGCTGCCCGCGGTGCCGACACCGCTGCCCGCAGTGCCGACACCGCTGCCCGCGGTACCGACGCCGCTACCCGCAGTGCTGACGCCGCCGCTCGAGCTGGCGCCCGCGCTGCTTGGGCTGCCACCGCTGCCGATTGGGTCGGTGGTGTCGGCGGCATCAGAGCAGCCGAGGCTGAGCAACAGAACGACCGGAAGAGAACCGAGGAAGGAGTGGGCGGTTTTCATGCGAGACCCACAGAGTGCCGGCACCCTCGAAACGCCAGGCAGCGGAGCTGAGATTTCGCGCGTTTTCCACGGGCAAAGCAACTTGTGCTCGTCACTGAAAGCGGCAACCGAGCGTCTTGATCGTTGGTGCCCAGTCTCGTTCGTTGCGACCCCGCGCAGCTGCGCGGGGAGACAGGCTTACCTGAAGGTCGCTGCAGGGCTGCTCTACCTAGCGCCGTGTCAACGTGGGACGCGAAACTGGCCGACCGTCACCGTGACGTCGCCAAGATCCGTCGCGAGCGTAGCCGCGAAGGCGCCCTCGAGCTTGGGCGCCAGGTTGGTCACGTTGATGGTGCCGAGCCGGGCTCAGCGCTGCTCGACGCCGCGGCTGCCCAGTGCGTCGACGACCGACTTGACCATGGCGGCGCAGGCTTCGTTCAGTTGCTCGTGGGTGCGGGGCTCGATGGCGTTGAAGACGAGCTTGAAGGCGACGGCGCGCTTGGCGTTGTCGCCCGCGCCCGCGAACACGTCGGCCACGCTGATGCGCTCGAGCCACGCCGGCGCGCCGGCTTTCAAGAGCGGCACTACCTCGCGCACCGAGATGCCGGCCGGCACCGCAAAGCTGAGCATGCGCTCGATGTCGGGCATGCTGGGCGGCATGACGAACGCCGCGCTCCCGCGCGGCTCTGCCAAGAGCGCGTCGCGCCAAATCTCGAAGTAGCAAACCTTCGCGAACTTGATGCCGAAGGCCTGCGAGATTTGAGGCGCTACCTCGCCCACGATGCCGACGCTTTGCCCGTTCCAGCGCAGGCTCAAAGAGCGGTGCGGGTGCAGCTGTGCGGTGAGCGCGTACGCGGGGTCTGGATCGGTCAACTCCAGCGGCAAATCGAGGGATTTGACGAGTTGCTCGACCACGCCCTTGAGGAAGAACACGTCGGCGCCGCGCCCACCTGCTTCCCACGCCTCGGGTCGCTCTTTGCCGGAGCAGACGCCGTACAGCACGTCACGCTCACGGCACACGCCGTTGGCCGACGCCTGATCGGGGTGGAAGGTGCGGGTCCACTCGTACAAACGCACGTCTTGCGCTTTGACGTTCAGGTTGTCGGACACGGCCTGTAGGGCCTGCGCCAAGCAGTTGTTTTTGAGTAGCGAGAAGCTGTTGTCGAGCGAGTTGATGGTCTCGACGTGCGCAAACAGCGGGCTCCCCGGCGTTTGACCCAGCTTTTCTGGGATTTGCCGCGAGTAGAAGCCGTCGGTGTACACCTCGTAAAAGCCCGCGCCGACCAGCACGTCTTCGGCCACGCGCAGCATGACCTCGGCCTGCGACGGCCGCGCGCCGAGCCCCACCGGCGGCAAGGCTTCGGGCAAGTCGTTGAAGCCGACCGAGCGCGCGATCTCCTCGAACAAGTCTTCTTCGGACTCGACGTCCCACAGCCGGTGCGCCGGAACCTTGAACGACGTCCCGTCGCGCTTCTCGAAGCCGTAGGCGGTCAGGCGCAGGGCGATCTCGCTCTCGGCGAAATCTCGACCCAAAAATGCGCTCAGCTCGGCGGCGCGTAGCGTGAGCACGCGCTCGGGATCCTTCCAGTCGCCGACGACGCCGATCGGCCCCGTCACTTCGGCCACGCCGGCTTCCGCGAGCAGATGCGCGATGCGACCAGCGGCCACCGTGGCCAGCGTCACGTCGCTGCCGCGCTCGAAGCGGGCGGAAGCGTCGGTGAACGTTTGCAGCGAACGCCCACCGAGCCGCACCGTGACTGGATCGAAAGCGGCCGACTCCAAGATGATCTCTTTGGTGTCGTCCTGAATCTTGGAGTCTTCGCAGCCGATGACGCCGGCGATCGCCAGCACCTTCACGTCGTCGGCAATGACCAAGGTACCAACCGGCAACTCACGCGGCTCGGGCGTGAAGAGCAGCCAGGCCTTTTCACCAGCACGCGACAGGCGAATCGTGATGCCGCCTTGAATGCGCGCGCGATCGAAGGCGTGTGACGGCTGACCCAGCTCGAGATTGACGAGGTTGGTGACGTCGATGGCGGCGTTGCCGGTCAAGAGCCCGGCGGCGCCGAGCAGCTCTTCCGCTGCCTTACCCAAAGACTTTTTCAGGCCGCCGGTCACGCGCAGGGGCGTAGCCGTGTAGAGCAGGCATTTTTCCGACTCGATCTTGAGCGGCAGAGGTGGCGCTCCGACGGGCAGCGGGGGCGCCGCAGGCAACGTGAGCGCGGTCTTGGTGCGGGCCGCGACTTCACGCGCCACGCCGGCGTAGCAGTGGTGATCGCCACGGTTGGCTAGCAGCTCGAGCGTGAGCAGCGCGTCCGCTCCTTGCACGTCGAGGCGCTTGACCTCGACGCCCAGGTCGTCGAGCAGGCGGCGCAAGGCCTTGGGCTCTGCCGGCGTGCCGGCGCAGAAACGCTTGAGGACGTTGGCGGAGATTTTCATCCCGGCCTCCGACGCAGCGTGCGCATGAATCTCATGTCTTGCTCGTACAAGCTCTTGGCGCGGCTGAGGCCGAGCCACTGGCTGGTCATGCGCGTGGTGCCCCAACCAAAAGCAATGCCGCGCACGCCCGGCTCGGTGTAGCCGAAGTTCTTCATGATTTTCGGGTGAATCATGCCGGCGCCAATGATGGTGACCCAGCCGGCTTGGTGGCACGCTTCGCAGCCGTCACCGCCGCAGTTCAAGCAGGCGATGTCGAGGCCAATCGAAGGCTCGGTGTAGGGATAAAACTTGGGCTTGAAGCGAAACTTGCGGTTCTCGTACAGCGAGCCCGCCACGAAGCTGAGCACGCCCTTCAAGTGGGCAAATGTCAGGCCCTTTTCGACCCAAAAGCCCTCGAGCTGATGGAACATGGCCAAGTGCGTCGCGTCGACTGCTTCGTTTCTGTATACGCGGCCGGGGGAGGCGTACTTGAGCGGTAGCGGCAGCCGCTTTTCCAGCGTGCGCGCCTGAATGGTGCTGGTGTGCGAGCGCAGCACCAAGTCACCTTGCACCCAAAAGGTGTCTTGCATGTCGCGCGCCGGGTGATGCGGCGGAATGTTCAGCGCGTCGAAGTTGTAGAAAGGGCTCTCCACTTCGGGGCCGCTCGCAACCTGAAAGCCGAGCTGGCGCAGGATGTCGAGGCAGCGCTCTTCGACCGCGCGCACCGGGTGCTTGGCGCCGCGCTCGGTCGTCAAACCCGGCAGGTCGACGTCGACCCATTCAGCGGCCAGCTTGCGGCTGAGCTCGTCGGCTGCGGTGGCGGACTCGCGCGCCGTGAGCTCGGTCTCGATGGTGGCTTGCGCCTCGTTCAACTGACGAGCGACCTCGGCGCGTTGCTCGGCCGGTACCTCGCGCAGGTTCTTGAGCGCGTTCTTGAGCTCGCTCTTCTTGCCCAGGTACTTGACGCGAAGCTCTCGAAGCTCCGTGGCACTGTGCGAGGCTGCGAGCTCGGTCTGAAACGTTTGCAGGATTTGCTGAGGATTTTCCATGAAACGCGCGCCGCCGCTTGTTGGCACACGGCCGTCCAGATGGCAAGGTGGGGACGAGGAAACCCCATGTGGCTGTCACGTCTCCACTGCTTTCGGATTGTCCTCTTGGGGCTGGGTTTGAGCGCGTGCCGCACCGGTGTGGCGGGGCGCTACGAGCTCGATATCGAAGAGACCAAAATTTGCGTCGCCAAGGCGGCCGTCGACAACCCGGAAGAGGCCAACATGAAGGACGCCACTATCGAGCTCATGGCGAAGACCCGCCTCGACATGCGCCTCGAAGAGGGCGGTAAAATGACCTCCAGCATGGTCGTCGATGGCCCGGAGTCGCCGCCGCCGCGAAACCACAGCGGCAGCTGGAAGATGGACGGCAAGCGTGTCGTCATCCAAGTGAGCGGCATAGACGACACGCGCTGTGACGTGGACGGCAAGCGGCTGCGCTGTACGAAGCCGTCGCCAGGCACGCTGTTTTCGAGCTACGTGCTCGTGAAGAAGTAGGCGGGAGCATGGGGGTGGCGGGTTCAATGAACTCTGTGCAGAACGTAGCCACTGCGTTAGCCTGGGACCCAGAATGTGCAGCAGCAGGTGGGTCGCTGGAGTGTTGGGGGCGTGGTTCCTTTGGATGGGCTCCTGCGCCAACAAAGACCGAGCGCCGCTGATCGGTCCTGCACCATCAAACGAAGACGACGACGCGGGTTCAGCTGCGGGCGCTGGGAGTGACGCGGCCTCTGGCGGTGGCACGGGCGCTGGCGGAACGCGGCTCAGCAGGGCTGGTTCGAGTACGGGCAAGGCGGGCTCGACTGGCAAGGCTGGCGCAGACGCGGTCGGCGTTGGCGGAGACGCTTCGAGCGGCGGCGAAGGGCCTGGTCCCCGACCGGGAGAGCCGTGTGCGGCGCCCTACCCAACCGGCTTCTGCTTCATCTCGGAATCGAACGAGTTCATCGGCGAAGGCCGAACCGGCGTGATATCCGGAGACGTGGGTGAGGTGATCGTGAAAGGCGCCCCGTGGCTGATCTTCTACGCGGGCCAAACCGGCGTTGGTGAATTCTACGGTGAGTTGTCCCCCAAGCTTGGAGACTACTTCTTGCCAGGCAACTACTCGCCCGCTAGTGACCACCCGCTGCCAGGCGCGGCCCGCCTGACCGTGAGCGGCAACTCGAACGGTTGCGAGAGCGAGGGTGAGTTCACGGTGCGAGAGCTTGGACGTGATCCGTACGGTACCTTCAACCGTGTCTCGGCTTCTTTCGTCCAGCACTGCGCGGGCGCCAAAAACAAGCTGTATGGAGTGATCCATGTCAACGCCACGGGCGTCGACGAC
>DATAKF010000065.1:0-21652 GCA_036261775.1 Polyangiaceae bacterium | reverse complement strand
ACAGGGAGTCGCGGAGGCCGGGAGGTCCGCGAGCCCAGATCTTGGGGTTTCGCGCTTATCTCGCCCGCTAAGCGACGGGCAGCGCCGTTCGGTCTAGATGCGATTTGCTGATCCGCATCCGGCTGTCGACGCCGACGATGTCGCCGGGCTCGAGCGGGAGCCAGACGTTTTCGCCTTGGAGCGGCTCGCTCGAGACGATGAAGTGGTTGACGACGCCGCTCGCCGACGGCGCTTCGCAAGCAGCGGAAAGGCTGGGGCAATGCTCGCGATCCGAGCAGCGCGTCTTGTAGGTCGAGAAATACAGCTCTTTGCCGCCGTGCGTCGCGACCAGGTTCTCGCCGTCGGTCGCCATCAACGTGAGCAGCGCGGCGTCCACGCCGGGACGGCCGTCGCACACCTCACGCACGCGTTTGACGGTACTGCGGAGCGCCGACATCGCGTGCGACAGCTCGGGGCGCTGGCCCGCGCCGGCAGCGCGCCCCAGCTCACTCAAGAAGACGAAGAAGACGACTTCGCTGTCGGTGTCGCCCATCACGAAGCGCCGCAGCCGCTGATCCACCAGCTCCAGCAGCGACCCGCGCAGCTCCTCGAAGCGCGGGATGTCGCCGTTGTGCGCGAACACCCAGCGCCCATGCTGAAACGGGTGACAATTGAAGACCGTCTTCTCTCCCTGCGTGGCTTTGCGCACGTGCGCCAGCACCGTCTCGGACGCCACCACGCCGCTCAGACGGTGAAACAGCGCGTCGCCCAGCGCGGTGCTGGGACTGCGCGTCACGTGCGGCGCGCCGTCGATGTAAAAGGCGACGCCCCAGCCGTCCGGGTGAAAGCTGCTCTGCACCCCGAGCGCGTTCTCAGCCGCCAGCAGCGAACGGTGGACCTGACTAGGAATTACGCTACGAAAACCGAACAGACGGCACATCGGGGTAGCTGCCAGCATAGCGCCAACGCTACGGGCCTTCACATTTCCTCGGTATTTCAGCCTGGAGTAACCGGCCGGCACCGCCCCGCGTAGCAACTAGCGCATGGACGCCGAACGCCGTCGCCTCATCCGCCTGGCCGCCAGTGGCACCGCCTTGGCCGCGCTCGGCGGCTTTTACCTGCTTTCCGACGAGCTGACCCGGGAGGCGCGGGCGCAGACGCGGGGAGACGGCAAGCCGCGCCTGCCCCCCGGCCAGCGCGTGCTCAAGGCCTGGAAGCCCATGGGGGGCGAGCCCGGCGACCCGAGCCTGGAGCAATTTCGCCTGCGAGTGCACGGCGAGGTGGAAGCACCGTTCACGCTGACCTACGCCGACTTGCTGGCAATGCCCCAAACTGCCCTGTCCGTCGACGTGCACTGCGTGACGGGTTGGAGCGTGATGGACGCCAAAGTGAAGGGAGTGCTCCTGTCGACGCTGGCCCAGCGCGCCAAAGTAAAGCCCAGCGCGCGCCACGTCATCTTCGAGGCTGCGCATGGCTACACCTCGAACGTGCCGCTACGCGAGGCGTTGGGGCCCGAGGTCATGGTCATGCGCGAGCTGAACGGCGTGCCCCTGCCCCGCACCCACGGCGGCCCGCTGCGCGCGTTGGTTCCACACCTATACTTCTGGAAGAGCTCCAAGTGGTTGACCGGCGTGCGCTTCGTCGCGAGAGACGAGCCCGGCTACTGGGAAACACGCGGCTACCACAATCACGGCGACCCGTGGCGCGAGGAACGCTATGGCTGACGGCAGGCTCGAAGCGGCTCCGGCTCGCGCCGAGAAGCGCCTGGCGTGGCGGCCTTGGCTGCGCGCCATTCACCGTGATCTTGGCTACTTCGGCGTCGGTCTCACGCTGGTGTACGCGCTGTCGGGCCTCGCGGTGAATCACATCGCCGATTGGGATCCGAGCTTTCGCCAGATCTCGAGCACACAGCAACTGCCCGCGCCGTTGCCCGCAGACGCCGAGGCCTTGGGTAAGGCCGTGCTGCAGTCGCTCGGGATCAACGAGGCCCCACGCGAGGTGTACGCGGCCGGTGACGACGCGGTCGACATCGTCTTCGACCAGCGCACGCTCCACGTCACCCCCTCCACTGGCAAGGTCGTCGAAGAAGGCCAGTCGCCGCGGTGGTTCTTGCGCGCCGCCAATTGGCTGCACTTGAATCGGGGCAAAAAGGCCTGGACCTACGTCGCCGACACCTACGCCGTGATCTTGCTCTACCTGGCCATCTCTGGCTTGTTCATGCTGCCGGGGCGCAAGGGCCTTTTGGGTCGGGGGGCCGCGATCGCGCTCTTGGGCGCGGCGGTTCCGATCGGCTACGTGGTGCTGTCCGGCGGACCGGAGGCGAAAAACGGCTCCCAGCCGGCTAACGGCGTAGCAGAGCCGAAAGCTCACTGACCAGCGGATCGGGAGACTGTAGCTCGGCCAGAGCTTGCTCCAGCTGAAAGACATAGTCGCTGTTGGCGCCGCTCGGCCCGTGGCAACTCCGAATGTGCAGAGCCAGCTCGGCGAGCGGGAGCTGTCCAGCATCGTAAGGGTTGCCCGGGGGCGCAATCCAGGTCACCGCTTGGTGCAGCTCAGCGTCCGTCCACACCTCGAGGTTGATACGCTGGTAACCAGCGCGCTCGCGATAATCGAGCTCCGAAAGCAGCTCGAGCGCAGGTGCTTCGACGAAGTAGACCGCGCCCGCGGTGGTCGCTTCGGCGCGGGGCGCAAGCGTCAGTACGCGGCCGGGCCGCTCGGGCGTACCGCGGTGGTCTGGAGACGCTTGTGAGAAGCTACGCGCGTAGCCCGGAGCACGCGCCCGCTGTCGCTCCATGAACGCAAAACCCGGGCGAAATAACAGTGAGCCGTAAGCAAAGATGGCCAGTCGATTCGTGCTAATCGAAGCCTCCATCACCACACCTGCGAGGTGTTGGTAAGCCACCTTGCGCGTTGGCTGACGCATTCCCTGGAACCGGTACCGGCCACAGCTACCAGGGCTGCAAAAATCCGCGAAAACCCGTGAGACGAATGGCCCAAAAGCTGAGCTTTCTGGAAGTCGACTGGAACTGTTTCCACATTTGTCTTTCGAGACATCATCAAACCTGCTACGTAGTGATCATCGGCGCCGCGACCCCGGTATTGCAAGCTAACGCACCGGTTTTCGGCCGTCCCGCCTGAGGAAACGAGATGAAAATCCGCACCATTCTTCCGATCGTGAGCAGCTTGTCGGCCTTCGCGCTCCCCGCCCTGGCTCAAGACGCACCTGCCGCCGACAAGGCACCGCAGGCCGAAGAGCCGAGCAAGCCCGCCGAGGCCCCCAAGGCTGACGCAGCTGCCGCCCCGGCTCCGGCCGCCAAGACGGAAGCGACGGCCACGGTCGACATGGGCGGCAACGCGACCACTGCGGCGCCGAAGCGCACCAGCCTGGCGGCCTCGCCGGTCACGCGCGGCGGCACCGAGTCGGCCGAGTCGAGCAAAGAGTGGAAGACCGACTTCCACGGCTACTTCCGCGTGCCGTTTCGCATGGGCGTGGGTTCGCGCCCCGCTCCCAAGCTGGCGTTGCCGATCGGCGCCAGCCAGAGCGAAAAGACCGAGACCAGCATGGGCAGCGACTTCGACGACAAGGCGCCGGGCCAGAGCGGCACCACCTTCCACGCGCCCATCATCCCCGACGGTCAATACCTGAGCTGGCAGTCCACGTCGCACAATCGCAGCGACTGGGCCGAGCTCTTCTTCGGCATCGGCAACTCGTGGGCCAAGGCCACCGTCGGGCTGCAGGGCTACAACTTCACCGACGCGAGCTTCAACGATCCGAACACCCAGTACGGCATCGGCCAGGCGTTCGTGACCTTGGCGCCCGACCTGGGCTACGAGAACATGCGCCTCAGCCTCAAGGTCGGCGCCTCGCAGGACAAGTACGGCGCCGCCGGCAAGTACGACGCCGGTGAGTACGACACGTACCTGTTCGGCCGCACCCACGTGATCGGCGAAACGCTGCGCCTCGACTACGACCTCACCGAGTCCTTGGGCTTGTGGTTCGAGCAAGGCATCGGCGGCAAGCGCCCCGACCCCAGCAGCTTCAACAACGCGCGCTTCACCATGCTCGGTCACGCGCACGTCGGCCTCGACAAGGGCAAGGACATGCAGTTCTCGGCGCACATGCTGTACAGCTGGGCCCAAGAAGAAGACCGCCCCTACGACGTCAGCAAGTCCAACACCTTCTACGCCAACTCGGTGGTGGACGCGCCGGACGGCAACATGTGGGTCGCGGGCGCCGACGCGCGCTTCGACCTCGGCGCCTTCGGCTACTTCTACGGCGGTTATTCGCACATTGGCGCCAAGAACGCGCTGGTCGTCGGCCGCGCACTCGAGGTCTTGCACGCCTCGGGCGGCGGTGAATACCAGCTCGGTGTGGTCGACAACTACTTCGGCCCTGGCTGCGTCGCGGCCACCACTGGCGTCGTGGGTGATCCGCCCATGCCGCGCACCAGCGCCCTGGCCGGGCCGGACGGCTTGGCTGCTCCGCAAGGCTGCAGCGCCGGCACCGGCAGCGTCGACTCCGTGCTCGCCCAGTACGAGTTCTCGCTCACCAACTTCCTGCAAATGAGTGAAGAAGGCGGCCAAAAGTTCTGGGGCGAAGGCTCTGACTTGAAGATTGCCCTCTACGGCATGCTCAACAAGGTCACGAGCGACTACAAGCCGGTCGACAAGACCGTCTGGGGCAGCTACGACGGCAACTTGAAGGTCAAGTACGGCGCGGATCTGCAGTACCACGCGACGCCGTCGATCACGGCGGCCGTGCGCTTCGATCGCCTGCAGCCGAACAGCGACATTCCCGAGCAGTCTTTCTCGATCTTGTCGCCGCGCATCGTGCTCACGTCCAACTGGGTAACGCGCGAGCAGCTGACGTTCCAGTACTCGCGCTACTTGTACAACCAGCGCGAGTGCGCTCCCAACGTGCCCTCGCCGGCCGCCTTCCCGCGCGGCCGTATGGCTGGCTCGGCGCTGTGCGTCCAGCCGCCGCCCGCCGCCACCCCGCCCGACGGCTTCGGCGTCAACTCCGAGTCTCAACCCGTGGACAAGCGCAGCGCCCCCACGACCCGGCCGGACCTGAACGTCTTCAAGATCGAAGCCACCTTCTGGTGGTGACTGCCAGCGTGCGCCTCGCACGCCGCTGAAAAGACCTTGAGTCGCCCCTAACGGGCGTCACCCCAAAGGTGATGCCCGTTAGCTTTTTTGTGCTCGGCGCAAGGAACCGTTCCGGGTGTACGAGCGGCACTCACAGTGCCGAAACTACGGAACCGCTGCCACACCGCGAGTGAGCTAAATTCAAGGCGTTCGGGCACAGGCGAGCTCTCAAAAAAGCAACCGCTACCCGTTTTCGCGCCTCGCCAAATCTGACGGTTCTGCTACCTTTCAAAGCATGAAGGCGAGAGCGTGGTCGTCTGTCTTGGGAAGTGGTGTCTGCTTGCTCATGGCCTGCAGCGCAGGCAAAGGCACGGGGGGCGACGGCAACACGGGGGCTAGCAGCTCGACCGGTGCCACCAGCAATACCGGCGCTACCCAGCCCATCCTCGGAGGCTCGCTCGGCACGGGCGCTGGCTTCACGGTGGGCGGCGACTTGAACGCCAACGGCGGTACGGGCGGCGGCTGCCAGACGGGCGGCGCAGAGTTCGTGCCCAAGGTGCCCACGGTCATGCTCGTGGTCGATCGCTCGGGCACCATGTTCAAGGACGCCGGCAACCCCTGGAACACGCTCCGCGACGGCGTGCTCGAGGTCGTTCAGAAGATGAACAACGACGTGCGCTTCGGCTTCCTGGCCGTCACCGGAGAGCAGACCGCCGGCATGTGCCCGCTGCTCGACGAGATCGCCCCGGCGGACAAGAACTACGACGCGCTGGCGGCAAAATACATGACTCTGACGGCGCCGACCAAGGGCGAATCGCCCGGCATGCGCGGCTTGCAGCGCGCCGCCGACATTCTTGCGGCCGACACCACGCCCGGCGACAAGTACATCCTGTTCGTGACAGACGGTGAGCAAGACTACTGCAACGACGGCGACTTCGCCTGTCCGACCGACTCGGTCGTGTATCACCTGCAGCAGATTGCGGCGAAGGGCGTGAAGACCTTCGTCTTCGGTTTGCCGATGAAGTCGGACGACGCGCAGCAGCAGGCGCGCTATCCCGCCGTGTTGCAGGCGTTTGCGGATGCCGGTATGGGCGTCACGGTCGCTCCCGTGCTGCCCCCGGGTGGCACCGAGCCCCTCAACATCTTCTACAACTGCCAGGGCGTGCCGGAGTGGGCAGCCGAGGTTGCAACGGCTGGCGTGCCTGCCATGTCGCCGCTCGGTGCTTACTCTGCCGCTTCGGGCGGCGCGAAGGTCTTCACTCCGGACGCGACCAACAAGGACGCCCTGCGCGACGAGATCGAGAAGGTGCTCTCGGGCGTCAAGAGCTGCACGTTCGACATTGGCGGAGATATCAAGGTCGTCCAAACGCTGCTCAGCGAGGCGCACGTTTTCATCCAAGACGTTGAGGTCCCGCTCGACCTCACCGCCATGAACGGGTGGCACATGCCCACGCCCACCCAAATCGAGCTAGTCGGCGCCGCATGCGACAACTGGCGCATGCCAGCCAACACCAAGATCAGCTGGGACTTTCCCTGCAAGATCCTCGTGCCGAAGTGAGCGGTCGGCACCACACTCGCCGTCTCGCCGCCCTGTAAAGTACCCAAAGGCTGACGGTAGCCGTTGGCTGACGGCTGCGTCCTGACCCGTCGATCCGCTCCCAGATTCACGGGGAAGCGGGGAGATCCGCGAGCGAGAATTTTGGGGTTCGCGCTGCCGCCCGCGATCTGAAAACCTGTCGTCGCGCGCGGCGCGCTTGTGCTCGCTCCCGAGGAAATGATTTTTTGATTTGGTCCTCCAAATCAAAAAATGCGTTCTCGCCCTCGCGGACCTCCCCGCCTCCCCGCCTCGCTCGCGCACGTCGGCCTATTGCCGCTACGTGAGCTTCTGCGAGTGAGGCTGCAGCTCGGCAGCCCCACCCGTCAGGCAGCGTTCACGCTTCGCAGTCGACGTTCACGACTTCGCCGGCTTTGGCGTACGGCACCAGGTTGCCCGGGATGGGCTTGCCGTTGACGCTGAGCTTGACGTCGCCGTTGCCGCGCACGTTCTTGACCTTGATGTTGTAGGTGGCGCCGCGGCACTTGCGGGTGACGGTAAACTCCGGGATTTCCGTGCCGATGCAGGGCTTGACCGAGAGACCTTCGAACTCGGGGCGAACGCCCAGCAGGTACTGCGAGGCAGCGACGAAATTCCAGGCGGCCGTGCCGGTGAGCCAGGAGTTCTTGGCTTCGCCGTGCCGGACCGCGTCTTTGCCCGCGATCATTTGCGAGTAAACATACGGCTCGGTGCGGTGGATCTCGCTGATGTCCTCGAGGTAGGCGGGGGCGATCTTCTTGTAGTACTCGAAGGCGCGGTCGCCGCGGCCGATCACGGTCTCGGCGATCATGACCCACGGGTTGTTGTGGCAGAAGATGCCGGCGTTCTCTTTGTAGCCGGGCGGGTACGACGAGATCTCGCCGAGCTCGACGTGGTACTCGGCGTACGGCGGGTTGTTGAGCACGATGCCGTAGCGCGTGTCGAGCCGCTCTTTGACGGAATCGAGCGCCTTTTTGGCCTCGCCGGTCTTCACGCCGATGCCGGCCATGACGCAGAAGCCTTGCGGCTCGATCAGGATTTGCGCGTCACCGGGCGGGCATTCCTTGCTGCCGACCTTCTTGCCGAAGAAGTCGTAGGCGCGTAGGAACCACTCGCCGTCCCAGCCGTCGCGCAGCACCGTGGCTTCCATCTTCTGGATTTCGGTGCGGGCGCGCTTGGCTTCGTCGGGCTGGCCCTTCTTTTCGCACAAGGCGGCGTATTCCGGGCCGATGTGCACGAACATGCCCGCGATGAAGACGCTCTCTGCCGTGCGGCCGACGCGGTTGCCGGTCGTTTGGTACGATTCGTCGGGCGTCTCGGAGAAGCAGTTGAGGTTCAGGCAGTCGTTCCAGTCGGCGCGACCGATCAACGGCAGGCCGTGCGGCCCCAAGTTGTTCAGCACGTGGTCGAATGAGCGCTTGCAGTGCTCGAGCAGCGACGCCTTGTTGTTCTCGTCGTTGTCGAAGGGCACCTGCTCGTCGAGGATGGCCCAGTCGCCCGTCTCTTTGATGTAGCCAGCGACGCCCAAGATCAGCCACAGCGGGTCGTCGTTGAAGCCGCTGCCGATGTCGTTGTTGCCGCGCTTGGTGAGCGGCTGGTACTGGTGGTACGCGCTGCCGTCGGGAAACTGCGTGGAAGCGATGTCGATGATGCGCTCGCGAGCGCGCTCCGGCACCAGGTGCACGAAGCCGAGCAAATCTTGGTTGGAGTCGCGGAAGCCCATGCCGCGACCGATGCCCGACTCGAAGTACGAGGCGCTGCGCGACATGTTGAAGGTGACCATGCACTGGTAGGGATTCCAGATGTTGACCATCCGGTTCAGCTTCTCGTCCTTCGAGTCGAGGGCGTAGAGCCCGAGCAGGCCGTTCCAATGCTGGCGCAGCTTGTCGAGCGCAGCCGTCACCTGCTCGGTGGTCGAGAAGGCGTCGATCAGCTTCTTGGCCGGCTGCTTGTTGATGACGCCGGGCTTTTCCCACTTCTGGTCTTTGGGAACTTCGACATAGCCGAGCGTGAACACGAACGTCTTGGTCTCGCCCGGAGCGAGCTCGACCGCCAAGCTGTGCGACGCGACAGGCGACCAGCCGCTGGCCACGCTGTTCTTCGACTCACCGGCTGCCACGACGTCGGGCTCGCCGAAGCCGTTGTACAGGCCGAAGAAGGTCTCGCGATCGGTGTCGAAGCCCGCGATGGGCGCGTTGACGTGATAGAGCGCGTAGTGGTCGCGGCGCTCGCGGTACTCGGTCTTGTGGTACAGCGTGCTGCCGTCGACTTCGACCTCGCCGGTGCTGAAATTGCGCTGAAAGTTGGCGCTGTCGTCGGCTGCGTTCCACAAGCACCACTCGGCAAAGCTGAACAGCTTGAAGCTCTTCTTGGCGCTGCTCTCGTTGGTCAGCGTGACCTGGTGCACCTCGGCGGTGTGACCGAGCGGCACGAAGAACAAAAGCTCGCACTTCAGGCCGTTGCGCTTGCCGGTGATCTTGGAATAGCCCAAGCCGTGGCGGCACTCGAAGGACTCGAGCTCGCGCTTGACCGGCATGTAGCTGGGGCTCCAGTAGTCTTTGCCCTCAGTGATGTAGAAGTAACGGCCGCCCGAGTCGGTAGGCACGTTGTTGTAGCGGTAGCGCGTGAGGCGGCGCAGCTTGGCGTCGCGGAAGAAGCAGTAACCGCCCGCCTGGTGCGAGACGAGACCGAAGAAGTTATCGCTCCCCAGGTAGTTGATCCACGGATACGGCGTCTTGGGCGTCGTGATCACGTATTCGCGGTTCTTGTCGTCGAAATGTCCGAATTTCATCTGCTTCTTCTCTCTATCTTCCGTTCACGAAAACGCGCGCGCGCTCAGTTGGACCGAGCCTTCTCATCAAGCCAAGCGCTGACCCAAGCCAAGGGGGCGTTCCAATTGATGGTGATCTCGTTCACCGAGTACGCTTCGATGTGATCGACGAAGCACTTCTCGGGGGCGCAGCCCTTGAGGCCGGCGGCTTTGGCGTACGGGTCGTCGATGCTGGAGTTGGGACCGCCACTCAGGATGCCGGGCGGGGCTGACGGGTACTTGGCGTTGGCCTGGTGCGCCCAAAAGCGATGGTGCGGGTTTTGGAGCGGCTTTTCGCCGTAGCCCGTGACGTACGACTGACCGAGCGGGTTGCGACCGAGCAGGTAGTCCATGCCAGTGGCGACGCCGTCCAAGTACTTTTGCTGCTTGGTGAAGTCGTAGGCCAGCGCCAGCACGATCAAGTTGTTGATCACGAACGAGTTGGAGCCCCAGATGTACTGGCCCGCGGCGTTCGGCTTGAGCGGCGTGCGAAAGCCTTGAGCGGCGATGATCTTGAGGTACTCGTCGGCGCCGAAGGTCAGCTGCTTGCGAGCGGCTGCTTGCAGTGCCGGGTCGACGCCTTGACCAACCGCTAGGGAGATCGAACCGAGCGCGTCCGTATCGGCCCAGTTCATGCTGCTGGTGTGCCCGCCCGCGTCCATGCGCAAGCGTTTTCCGTGCGGCGAAGCCTCGACGAATCGTTTGTATTCGGGCTTTGCAGTGGTGACGAGCAGCTCCGCGGCCGCCCAGTAGAAATCGTCGTCGACCTTGTTGTCGTCGTAGGCGCCGCCGCCTTTGATCTCTTTGTCGGCGAACAGCTTGGGGTTCGCTCTGGCTGCAGCCCACGCCACCTCGGCCGCCTGCAGGCACTTGGTCGAGAAAGCCGCGTCGACCTTGCGCCACAGGCGCGAAGCTTGCGCGGCCGTCGCCGCGAGGTTCAAGGTCGCGGCCGTGCTCGGCTTGAACAGCACGCGCGGTTGCTTGTCTTCGTGCGGGGCCACGCCCAGCGCGGTCCAATCCACGTCGTGCATTTTGTGGTGCACCATGCCGGCGAGCGGCTTGCCGGCGGGCACCTGCATTTTGAGGAGGAACTCGAGCTCCCAGCGCGCTTCGTCGAGCAAGTCGGGCACTTGGTTGCCCGCCTCGGGGATGCGTAGCTTGCCGTCGCCAAAGTCAGCGAAGGACGTGCCGAGCGCAATCGCGCGTTCGGCCTGGTTGAGCAGCGTCCACAGCGAGATGCCGCCATTGACGACGTATTTGCCGTGGTCTCCGGCGTCGTACCAGCCGCCCGAGACGTCGAGCGAGTAGTCGCAGCCGGCAGATTTGCCGCACTTCACGCTCTTGTCCGAAGGCCCCGCGGGGCGCGCGAGCGCGGGGTTTTGGACCAGATCGGCGCGAATCTCGACGCCTGATCGGGTTTGGTAGAAGTACGACAGCGCGTCGTACTTGAGCTGCGAGTAGATGCCCGTGCCGATGTCGAACGGGAAGCTCTGGTCAGCGCCGACCTTGAGCCGGTAGCCCTGCCCCGCTGTCTTGAAGCTGCTGAAGTCGACGATTTGTACGGCTTCGCCAGAAGCCGCGTCTTTGCCGAACGGCGTCGTTTTGCCCTGCGCAACGGCCTTGCCAGCGCTGTCGAGCAGCTCCCAATCGAGCGGCGCCGTCGCGCTCGTGACCAGCGTGGCCACCTTGGCGGCGCCTGGCAGGTAGCCCAGCTGATTGACCAGCAGCTTGGGCGCTGGGCCCGCGCTGGCGCTACTGGCGCCCGGGGTAAACTCCGGGTCGTCCAGGCGCACGTCGTCGATGCAGACCTTGAACGGTAGATCCGCGCGAGCCATGGAGCCGCCGATGTGGAAGGCAAACTCCGCCGTGGCGTCGTCGGCCTGCCCCATCGTGAAGGCGCCTTTGTACAGCTTGGGCTCGGGGTCGAGCTCGATGGTGGCGTTCCAGTACTCGGCGTACGGAGGCCCGCTCATGCCGACCTTGGGCCGCGCGCGCGTTGCGGCGCTGGCCCAGCCCTTGAACTGCACCGTGTAGGTGTGGCCGCGCTGAATCACCATCTCGCGATGGCGAAACTGCGCGTCCCAATTGTCCTTACCCTTGTTCGTGACCGTGACGCACAGCGCGCCGTTCTCGACCTCGGCCGCTCCGTCAGCGGGCGCCGTGAACGCGGTCGTCCACGGCACGCTCACGCCGTCGTCAAAGCTGCTGGACTTCAGCAGGTTGCCGCCGCTGGGCGCGGCGCCCGAGCCTGACGCCGACGCCGACGTGGCGTCACCGGCCGTTGCCGGCACGGCGGCGCCACGCGGAGTGCACGACAGCGCGCACACGGACGCCAGCAGCCAGCGAGAGGCTCGCGCGCTGCGCATGCCGCTCAGTTTCCGCAGCCCGTGAACGCGATGTCGTCGACCCAGACGTCGAACGTGGCGCCGGGCTCGTTGACCTGCCACTGGATGCCGTACAGCTGTGCGGAGTTGATACCGTCAAAGCGGCTGCCCCAGTCCTTGAGCTGCTTCATGCTGGTGAACGGGATCGTGAACTCTTGCCATTGCTCGGTGAGCGGCAGGTCCATACCAAAGTCGTTGAAGCACTCTTTGCAGATCTTGCCTTCGGGATCGGTTTGGTTGTCCGGCACCTTGAGGCGCACCTTGTTGGTCGAGCCCGGGCCGATCTTGGCCTTGAAGCTGATGCCCTTGTACTTGCTTGCGTCGTAGGCGCCCTTCGGGTCGACGAAGTTCAGCGCCATACCGGCGTACACGGTGCCGCCGCCGCCGACCTTGCCGGTCATGCGAGCTGCGAACTTCGAGCCGTCGGCGCCGCCCGGGCTCATCGCAAAGGTGCCGCCGTTCTTGCCAGCTTCCGGCACGACGGTGGAGCCAGCGTCATCGAGGAAGGTGTACCAGTAGCCACCCCGGCCTTGAACGGTGGCGGTCTGATTGCTGTTGTTCTCACCGTCGGCGATGAGGCCCACGTCCTTGGGACAGGCACGGCCCTCGTCCGAGTTCTTCACTTCGGCGCCGGTCACAATCACCCGCTTTTTGCAGGCTCCGAGGCCCAGGGTGAGGCTCATGATGGCGGTGAGAGCTAACGTGACGTTGATTCGCATTTGGTCTGGTCTCCGTGGTGAGAATCCGAAAATCTGGCCGAACGACTTAGCGCTTCAGCGAGCCACAGTCACGCAATTTCCGGAACCGGTTCCAGATACTAGCATAAGGATCCTGGAAGCACTTCCACGGAATGGGCGAACACCAGCAGAATCCGCCAAATGTCGGTATTTCTGGGGCAAGGTGCGGCGTTAGCCTGGCACGGCGGAGACTGTGAGCGGAGGTGGCGCTAGATCTGCTGCATTTTTGTGCCGACAGTACGCCCTCTGCACGCTACGTTTCTTGAACACTCAGCTTCGTGTCACACGAAATAGCCGCTGAGTGAGCTCAAGGAGCGCTCTTGGCCCGTTCGTCGTTGCGACTGGCGTCCCTACCTTTGCTTGGTTTCATGGCCGCCTGCGCCACCGCCGTGGACCAAGGCTTCGTCGAAGACGACAGCACGGGTAATACCGGAGGAAGCCAGTCCAGCCCACAAGGCGGATCGTCCAGCTTGGCGGGGCACGCGACGGGCGGCGTTGGCGGCCAACCCGGCGGCAGCGCTGGTAAGCCCGCCGCCGGGGCTTTTGGTGGAACCAGCAGCACCGGCTCGGGCGGCATTTCGAGCAACGCCGGCTCGGGCAACGGCGGAACGACTGCCAACAGCAAGGCCGGCGCGGGTGGCGGGGGCAGCAGCGGGGCCGGCGCTGCCAATGGCGGAAACGGCGGCAACGCGACGGCCGGCACTGGCGCTGGCGGCGCGGGCCAAGGCGGAAACGGCGGCGCCGGAGGCACCACGGGCAGCGGGGGCAAAGCTGGAAGCGGCGGCACTGCGGGCACGGCCGGTGGTGGCGGCAGCAGCGGCGGCACGGGCGGCTCCCCCAGCTCCGGCGATTGCGCGCCGGCGAACAGCGGCTGGGTCGTTCAGTACTGGACCAGCACGCCGGCCGCGAACATGCCGGCAGGCGATCTGCGCATCTTCAACAACGCCGGTGGAAGCGTGAATTTCAACACGCTCGAGCTCCGTCACTATTTCACCAACGAAGAGACGGCCACGCTTTCGTTCATTTTCTCGACCTTTGGCCACAACTTTCCGGGTGCGCCCTACTACGAAGACGAAGGAGGCGCGAACGTACTGAGCAGCATTCAGAACGTGACGCCCGCCGCTACCAACGCGAGCCAGTACATCAGCATCAAGTTCAACGGGACGCCCGGCAACTTCGGCAACGGCGAAAGTACGCAGCTCGGCTTCTACGGGAACCTGTCGATGTACCCGCTCAGGTCGAACCAGGCTAACGACTACACGTACATCGGCCACGCGACGAGTGATCCGGGCAGCGCCAACAAGACTACCGGGTGGGACCGCATCACGCTCTATGTCGGCGGCAAGCTGGTTTGGGGCTGCGAGCCGTAGCTCTCTGCACCGGGCCAGCGAGCGCAGCCACAAAACGCGACGATGGGCCACCGACTCTCGTCGATGACCCATCGCTATCAGCAGATCGCGTCGCTGTTCAGTTCGTGACAGCGCGGATGTTGGACACGCAGAAGTCGAACGGCACGGTAGCCTTGTCGTTCGTCACGACCTGCCACGCGATCTTGATCAGGTTGGCCTTGGCGCTCTCGCCGGTTGGCGCACCCGCGACCGGCTTCCAGCAGGCGCTGATCAGGTCCGACAGCATGACGGTGTTGTCACCGGCTTTGATCGGCTTGGCTGCCGGGTTGCAGTATTCGCCGGCAGCGTTCTCCACCTTGAAGCGGAGCGAAGCCGTACCCGGTACGGAAGCGCCGGCGATCGTGAAGCTGAAGCCCTTGATGGCCGAAGCGTCGAACGGCATCGGGTCGAGGCCCATGCCGGTGGCCTCGTCGATCGACTGGTTGAGGTTCAGGCCGATGGCGGCACCCCAGTACTCGCCGTAGCAATCCATGGCGGGGGGCGTGAAGACCTTGGTGGTACAGGCGGTGGAGGCCATGTCGACCTTGGCGGCCGTGCCCTTGAAGCAGGCCATGGTGCCGCTCATGCTGAAGTCAGCCGGCTCCATACCCATCTTGGAGGTGGCGTCGCCGAACGGGAACAGGGCGCCCTGGATCATGAGGCTGTTGGTCGCGCCGTCCACCCAGCCGTTCATCGGATCGAGCGGGACGCCCGCCTCGAGCGTGCCCGTGCCGCCCGTACCGGTGCTGGTGGTGCCAGCCGTGGGGGTGCCGGTGGTGCCAGCGATGATGACCGGCCCGCCGCCGTTGTTGTTGTCGCTTTCGTCGCCGGCGTTATCGCAGCCAACGACAGACCCAAGGATGCAAACGCCCAGACACAACGCAAGTGCCGACTTCATGAGTCAGAGCATAACTTGCGACTTGCAACCTTTCAAGTCGAGAATTTGCAAATCAGTCGATGGGAATCGGTTCCGAGCCAAACTGGTACCGGTTCCGCATAGTTGCGCGCGCAAATTTTCTTTTCGGTTCTCTTGGCTTTTTCTCGGGGTTGCTGGCGTGCCGCCGGGCTTTGGCGAGCGCCGACGGCGCCGCGCCCGCTCGACGCCGCCATTAGCAATTTCGCCCCGAAAATTCGCACGATGCGCCTTAGCGACTTCTTGCTTCCTCAGTCTCGAGCGGCTCCGCCAAGGCTGCGCCGCCTTTCCAGAGGGACGCTGTCTCGTGAGACTCCGCCGAGGCGGCGCTCCGCCGAGGCGGCGCCTAGGGGGCGAGGCACAGCTCCCGCCGTGCTTCCACGGTGCTGCTATTTTACGTCGACGTAAAAGTCGTCCGTGACGAGGTTGGTAACCGGACCATTCCAAACCTCGTAGCCGATCGCGACTGCAAGGATCTTGTTGCCCGGCAGGTTGTAGCCGCGCTTGATGGCGTCCCGATAGACGTCCATCACGTCGTATTCGAGCTCGGCCAGGTCCTGACCCTCGTCTTTGACGTAGTTCACGATGGGGTGGCCGTTCACGCTTCCAGTCCAGATCTTCCACTGACCGGGCAGCCCCTGCACCGTTGCGCCTGCCGTTGCGGCGGCGCCGGCGGGCTGCTGGCCAGGCGGATCGCGCAGCCAGACCATGAGGTACGCCGAGAGCGTATCGCCATTGCCGAGCCAGATGTCCCACGCGGCGTTGTACTGGCCGCTGTTGCCATTGGCTTGCCAACGCCAACCGGTGCGAATGCTTTGAAGCGACGCGACGTTCGCGGGCAGCCCGCACATGTCTTGGGACTGCTTCATCGAATACAGGCCGCAGAACATGGTGGGGTAACCCGCCGGCGAGTAGTTATCGCCCTGGGTGCCATTCAACGAAGCAACTTTGAACGAGGTGCCGTTCCAAGAGATGCTGTGGTTCTGCCAGCCGGAGCCCCAGCCGTTGGCGATGAACTTGTAGCCCACGCCGTTGCGCAGAACGTCGGCTTCGGCGTACTGGTCCGAGGAGTTGCCGGTGCCTTGATAGGTCGCCTTGCCGAGCTGGCTGGCGACGGGAGAAGAGCCACCGGTGCCAGTGGAGCCGCCCATGCTCGTGGTGCCGGCGGTGCTGCTCGAGCCGCCAGTGCCGGTGGAGCCACCGGTGCCGGTCATCGTCTCGAACGGATTGTATTTGCAGCTAGGCACCACCGCCGGCGCCTCTTGGCGGCCGGTGCGGACGTCGGGCTTGCCGTCGCCGTTGATGTCGATCGACTCGAAGAAGCCGTCACAATCGGTGTCGAGCGCGAGCGCGTCGACCTTGCCGTCCTTGTTCGTGTCGACGCCGGGGCCGTCGGGCTTGCCGTCTTTGTTGGCGTCGATCAGGTCGGCGAACCCATCGTTGTTGGCGTCGATGACCGTGCCGAGGTCATCGGCGACGGTGTCTTGGTTGTTGTCGAGACCGGGCTGTTCTTTTTTGGTGGTGCTGCTGCCGCAAGCGGACAGCACAGCAAAAGCACACAAGAAAAAGCCGAAACGCTGCGGGCGAAGCGCCATGAACCCAAATGTACACCAAATGTGAGAACGGTTCCAGTCGCGAGCCAAAGCTTGTCACACTCGCGCGTACAGGCCGCCCCATGACTCGAAAGTCACGGTGGTTTGCTGGAAAAATCGCCAGCCTGGGGAAACACCGAGCCGCTGGCAAATCACAGGATTCGAGATTCTTGGATCCTGTGATCTTGGGCACTCCTCCTCAAAAACGTCGCAAAAACGCTCAGCGCAGCGTTGCCCGAGCCGTGGCGGCCTGGCCGCGCGGCGGCGCAACACGTGAGGTGTCTTTACTTTGGAACCGCGACAAGGCCGTCGAGCTTGCGCAAGCCGTGCAATGCCCGCGCGTTCGCGTGCGAAACCGGTTCCAGCCACCTGCACAAACCGAGAAACAAGCACGGATCGAGGTCGACTATCCGAGAAGGGCCCAAAGCCGCGCGCAGACGGGACCAGACCGAGGAGCTAGAGGCCGGCGCACCCGCGAATCAGCAGGAATTCTGGGCGAGCGTTCGGAGGGCGCGCGAAATCTCGAAGATTTCGCGAACGGCAGTCAGAAAAATTCGATCTGATCGAGCCACAAGTCTACGTCGAGCTTCGGCTTGGCGGTGACTTGAAAGCCGTACAGCGCTGCCTTGTTGATGGCAGCCGCGGATTTGCCCCAACCAAGCTGCGTCATCTCCGCGAAGGTGATGCTGTATTGCTTCCACTCGGTCGTGAACGTCATGCTCTTGCCGAAGTGGTCGTCGCACTTTTCGGTCGCGACCGTCGACGCCGGCACGCACTTGCCACCAGCAGCGTCCGTGGTGGAGTCGCTGAGCTGGACGCGGTGCGTCTTGTTCTTGCCGGTGCCGGCGCCCACCTTCGCCCAGAAGCGAATGCCAGTGAATTTGCTGCCGTTGTAGACCAGCTTCGTGTTGCGAAGATCTGCGCCCAGCAGGCTGCCGGAGCCGGTGAACCCGGTAGCAGTGATGTGCATGGCGAAGCCGCCCAGGTCGACCGGCGCGCCGCTGTTGGGCGTACACACCAGCGGTGACGGAGCGACGGTGCCGGTCGTGCCGTCACCCACGAGGTACCAGACGCCGCCGCGGCCGTCGGTCTGCTCGAGCGTGAGATCGTCGTCTTCGAAGCCGTCGAGCAGGTCCCCGGTGCCGGCCGCGGTGCCACCCGTCCCGGCGCTGCCGGCAACGCCAGCCGTGCCGCCAGCGCTCAGACCGCCCGAGCCAGCCGTGCCGCCGCCGACCGGGTCCGTACCGGCGGTACCGCCGGCTCCGCTGCCCGCTCCGCCCGCTGTTTCGCCGGCCTTGCCGCCGTTCGGGGTGTCGGTCGGCTCTTCTCCGCCTTCTCCGCCGCTGGGGTCGACCGCTACTTTGCCGCCGAGGTTACTGCTGTTGCCCGCGGCGCCGTTCTGTTTGCCGCCGCTCGCTTCAGTGCCGCCCGCGGTGATGCCGGTGGTCGTCTCTACCAGCTCACTGGTGTAGACCGAGCAGCCCGCCGCCCAACCGAACGCGCAGGCCACCGCAAGCCGCGAGCAGCGAACGAGGGTTGGGCATTTCTCCCACAGCGAGGGCGCGCTGCGCATGCCGGGAGCATACTCACGGAATCAGAATAGACAACTGGTACCGGTCCCATATTTGACCCGGCTCGAGCGCTCACAATTAGCCAGATTTGGGGGAGATTCGGCTCCGGACGCAGGCTTATGCCGGAGTGAGAACGGTTCCAGCTATCGAGCTTCGCTCATTGCGGCGCGGTACTCGAGCTGGTGCTGGTACATCGCTTGGAAAACCCGGTACTTGCGGTCGTGAAAGGAGCGCAGCGCGCGGTTGGGCTCCACCACCGTCCCGGCGTGGCTCATGGCCCCCATCGCTGCGAGCACGTTCGGCTGGTCACCCGCGGCAGTCGCGCCCAAGATCGCAGAGCCGAGCAGGACGGCTTCGGGCTCGGCCGGCAGCACTACGCGGCAGCCCGTGGCGTCGGCGTGCTCGCGCACGAACACCGGGTTCTTGGTGTCGCCGCCGGTGGCCAGCAATGTGTCGATCCGATACCCCTGGCGGTTCAGAGCCTCGATGATGTCGCGGGTGCCGTAGGCAATGCCCTGAATGGTGGCCAAATAGAGCCGCGCCAGCGACTCTACGTCGGTCCCGAGCCCCAAACCGCTAACCATGCCGCGCAGCGTCGCGTCGGCGCGCGGAGAGCGATTGCCGTGGTGATCGGGCTCGACGTGCAGGTCGCGTGCGAGCTCGGCCGGGAACGCGGCGCCGGAAGTAGCCGCCATACCCTCCAGGCAGGCATTCAGGAGCGCGTACACGGTCGTGCCTTCCGCCTGGGCGCGCGCGTGTAACTCCGGACCGCGCGCGTGGCCGAACACGGTCGCGTCGATCAATGCGCCGGTCGCGGACTGACCGCCTTCGGTCAGCCACAAGCCGGGCAGCATGGCCGAGTAGTATGGCCCCCACACGCCCGGCACGAAGCGCGGCGCCTTGGAGACGGCCATATGGCAGCTCGAGGTGCCGCCGATAAGCGCCAGCCGCTGCTCCAGATCGGCTTCGCTGAGCGCGGCGCCCGTCGTGGTGCCGAGCAAGCCGATGCCGCCAGCGTGCGCGTCGATGATGCTGACGCCCACGGCAGTGCCGGGCGCGAGCCCCAGCTCGGCGGCGGCGCGCTCGCTGAGCACGCCCACCCGCTCTCCCAGCGGCGACACCTTGGCGCCGATGCGCTGCGCGCCGTCGTTCAAGAGGTCACCGAGGCCAATGCGCTCGAAGTACGGACGACTCCACTGCCCCGCCCCGTCACGCTCGTGCCCCAAATACGTCCACTTGCACACGGTGGTGCAGTGCGAGCGCGTATCGTTGCCAGTCGCCCGATACGTCAAAAAATCGGGCAAATCGAGAAAACGCGCGGCCTTGGCAAAGCTCTGGGGCAGGTTGCGCTTCAGCCAAAGCAGCTTGGGCGTCTCCATCTCCGGCGAAATGACGCCGCCCACGTAGCGCAGCACGTCATCGCCCGTGGCGTTGATCTCCGCGGTCTCACGCATCGCGCGATGATCCATCCACACGATCACGTTCTGCTCGGCCCGGCCCGTAGGCGACACCGTGACCGGCGCATCGCTCGCGTCCAGCAAGACCAACGAGCAGGTCGCGTCGAACCCCACCCCGCGCACCTGCTCGGGCTTCACACCCGCCTGCTGCAGTGCCGCCTTGACCGAGTACGCGCACGCCGCCCAAATGTCGTCGGACGACTGCTCGACGAAGTCTTCTTGCGGCTTCCACGTCTGAATCGCACGGGTCGCCATGCCCAGGCGGGTGCCTCGTTCGTCGAAGACACCTGCCCTGGCGCTGCCGGTGCCGACATCCACCCCAACGTAATATCGACTCATGGCGACTCTCTCCGTGCCTCTTACTGATCCGCCAGAATGCGCACTTTGAAGCCCAATTCCTGCGATAGTGCGACCATCTCGTCGAAGATGTCACCGTAGGCGACGGCCACGTGATTCGACAGGTAGTGCGCCATCAGGGTGTCGCGACCGATGCCCATGTCGGCGGCCATGAACGGCCATTGTCGAGTCGTGCCTTCCCACCAGGCGTCGCGCGTCGGCTCCGGCAGCTTCACGACCTCGCCCTTGCCGATATCCATCCACAGCTCGTCGTTCAAGATGTACGTGCGGGCCCAGGTCATCTTGCCGGGCAGGCTTTCGCCAGCCAGCGTGCCACCCGGGGTCGGGAAGTACAGCGACGGCTGTCGGTACGAATGCGCGCCCTTCAGCGTGTCCGGATCGTGATTGAAGGCGTAGGCGCCGCACGAGCCGGAGTTCAAAAGCACCCACAAAAAGCGCCCTTCGTGCTCGGCGCCCCAGCGCACGTCGTGGAACATCACCGCTTGGTGCAGGCCCTTCTTCTTGAGCAGCCGCTTCATCAGCTCCATCGGCACTACGTTGCCTTGATCGGCTTCGGTGGAGCAGATGATGTTGTCGCCGTTCGATTCAGGACGACACACCGAGTTGAACAAGCCTTCCGCCAGGTCAGACGGCGGACGCAGCGGGATCAAGCCGAGCTGGTACTGCCAGCCGATACAATCCGCCTTGAATTCGCCCACCATGTCGAGCACGGCCAGGTAGTCGCGCAGCTGCTCGCGGCTCGCCTTTTCGTCGAAGTCCTGCGCGTCGCCTTCCTGCCAGTGAAAGGTCAGGCCCTTTTCGCGCACGAACGCCAGCGCCTGATCGATGCGCTTCTCTTCGATGCGGCGCCCACGATCGATGATCCACGCCTGATCGATCTTGTGCTCGGTAAAGCCATGCTTGTTGAGCAGGCGCGGCCCAAAGTAGCCGTTGATCATGCCCATCGAGGTGTCGCCCAGCATCATGATCAGGATGCGGCGTTGCTTGATCTCGTCCGCTACTTCCCGCGCCAGCTTGGTGGCGGCGACCGAAATCGGCGCGTGGTAGCGGATGGACTCCTCGGCGTAGGCAATTTTGCCGGTCGTACACCACTCGCGCAGGCGCTCCATGAACACCTCGTCGGTCGTCCAGTCCGGCGCGTCCGTCCAAGCGCGCGAAAAGCCGCGATTCAAGCTGGCCAAACAGGCGCCCGTGTTGAGCAGCCCCACCAGGCCCGGCCAACGACCGGAAAAGTTGCTGGCGAGGAGCAGCGGGTTGTCCTTGCCAACGACGCCGTCCGTCGTATGCGGGCCGTAAAACCAGTGCACGCACACGCCCACCATTGGGTCGCGAATCGGCCCAAGCTTTTCGATGGCGTGGTGCGGCTTCGAGAGAAAGCCTTCGACCTGGTAAGGCTGGCGCCCCAGCTTCTTCAGCGCCTGAACCAGCTGCGTGGTCGCCTCCTGCATGCTGGGCAACGCCAGCTGATTGGGGATCTCACGCGCATCACCCGGCCAAAACACGGCAACCTTGTTCGACATCCAGAAGCCTCCGTCGCTTGTTAGCGCCGTGGGAGGCTACCACGCCGGCCCAAGCCGGGAACGCCCTAGCGAGCCCGCTATCCGACCGCTAAAGACTGGTCGATCGAGCTTCTGGAACTCTTCCCGCCTTCCCGCGGATTCGCCCTCTCGCTTGCACAGAGTGGCCCCGCGCCTCCCTCATCCTTCAACGCGGCTTCGGTGAAGATTTGCGTTGTGAAAATAAGATCGAGTGGTGCTCGAATTTGCGTGCGACGGCGGGGTGTTTTGTGATCTTCGGGTGGGAT
>DATAKF010000063.1:0-17771 GCA_036261775.1 Polyangiaceae bacterium | reverse complement strand
CGCCGCAGGCGCGGCGTCCACCGTCACCTTTCACCTCTCGCGCCGCTCATCTGTACCGAGAACCGCCACGGCAGCTTCTGCAGTTCAGGCCGCGCTGCGGCAGCCCACTCACGTGACTGGCGGCGGCGTGTTGCGCGCCTTGTCCTTGAAGCGAAGCAAGCGCCCGAGCATGAGTCCGACGAAGATGATCAGCGTGGCTTTGGTGACATCGTAGTCGCTGTAGTGGTCACTCTCGACCAGGTACACGTGATACACGGCGAGCGCGGCCGACGGATAGACCAGCCGGTGCAGCCACTTCCAGCGCTTGCCGCCCAACCATTTGGCCATGCCGTCGGTCGAGGTGAGCGCGAGCGGTACCAGGAGCAGTAGCGACACCCAACCTGGCTGGCGCGACACCTGGTGCAGCGAGTCGTAAATCACGAACTCTAGGTTCATCTTTTGGCCGACCACGACGTAGGCCCACAGGTGCAAGAGGCAGTAACCGAACGCCGCCAGGCCGAGCGGGCGCCGCACCGCCGGGATCCACCCCGACTTTGCCCAGCGTTGTACTGGGGTGCACGCCAGCGCCAGAAACAAGAACGCGAACGCCCAGTATCCGCTCATGCGGATGGCGAACATGAACGCCTTGAAGTCGTGGTCGCGAACGAAGTTCTTGTTGTGCTGGTAGAGGGACCGCACCAAATCGATGGCCGGAAAGGTGCACAGAACGGAGACGACGAAGCGAGCAACCCGCGGACGCAGCAGCAGCACGGCTCAAAACTAAGCCGCAAAACCGCGCCGGTCGAGGTCAAACCAAGCCGCTGCGCCTTGGTGTCGCCGTAGCCGCGCGCCGTTCAGTACGACTTCACGTCGCCCTGGGTCACCTTGCAGGTCGCGGTGCTCCACTGGCTTTTGCCGTCGCCCACCTTGGTCGACTCGCCCATGTGGTCCGTCACTCCCAGGTATTCGGTGCAGATTTTGGGCGTATCAGAGCCGGCTTTGTAGCCGCCCTTCACGAAAAGATTCGTGATCGTGACGGTGTCTTTGTAGTTCTGGTTGGCGCCGGCCACGGCCGTCTTGACGCCGTCGACCCGCACGTTGTCAATCACGAGGTTGCGCGGGCCGCCGTTGCTGTCGCAGTCACCGCACGAGCGCCAGAGCTTGCCAAAGTCGGAGACGTACGAGTTCTTGATGATGATCTTGGAGTTGCCCTTGGCGTTGTGCTGAAACACCTTGTCGGTCGCGTGCAGGGCGATGACATGGTTCAAGGTCATGGTGGCGCCGTCTTTCGAGTTGGTGGCGGCGTCTTCACACACGTCTTCCCAGTACACGTACTCGAGCGTGCAGTTGCCCTTGCAGACGATGCCGTTGCCACCCGGCAAACCACCGGCGATGATCAGGTTGCGCACCGTGACGCCGTCTTCCACCTCGAAGACGGTGGTTTGGCCTTCGCCGGAGTCGCAGTCGGCCTGGTTGTTCACGCCGATCTTTTGATTCGTGAAGTCCCACACGTCTTTGCCGCCGTTGGCGCCGTTTTTGAGCGTGGTCGTGCCGTTTCGGATCTCGCCCTGGCCGTTGCTGGGCGTGGGGATCGTCATCGAGATGGTGGTGTCGTTGGGATTCGCCGCGCCGCCGGTGCCGGCGGAGCCGCCGCTCGAAGTACCGCCAGTATTGGGTCGCCCTGCTGTGCCCGAACCGCCCTGCGACGCGCTGCCGCTCGAGCCCACGGTGCCGCCGCTGGCGCTCGTGCCGGCCGAGCTGCTAGCGCTGCCACCAGCGCTGGTGCCGCCACTAGCGCTGGTGCCGCCACTGGCGCTCGTGCCACCGCTGGCGCTCGTGCCGGCCGAGCTGCTAGCGCCGCCAGCAGGCACCCCAGCGCCGCCCGGTGCGCTTCCGCCCGTGGACGCTCCGCCCGTGTCGCCAGGCGTCGGCGTGTCCGTATCCGACGAACAAGCGACCGCGACGAGCAGAGCTGGGAGCATGCAAAAACGCTTGAGCGCGCGTGTTCTGGGGATCATGGTGCCGAATCAGGATGCATGGGAACGGTTCCGCACGCCAGGCGTGAAGTGACACGAGCGTCTCTGGCGAGAATTTTACAGCATTCGCGCATCGCAGCCGTGCGGCAGGGCTATCACCCTCCGCAGTCACAGCGCTCGCGCACGACAGGCGTTGGCACGCCGCGATCCTTCAAGCCGCCGCCGGCAGCCGCAAAGTGCAGCGGATACGCCACGTGAGTCGTCGTGCTGTCATCGCTCGCCGCGAATGACACGCTCGACAAGGCTCGATCGAGGCATTGCTCCAGCGCGTTCGTCCCCGCGCTCGACGCCACCACGCGACCGTGGGGCAGCACGTCGAAGTCGACCGTGACGCTGCGCTGCTCGCCCTGTTTGTCACCCAGCTCGGCCTGGCCGCAGGCGCGAAACGCGGCAAAGTGTGCGGCCATTACGCGCCCCACCTCCGAGGCCTTGCGAGCGCCCGCGACTTGCAGCCCCGTGTGCACGACGCGCAGCTCGGCCGTCGCGTTCTCGGCCAGCGGCGCGATGTCGAAGCGCTTCACCACGCTGCCAGCTTCGCCCAAGCGACCCAGGCCGTTTTCGCCGACGTCTTCGTCCACCTCGTCACCCCACATTTGACCGATGGCGTGCGTGGCGTCGGTGCCTAGCGTCGATTCGCGACCGAACGCCGCCGTGGGTCCAGCGCTACCGATCGGTACCTGCGGCGTTCCAAGGCGCCAGTCCGAGCCAGGAGCCGTCGGAAAGCCGCGACCCGGGACGGGCCGCGCCAAGTGCGGGTCAGGGTTGTCGCTGGGGCCTTGCAAGGCGTAGCGCCCGGTGCTGGCCGTGATCTCCACACCCATTTCGGTCCGGCCGCAGCGCAAGTTGCCCGGCAGCTTCAGCGGAGCGCCATCCGGCTCGGCCGCGACCTCGAACAAGCCGTCGAGGCGCGGAGAGGGCTCCGACAAGTCGGGCGCCGACTTGGGTGCGACCATGGCCCGTCGCGAAGCCGCCGTCGACAACGGCGTGTAGCGCGCTAGCTGCCAAGAAAGCGTGGCGCTCAGCGCACCCAGCACGATCGCACCCCAGCGAGTGCGAACGAGCTGTTGGGTAGCGCCACGCTGCATGGTCTCGGGCTCTATTCGGGTTGTACGTTCACCGACACCCGAGCCTTCCCGAAGTTCCCAGGCTTGACCGAGCGAGATCGCGGCCCGTACGCTCAGGCATGCGCGGCGCTGCGGTGTGCTTGTTTTTCGGCGCCGTGCTGGGCTGTGCGGGCGCTTCCCCAGCATCGCCAGCGCCGTCTGCACCAGCAGGAGCCCCCGCCACTGCCGCTCCAACCACCGCCGCCCCCACCCAACGCGCTCCCGCCTCGCTGGAAAAGACGTTCACCGGTCAAGCGCAGCCGTCGCTCACCATCAAGAACGGCCTCACCATCGCTCAGCACGTCTTCGTCGATTGGACCGAGCGCGCCGTGCTTGCGCCGGGCGCCTCGCAGACGTTCGAGCTCCTGGTCGGGACCCACACCGTCACCTGCGCAGATTCGGCCGATCCGGATGATCACCCCGCGGCAATCACCGAGAGCATCGAAGCCGGCTACGCCTACGCCTACGAGCTGCGCCCCGGCCTGTAGCGGCTCACTGTACGACGTTCAGCTCGTTGATACTCCACCACTTGGTCTTGGCCTGCGTGAGCTCGATCTTCACGTAGCGGGCCAGCTGAGCGGTGTCGAACTTGACGGTGCTGATGGCGCCCCCGTACACGCCGGTCACGGCGGGCTTGTCGTATTCGCCGTCGACCGACAGGTACACGGAGAATTGCCCGGGCGCGTCGGCGGGCGCTTCTTGGCAGTCGAGCACCACGGAGAAGAACGTCTTCAGCTCGCCCATGTCGACCTCCAGCCACATGCCGACCCTTTGCGGCGTGCCTGATGTCCAGCGCCCGCCCTGGCTGTCCAGCACCTCGACCGGGTTGTCGTCGACGTAGCTGTCCGAGGCCTTGGCGCTCCAACCGGTGCGCGAGAGCACGGTGCCGGTCGGCGACTTCGGCACGCACAGCGACGACAAGCACACGGTGCTTTGGCAGTCTTTGCCCGTTTCGCACGGCTGCATGTCCAGACAGCCGACGCAGTTGGCGCCCCCGCAATCGATGGCCGTTTCGTCGCCGTTGAGGACGCCATCGTCACAGCCGTAGGCCGTACAGGAGCCGTCTGCGCAGATGTGGCTCGTGCAATCCGGGCCGACCACGCAGTGCTTGTTCGGTTGACAAGGGCCGCATTCGGAGCCGCCGCAGTCCTGATCCGTCTCCAGATCGTTCATCATGCCGTCGGCGCAGCCGGCCTTCACGCACACGTTCTCTGAGCAGTGGTTGTACTTGCAGTCGTCGTTGACCGCGCAGCCTTCGCCATTCTCGCACGGCTTGCAACCGCTCCCGCAGTCGACGCCGGACTCGACGCCGTTCTTCAAGCCGTCGTGACACGTCGGCACTTGGCAGAAGCTGCTTTCACACACGCCCTCGGCACAGTCCTTGTCTTGCTGACAGTCGCGGCCTGGTGGACACGCCTCACATTGCCCGCCGCAGTCGGTGTCGGCCTCGGCGCCGTTCTTCACGCCGTCTTCGCAGCTCGGCAGCTGGCAGACGCCGTCCGCGCACGACAAGCTGGCGCAGTCTTGGTGCACCTTGCACGTTTGGCCCACGCCACACGGCGGACAGCCACCTCCACAGTCGATGCCGGATTCGGCGGGACTCGTCGCGCCGTCGGTGCAGATGGACGCGAGCGGATCGACGGCGGGCCCCAGCTCGTAAGCGGGGAACGAGCAAGCTGCGAACCAGCAAGCTCCCAAGACTGACAGAACGGACCGCGCGGTCCCCAGCGACTCCAAAAGACCTACATTGAGCGTAGCTTGAGGCTGACTTGCTGCCAAGGCCACGAGCGTCGCCCCGTGCCTGGCTCTGCTTAGTCTTCGGGCTCGGGCGCTTGCAACACAGAAAGAATCGGGCGGCTAGCCGCGAGGGGGCGCTGGAACAACGAGGGCCGATCGGGATCTGCCACGATGGCCTCGTAGTCTTCGGGCTCGAGACCCCGGGCGAGGCGACTGGCAAAGCTGGTCTGCAACTGACGAGCGTAGTGCTCCACGTCGTAGTCGCGCGGATCGGCGCGCGGCGCAAAGCTTGCGCCCGCGTCGTGAGCGTCCGCGTCCGTTGTCGTGTCTTCATCGACCCACAGGCCAGCGCGACCCTGGGTACGCCGGTAAACATAAGCGCGTTCGCCGGCGCTCCAGTGGTCACGCCCGTTCGCCAGCATGGCTTCGTACGGCAACTCTTGGCGTTGGCCACGCGTGCCCAGGTACTGCTCGGGTGTCTTGGTCAAACGCACCCGTGAACAGACGTCAAAGGTCGAAAACTGGCGAGTGCGCAGCTGGCGAAGCGTCGAGACGTAGACGGCTCGCACACCGTGCAGGTCTCCCGCGAGCAAGCGCGCGATCGCCTTTCGCAAGAACTCTTCACCGAAGGGCTCCGAGCGGCTCGAGCGAAACGCGACGCCACGCAGCACGAGCTCTCCACCGCCAGGCCCGGGCCCGGGCTTGGGGTACGGCGCCAGCGCGTAGTTCTTGGGCTCGTGCGACAACATGGCCTGGTAGCGACCTTCGAACTGCAGGTCGACCAGCGGCGGCAAGAGCGCCGCAACTTCAGCCACCACGCGACGTTCGTCCGCTTCGGCAAAGCCTTCTGGAACGGCGAAATAGACGCCGTCGGTGTCGGCTTCCAAGAGCTGCACGTCGCGCTCAGCCAGCTCGCGGCACATGAGCGACAACAGCTCGCGTCCGCGCCGCGTGATTTCGTTGGCGGCGTGCACGTCCGCAAAGCGCGTGAGCCCGACTGCACCCAAGTACCCGTAGGCCGAGTTGACGACCAATTTGATGGCGGCCGACACCGCTTCGAGCTGAAAGCGCGCCGTCGAGCCGGGCGAGGCTTCGCGCGCCGCAGCTTTGGCCGCCAAGCGGCGCTCGACCAAGCGGTCGACGATGGCCAAGAACACGCCCAGGCGATCGCGCTTCGGGCCGATGCGATACTGGCGCATCAGCGACGGGTACAGGCTGGCGACGTCGGCCTTGACGATCCGCGTGGCGACGCCCGACGCGAACAAGTACAGGGCCGCGCCTTGGTGCAGCGTGCCATCACCGCCCTCGTGCGCCGGCAACGCCGCTTTGGCGCGCAAATAGGCCCGTACCATCAGCGGATCGAGCACGCCCGTCGCTGCTCCCGCGTCGGCCAAGCGCTCGTAGCGGCGCGGGGCCATTTGGCTCAGCGTGAACGCGGCGCCACCCAAGAGCCGAGCCACACCAGCGGCCTCGTGAACGTCGTCGGCTGCGTAGCGCCGCACGCGCTCCGGATCGCTCAAGAACGTCTGGTAGACGCGGGCACCTGGGATGTACTCGCGGTCTTCCGTGGCCAGGCCGAAGTGACGAGCCACCGCCTTCAAACCATGGCCGGGCAGATCGCGCGCCGAAAAATCATGACGTCGCACCGCGTCCATCGAGTCGAGCAGCTCGCGCCCCGGCAACGTGTAGCGCGCGCGCCGCAAGCGTTCGAGCCACGACGCGCCGGCTTGCCCGAGCCGCGCGCCGCGCGACGACGGCCGCAACGCAAAGTCGACGTCTGCTGGCCGCCCGAGCGAGAGCCGCAAACGCAGACGTTCAGCGCGCCGCATCACGAACGGCAGATCGAAGCCGTGCAGGTTGTGGTTTTCGATCACGTCCGGGTCGTGAAAGGCAATGCGCTCGGCCAGCCGCCGCAGCAGCTGCGCTTCGGCGTCGTCGTCGTCGGCTGCGGCTTCGAGCAGCTCGTGCTCGCCCTCCGGCGTCCGCAGCGCTATCAAAAAGACACGATCGACATCCGGATCGAGCCCAGTCGTCTCCAGATCGAACTGCAGCCGCCGCACGTCGTCGAAGTCCAAGCCCCGAAAATAGGTACGCCCGGTCGCAACTAGGTATTGCTCTTCGGGCGGCAAAACCAGGAGTTGGTCGGCGCCCAGCTCACGCACGCCGTCAACCGAGCGCCCCAGCCGCTGGCTCGCTCCACGCAACACCGCTTTACGCAATTGCCGCACATCGGGCCCGCGCACGCAGTAGCGAAGCCCCGTCGTACCCTCCAGCTCTTCGTAGGTGATGGCGCCGGGCGGCGCCGTTGGAGTGTGCGGCTCGAGCCGAGCGCCCAAATGCTGCACGTCGGTCAACGTCGCGAGCAAGAGCCAGGGTCGAAACTGCGCGGTCTCGCGCACGAGTCGTTTCGACTCGCGATCGCGTCGCCACACCAGCGCACGTCCGTCAGGCTCGGCCCAGACCGAAACGATGCCGGGCGTCGCATCCCAACCGTGCAGCCATTCATCTTCGCGCGACGTCAAAGCCGGCGCAAACTAGCAGCTGAGCCGCCAAGCGCCCGTCAGCTAATACGTGATGCCCGGAAAATCAGTCTTGGCTTTTTGAAACTGCGCTTCCCAGGTGTCGTTCCAACCAAAGGCGTAGGTCGCCTGCGTCTCGACTTCCGTGCGCGAGGCGCCGCTCAAGAAGTGGAGGTACTGGCCCCAATTCATGGGCGCCATCACCTGATTGGTGGCCGGGTAGTGCTGGCCGAGCAAAGCGAAGAAGTCGACCAGCAGCCGCGTTTTGCCGTGGCCCTGCCAGAGCGGGTAGTAAAAGTCCGAAAACCAGTAGCTGCCTGGGTACGGATAGCTCTGCGCGGCGGGCATGAACGCTTCGAGGGCGTCGCTGGCCTCGTCGTCCATACCCAAGCCTAGGTACAGATCGTAGGTGTAGATCTGCGCAAAGCCGGCCTCGCCCCAGAGCTCCGCTGCCGGTGTTCCGCGCTTGCCCGGCACTGCGGTGCTCGCCACGAGCTCGCTCAACAGCGCGCCAAGGCGGTCACGATCGCCCACGTCCCACGTGGCAGCCCCGGCATCGATCACGTTGTGACCATCGTGCGTGGCGTCGTAGTGCGGGCTGGTGTGTCCGCCGACGAGTTTGCCCTGATGCAGAACCACGTACAGCCGCTCATCGCCCAAAACACCGTACGTGTTGAGGTTGTAGCGCCAAGCGTTGCCAAAGAACGACGACAACCAAGCCGTGTCGGTCGCGCTGAGGCCGCCGTCCACGTAAACAGCGACGCAATCGTCGAAGCTCCGGAGCGTCAGCTCCTCCGCATGGCCCTCCCAATGCTCCTTCCACGTCGCTGGCGGCTCGGGGCCGCCGGGACAGGGCCCGCTGTTGCCAGTCGCGCCGGCAGCGCCGCCGTCGCCGACCACGCTGCCGCCGTTGGTTTGTCCCGTGCCGCCTAGCGCTGGCGCTCCCCCCGAGCTCACGCCAGCGCTCGCTTTGCCACCGATTCCCGGGAACGAAGCGCCGCCCCTGCCGACGTTCGTACCCGCAACGCTCGTGTCGCCGCCTGTGGCGCCCGTTTCGAAATCGGTGCCCCCGCACTCCTCCAAACAATCGACGCGCTCGAACGAATCCAACTCCAAGAGCGAGCTGCACGCAATTGCCCCCACGCTCACTCCCAGGAGTGAGGCTCGCCAACGAACACCGTGAAAGATCCGCAGAAAAGGGACAAGCACGCGAAGATCCAATATTCACCCAAATCGCGCGCTTTGCGACTGTTAGTTTCGCGAGAGTGCATGCTGCTTGCTACCGGTCCGTGTTGCTTTCTCACGAGCTCATCCCTTTCTCCCCTCCGCCGCCTGATCCCTAACCCCTGACCCCTAACCCCTAACCCCCAATCCCACGGTGGGTAACTGTGCGCCGAGAAGCGCACCTCAGCGCTCGATCACGACTTCGAGGTACTCGCCGGGGATCGCCAGGCTTTTCTGCTGTTTCGGGTTCTGAAACTGCCGCACGACCTCGCGTAGGTCGTCGGTCAAGCGCGCCTGGCCAGCGGCGTCGAGCGCCCCAAAAGCCTTGTGCGTCGGACCGTAGTAGTCCCGAAACACCTGGATGAAGTGCTCGAACGACTGGTACCGGAACACGAACATGCGGCGCGTAGTGTGAAACCGGGCCACGTCCGGAAACAGCTCGCGCAAGCGCGTCTCGTTACCCCAGTACGCGGGCGAAGCGACGCCAGGCGGCGGCGCCACGTGCTTGCCGACCGTGACCAGCATGCGCCCCACGAAGCCTTCGGGCGTCCAGTTGGCGAGCGCGATCTTTCCGCCCCGCTTCACCACGCGCGTCATCTCTCGAGCCGCGCGTTCTTGATCCGGCGCGAACATCACGCCGAACGTCGAGAGCACGGCGTCGAACGATTCGCCCGGAAAAGGCAGCTGCTCGGCGTCGCCCTCGACGAAGTCGATTTCGAGCCGCTCTGCCGCAGCGCGCTCGGTAGCGCGCGCCAAGAGCGACGGCACGTAGTCGAGGCCCGTCACGCGACAGAAACGGTGAGCCGCCGCGAGCGCGGCATTGCCGTTACCGCACGCGACGTCCAAGACGCGCGAGCCGGCGTCGAGCTCGGCGGCTTCGCACAGGCTTTCGCCGACAATCTGCAGGGTCGTGCCGATGACGGCAAAGTCACCAGACCCCCACATCACCTTTTGGCGCGCCTTGACCGCGCCTAGGTCGATACCAACCACTGGCAAAGAACGGGACGAGCTGGGAGAAAGATCGATGACTTGAGACATGCGTAATTGCTTTCTGCGGGGGTCAGTAGGTGCGCCCGCCGCCAAATCGTTGTAGGCAATTCACCCAGGTTTCGGAATGACCGCGCATCGGATGAACATGACCCCGCGTCGGCGGAAATCAGGCGGCTTGATGCTGCATCCGACCCGCATGACCGCGCGTCCGGAGGGGCCGACTCGCCCATGATGGACACGCTATCAGAGGTCCTGCGCGCCGTACGTCTGACGGGCGCGGTGTTCTTCGCGGTAGACGCCTCCGCGCCCTGGGTGGCCGAGACGCCCAGCGGCAGCAGCGTCGGCGCGCTGGTCATGCCCGGCGTCGAGCACATCATCTCCTATCACGTCATCGCGTCGGGCTCGTGCTGGGCAGGCTTGCTCGACGAGCCTGCCATCAAGCTCGAAGCCGGCGATATCATCGTGTTCCCGCAGGGCGATCCGCACGTGGTATCCAGCGCTCCGGGCATGCGCGGCAAGACCGACATGGACGCGTTTCGTGCCGTCATCGACAGCCCGGCGCCCGTGTCGCTCAGCATTCGCGGCGGTTCGCCGAAACACGAGCAGGTGGTGTGCGGCTACTTGGGGTGCGACGCGCGGCCCTTCAATCCGCTGCTCGCAACGCTGCCGCGCATCATGCACCTACGACCTCAAGACGAGACCGATCCGCTGCATCGCCTGGTAGAATTAGCCGTGACCGAATCGGCTCGGCCGCGCGACGCCGGCGGCCTGTGTGTACTGAACAAGCTGAGCGAGCTGTTGTTCGTCGAGGTGGTGCGGCGCTACGTGGCGCAGCTGCCGCCCGAAGGCGTCGGCTGGTTTGCCGGCTTGCGCGACGAAAACATCGGCCGGGCTCTGCAAAAGCTACACGAGCGCCCCGCCCATGATTGGAGCCTGGAAGGCCTAGCCAAAGAGTGCGGGCTGTCCCGCTCCGTGCTCGCCGAACGCTTCGCGCAGCTGGTGGGCGTGCCGCCGATTCAATACTTGGCGCAATGGCGTATTCAGCTGGCGGCCACCTTGCTGCGCGACGGCAAAGCCAGCCTGGCCGAGATCGCCCAGCGCGTGGGCTACGGCTCCGAGGCCGCGCTGAGCCGCGCCTTCAAGCGCCAAGTCGGCGTCGCGCCTGCGCTGTATCGCCGGCGCGACGTCGCCTGACGCGCGCTCCCGGCGCGCGGTAGCAGGCTCAGCCCGCGAGCGTTTTTTCGACGGCTGCCACCAACTGCGGCGCGTCCGGCTTCACGTCGGGCGCAAAGCGCGCCACCACGTTGCCTTGGCGATCGAGCAGGAACTTTTCGAAATTCCAAGTGATGTCCTGGGGCGCACCGACGTCGATGCCGTGCTTCACGAGCTCGCCACGAAAGTCGGAGCCGGGCTCCGATTTGGCGTCTGGCTGGGCGCGCGTCAGCGCTGCGTACAGCGGGTGCTGGCCGGGGCCTTTGACGACGATCTTGGCGAAGAGCGGGAACGTGACGTCGTAGCGGGTGGAGCAAAACTCTTTGATCTCCGCTTCGGTGCCTGGCTCTTGTGCGCCAAATTCGTTCGCCGGAAAGGCCAGCACCTCGAAGCCTTGCTGCTGGTATTTGCGGTACAGCGCCTCTAGCCCTTCATATTGAGGGGTTAGACCGCACTTGGACGCGACGTTGACGACCAAGCGCACCTTGCCGGCGTAGTTGCCGAGCGACGACGGCTGACCGTCGACGGTGAGCACCGGAATGGCTTCGAGCGAAGTGGACATTGCGGGAGGTTCTTGGGCAGCGCGCTCGCTCTGGCAAGCGGCAAGAACGCCTCATTTTTTGACAGCTATTCAGAGCAGAAGTGCCCACGCGCCAGGCCCCTTGAATTCAGCCAGTTCGTGCGCATGGGCTACGGCTGCCTCGTCCCGAAACTAGCGCGATACGCGAGCGAGCGCCGTGACGCCGCTGGTGGACGGAGCAAACGAGCACCCGCGAGGCGCTCGAGGAGCAAATGTGTGATGCGTCGATGCCTGGCAGGCCAGCGCGCCTGCAGATTTGAAATTGCTGCCCTACTAGCGATCACGAGCCAAGGCTGGCTCGGCGCCTGCGCGCCCGATACGTCGGTGAGCTTCGAGGCGATGCCCGCGGACGTACTGCCAGGTGGGCTCCCCGTCGCTAGCGCTGGCTCTGCCCCAACCCCAACCCCTGACGCGCCAAGCGTTGCGCTGCCCGGTCTGGGCGGCAGCGCGCCAGTAGCTAGCGGAGGCGGGCCAGCCAGCTCGGCCGGCGCCGCACCCACGACCCCCGCGCTCGGCGGCGGCGGCGGTGAAGCAGGCACCCCGACCCTGCCAAGCGCAGGCACCGGCGGAGCGGGTGGTGCGATCGAAACGCCCGCAACCGCCGGGAGTGCCGGCGCGGCGTCTGAGCAAATCTGCACGGGGATTGCGACCTGCCAGAGCGCTTGTCCGGCCGGCGGCTGCAAGACTTTCTGCGCGGGCAACTCGAACTGCGTTGCCTCGTGCACGGGCGGCGGCTGCGAAACGGACTGTGCGGGTGAGGCCGTCTGCAACATGAACTGCCAGGGTGGTGGCTGCCGCCTGCGCTGCAGCGAGAACGCCAACTGCACCTTCGTTTGCCCTGGCGGCGGTTGTACCTTCAGCTGCAGGGGCAAGGGTGCTTGCAACGTCGACTGCGGCGGACACGACGACTGCAAACGTAGCGACTAGCGCTTCACGGACTTCTTGCGGCTCGCTGCTGCTTTCTTCGCGGCTGCCTTTTTGACGACTGCCGGCGCCCTCTTGCGCAAGGGCGCGTTGGCGCGCGCGTGAGCCGCCGTGAGCACCGCCTTGAAGGTCGCGGCGTCGATCGACTTCAAGTCGCAGCGCGTCCAGCCCATGCGGCCCCAGCCACCTGCGACGGGCGCGATGGCGTTTGGCGCCAGCTTACAGAAGTGAGCCTGCTGGTCCAAATCGACCACGAAGTTCAGATCACTGCCGTTCAGCGCCAAGGTCGCGAACGTGCGGCGCGGTGTTCGAAACGCGATGCGGTCGAAGTGCGGGTACGAGGTGGCGTTTTCTTGCGCCAACGCCAGCTCACGAGCCCGTTTGGGAGTGACGGCCATGGGATTACTCGAGCGGATCGGTTTCGCTCGGGTCCGAGGCGGTGAGCTGCCCCGTCTTCGGATCCAGCTCGATCTTGATGCGAAAAAGCGAGCTCTTGCCGTTTCCGTCCAGGTCGCCGCGCGCCAAGATTTCCGCGCTCTTGCCGTCTTTGGCGGCCACCACTTCGTACTGAAAGTACTGCGGCTCGGGGAAGGCGAAATGAATCGGCGCCCAGGCTTGCCAGTCAGCGGCCGACGATTGGTATTTCACGCCGCGCGGCACCGTAGCGGGCACTGCAGGCAGCGACACCAGCTTCTTGGGCGCGGCCTTCTTTCCGGGCGGCGGCGGCTCCTTCAGCGCCGCGCTGTACGCCCGCGCAATCTCGCCGATGGTGACGCGCGCTTCGGCTGTCTTGGCGTCTTGCACGTAGCGGCGCACGCCGAACACCGAGAGCCCAATCAAGGTTCCGAGATCGTGCGCTTGGCTCTCGACCGATTCGCGCAGCTCGAACGCGCCGGAGAAATGCTTGCCCTGGCGTTGAACGTCGACGGCACCGAGCAGCTTGGTCAAGGGCAAGTCGGTGCGCTGCGCGGCGAATTTCTGAGCCTCTTCGCGTAGCTGCTTGACCTTGTAGTCGACCATGCTGGCCATGGCTTCGTCGTTGACGTCTACCTCCAGCGCGAACCGAAAGCGCTCCGGGCTCACGTGCATCACGCCACCACCGGAAAACTCGTTGAGCCTCACTCGGAACGCCAGCCGTTGATCATCCTTTATGGTGAGGGCAGCGGGCAGCGCGGCGGGCGTCTTGGCCGCCAGGGCCTTTTCGATCAGCCGCTTGTCGCCTACCAGCACGACGCCTGACTGCACCACCACCACCTCGCGATTGCTGAGCCCGTAGGCTTCGTCGGCGCCCTGCACGGTCACGCGCTCGACCGGAAACAGCGAGCCAACGCAGGCGCTGCGCGTGGCTTTCACGCCTTCGGGCCCGAGCAAAAGGCTCAACACGGCGCCGTGGGGGTCCACGCCCACCAGCATTTCGCGCGTCTGCTTGGACAGCACCAGCAAGCAGTCTTTTTGCGTGCTCTTCAGCAGCTCTTCGGAGTTCTCCAAGATCCCCGGCACCAGACCCGCGAACAGGTCGGTGTGCATGAGCGAGCCCATGTCGGCATACAACGCCAGCTGCGTCTTTTCACCGAACTGCCAATAGCGAGCCAGCTCGGCCGATGCGGTGTGGGTCGCAGGCGCAACGGGCGCTGGCGGCGCGACGGGCTCAGGCGGCTTGGCTGCTGGCGCAGACGCCGCGCCACACGAAAGCGCGAGGAGCGCGCTGCCCACCAAGCCCAGAGTCTTGTGCCACATGGGCTACGGCTTTAGCAGCACGCGTCAATTGGCGACAGGATTTGTCAGCTTCACGATTTTTGGCAGGTAGATGCCCATGTTGGCTATCTGCTTGCTCAAGACGAAGCTGTTGCAGGTATACGAAAATAGGAGCTGAGTTTCCGGGTCGGGGTTCGACTCGACGTGCTCGACGGCAGCGTAGCAGACGTTGTCCTGCTCGTACTCCGGCTTGCCGGCGGTCATTTCCGGCACTTCGTACACGTCGATCGGCTTGGTCCACGGGCCCGTGAGCTCGGGCGCGGTGCTGATCGAGATGGTGGCGGAAGGCCAGCCGGCGGTGTTCGTAAACAGCACCAGCCATTTGCCCGCGCCTTTCAGGTAGCGGAACGACGTGCCTACGTTGGCGGCAAACCCGAGCTTTTTGGCGTCGTTCGCCACCAACCCGGGCTTCCACTGCCCGTCGGCCGCCAGGTACTGCATCAGGTCTTTGGGCACCGCGGTGGGCTGGCTCAGCTCAACGAGCGGTAGGCGGGTCACGATGGCTTGGTTCGCGGTCGAACCGAACAGGTAGGCGTAGTCGTCGACCACGACCGTGCCCTTGCCGAGTCCGGGCAAGGTCGTCAGCTCGAAGTACTCAGCTTGCCACTGATCCGGCGGGTCGTACGGGTTGGAGACGCGCGCCAGCGTGGTGCCGATTTCTTCGGCGCCACCTTGGACGCGCGTCATGGCGGCGAACAAGAGGCCCTTGTAGATGATCGGCTGCTGGGGCCAGAAGCGCGTGTTGGGCACGTCGTCGAAAAAGATGGCTTGCGTGCCATTGGCAGACTTTCGCCAGAAGTATTCGATCGAGCCTTTGCCGTCTTCGCACTTCACGTAGGCAAAGCTGTTGGCGATCATGCCGGCGCCTTGACGCGACGTCTGGCCGTGGTCGCCGACGAACGTGTCTTGAAACGACCACAGGGCCGTGGTCGGTGACAGCACCGTGGAGTACGCGCTGTCGCCGCCGAGCCAAGTGCCGCGCGTTGGTTCGTCTTGATACGGAAACTCCAGCGCGCAGCCGGGTAGGCTCGAAGCCGGAGCTGAGCCTGCGCTGCCGCCAATCGCGCCAATGCCCCCGAGACCAACGCTCGGGCTGCCAGCCGCGGAGCCGCCGAGCCCCGCGGCCCCAGACACGGCTATTGCCCCACCCACCGCGGGGTTGGGGGCGCCGCCACCGTCCACGGAGCTTGCGCCAGCGCTGTTACTGCCCGTGCCACCACCGCCGACACCGACCGACGCTTCGCCGGCTGCAGTGCCCGAGCAGCCCGCGAGCCCCATGAGCGCGCCAGCACAACTCAACGAGAATCGGAAACCGCCAACTGCCAACTGCCAACTGCCAACTCTGCTCTTCACCTTGGTCGAGTCACACCCGCGGGCTATCAGGATTCAAGAATTTGCACCAGGGCGACGCTCAAAGCGACCAGCTGAGCAATTCGTCCAGCAAGAGGGCAACAATCGGTTTGCCGGGGAATCACCCTGTATAGGAGTCGTCTTGCTCGATGCGTGACAGCACCCAGTCGAACTCGCCGGCCGTCACCTTCACGCGGCAATATTCGCAGGTGCCGGCCATGCCGATGCGCAGGCCCGCGCCGCAGTTTGGACAGGCCAAATCGCCACGCGATTGCCCGCGCCGCGCGGTACCGCGAATCCAGGTCCAATACTCCGAGTAGGTGCGGACACGACTGCGGTGACCGCTCAGCAGCTTGCCGTCGTCGCCGATGGTGTAGTCGATGCTGCTCGCGAACATGCGCACCGTGATGGCGTCGTAGTGCTTGTCACTGGTGACGTTGGCCAAATCGATGCGCAGGATCCGCGCGTTCTCGGTCACGTTGCGGCAACGCGATGCGATGTACAGGTCGATCCAGTACATCATGGTCTGAAACAGGTTGTCCGAGACGTACGGCCGTATCTGCAGCGGATCACGCCCCGACCAGGCAACTTGCAGCGCACCAAACACGTGCGCCATGCGGTGGGTGAAGCTCTGCCAGGTAAGGGTCGGGTCGCGCTGCTGCAGCTGCTGAAAGCGCATGGGCGCCGAGGCGTCGGTGATGGTCGGCGAGTCGGTGCCGGTCTCGGGCGTGTCGCCGGTCAAGAGCGGCCCGCGCGGCTCGCGCTGCAAGTTGCTGAGCCCTGCGATCATCCAGTCGAAGCGCCCCATGCCCACGTCTTGGCGACAGTAGGAGCACTGGGTGCCGCGCATCGACTCGAGCGGGGCGCCGCAGTTGGGGCAGTCGAGCTTGTGCGCGCGCGAGAACGGGCGAGACTTGGCGCTGTGCGAGCGCGTCAGCACGAGCTGATCGACGACGTAATAACGGTGCTGCTGGCCATTTTTCATGACCTCGACGAAGTTGGCCTCGACCTCGAACTCGACACGAATCGTGCCGCTGCCCAAGCCGGAAAAATCCTCGTACTTCAGCGCGCCGATGACGATGCCTTGCACGTCCGCCAGGTTGGGGTCGGGCAAAGCCGCGGCCAGGCCGGGCTCCAAGTAGGCCGAGATGGGCCCGGTGCCGATCGCGCGCGCGCGATGCAGCGCCGTGTACATCATGTAAACGAAGTCCTCGAACAGTACGACCGAGAACTCGGGGTCGACGGCCCGCAGCTCTTCCATGCGCTTGCGCGGCCCCGAGGTCGGCCGCTCGTAGGTCGTCACCTTCGACACGTCGGTCGTGGTGGTGGACCACGACTTCATGCCGCGTTGAATCGCCGCCCGCACCAGCATGCCGACGCCAATGATGATGACGAGCGGGATGCCGACGGCCGGATTCTCGATGATCAGGTAGATCAGGATTTCGATCAGAAACCCGCCGTCACCGCCGCCACCGCCGCCACCGCCGCTGCTCCTCGAGCTACCGCTGGAGCGAGACCCACCGGAGTACGAGTGCCCGCCACCCGGCCGCGCAAAGGCAACACCGACGACCAGCACGCAGGCCAGCACCACGAGCACGAGCAGCCAGCGGCGCTTTTGCTGCTGCGTCATCACTGCACCTCGTCGGGCAGCTCGTTCACGTCGTCGAAGGAGCGCGGCATCGTGGCGCCCAAGATCGGGCCCAAGCTCTCGAGCGCTTGCTCGAAGCCAGCTAAATCACGGCGCTTCACGGCCGCGGAAAGCGCTGCGCACGCTTCATCCCACTTCGGGCCGAGCGCTCTGACGTCGATGCCGATATCGGCCAACACCAGCACGCGCTGCTCGAAGGTCGAGACGAACACGAGCACGCCATTTCTGCCGATGGTGCGTGAAATGCCCAAGTCGTAGAACGCCACGCGAGCCGCTGCCGCCACGCTGGCAGCCAACGGCTTTTCGCGGACTAGAAGCCGTAGCAGCGCCGACACGTTGTAGGCCAGCGCCAAACCGAGCCCAAACCCCAGCGCGCCGTCGAGCGCGATGTCGCCGATGCTGAACACCTGGGGGGTGACTAAAAGATACAGCACCACCAGGCCGCCGACGAAGAACCCGAAATGGTAGGCTGGCACCCGGTAGTCGCCCGAGCGGCGTCGCACCGCTACCACCACCTCGGCCGAAGTTTGCGCTTCGACGTGCTTCACGGAGCGAGCAGTGCTCTGCTTGGCTGCGTCCCTAAAAAAATCCGCCTCGGCCACGGTTGAGGGGAGAAACCATACTCGGTTCCGCTATTCAGCGCTCGACAAGCAGCCCGCTCGATTGACTTGCCGCGCGCGAGCCGTAAAAATCTCGGTCGCTCCTCGCTCCGCT
>DATAKF010000045.1:0-29163 GCA_036261775.1 Polyangiaceae bacterium | reverse complement strand
GGTGGAGGCGCTCAAGGCCGCCGGCGCGACACGCATCGACGCCCAAAGCGCCGGCAACACGACCCCGGTCGTACCGCCCGATCGCGCGGGGGCCGCTGCCCGAAACGAGCGCCTCGAGATCGTATTCGTTTCGCCGGGCGGGTGAGCGCAAGGCTGAGAGCGAAGCGCCAAGGACCAACCGTCGCTCCAGCCCCACTGCAAGTCCGTCCGCTGGCCACCTGACCCGAGAGCGATGGGCGGAGCCCATTGCAGCTCCATTGCGCTTCAATCGCACCGGAGAGCGTTGACGTTGGAACTACGAGAGCGCAAGTTTGTCAGGAGTGCGGTCGTATCTCTAACTAGGAGCAACGGTGGCGCGAGACTCGCTGTACGGAGAGCGGATTGTTTGGACAGGCCGTCCGAAGTCCGTTCGTCCCAGCGCCATTCACCGAGCCCTGGCCGGCTTGTGCTTCTTCACGGCCACCATCTCGCTACTGTTTGCGGTCGTGACGTCGTTGGCGCTGCGCGTCACACCCACCGGCACGCTGCTGTTCGCGTTTTGGACGACGCTGCTCGGCTTCGGCTTCCGCACGGTTCCGCGCATGCTGATGGAACGCGCGCGCTACGTCGTGACCGAGCACCACGTGGTCGTGCACTTTGGTCCGTTCCGCCGCAGCATCCAGCGCAGCGCCGTCAGCTTTGCGCGCATCTTTTGGGACGCCAATCAACCCGACACGGGTGATCTCGAGTTGGTGCGCGCCGTGCCTACGGGGGCGCTGCGCCGTCGCTTGCTCTTGCGCCTGCCGGGCGTGGTCGCGCCCGACCGCGTTTGGGCCATCGTGCGCGGGGCCGAAGACGTCGCGCCGCTCGGCAACGCTGAAATGCCCATCGGCCAGCGGCTCGACCGCGGCGAGCGCGTGATTTGGTCGGCCCAGCCGCGTCAGCAATTGCGCGCCTATTTGCCGCACGGCCAGCGCCAATGGCTGCTGCTCGCCATCTCGGCGTTCACGGTGCTCGCCGGCATGGAGATGGTGCTGCGCGCCGTCAGCGCGCTGGCCAAGGTCGCCAAGAGCGGCCTTTCGTACCTTTCGCCCAGCTTCATGGCGTTGGCGACGGGCATCTTCATGGCCGTGGCGCTGGTGCTCGTAGTGGGCGCGTACATCGCGTACGACACGGTTATCCGCCCCGGCAAGCTGGTTGGGGACACCCGCTACCTCATCACGGACAAGCGAGTGTTGATTCAACGCCGCGGCGAAGAGCTGCACGTCGACCGCTCCAAGATCGTCGACGTGATCGACGCTCCCGCCGGCGACGGCCTGCGCAACGTGTTCATGGTGCTCGACGGCCCGCAGGCGCGCGCTTTGGCCGCCAGCGGCGCGTTCGGCGAGCTCGAGCGCAGCTCGCACCTGCGCCCCGTGTTCGAAGCGGTCGAAGACGCCGAGGGCGCGCGCCGCGTGCTGGGCTCGAGCCCGGTTCTACCGTACGCCGCCTGAGCGCGGCAGGGCCGGCCTCGGGCTGCGATTCAGCCGCCCCAGCGCGTCTTGGACTCGCTGCCGGTGCCGCAACGCGTTCGGCAAGAAGCGGTCCTTCTGGGCTTCGGCTGCCGGCACGTACTCTTCCCAGCTCTCCAGCGCGAGCGTGTAGAGCTCCCGCGAAGCCTCGCTGGTCGGGGCGGCTTCGGCTTCGGTCATGATGCCGAGCGCGCGAAAGTAGTGCACGTCGTACTCGGGGATCCACCTCAGCCCCGGCAGGTCGAGCACGCTTTCGCTGGCGTACGGGGGGACCGGCAAACGCAGCGCCACGCCTCGCGCGATTTCTTGCATGCCTTGCGGGTAGTCACCGCTGCGCTCGAGCGCGACGCCCAAACCAAAGCGCGACAGCGCCATCACCTCCACGCCACGCGCCAGCTGCACGGCGGCGCGAAAATCGGCCACGGCGCCGAGGAGCTGGCCCGAGAGCATGCGCGCCTTGCCCCGGTTGCGATGAATGTTGGCGCGATCATCGGGTTGCCAGGCCAACGCCAACGCCGCGCTGAACGCCTTGTTGGCGTGCTCCATCTCACCACCGAACAGCGCGCCCAGGCCGACGTCGAACAGGCTGGCGCGTTTGAAGTCGCTGTCCGGCAGCCGCAACAGGCCCTGCTCGATCAACTGCAAGGCTTCGCGTTCACGCCCCTGCTGTGAGTCGAGCAGCACGCGGCCCAGCAGCACCTGCTGCCAGGGGTCCGTCTTGGCGCCGCCGCTCAGCTCGAGCAGGGCGGCGCTGCCGAGCGAGAGCTCGCGCAAGGTTTCGAGATCTGCCTGCGGATCGGAGGCCTGTTCGAAGAGTTGCTCGGCGCTGAGCCGCGCCTTCGCGCGCACCTTCCAACCGGGCGACCGAGCTTGCTGCCACAGCGTGAGCTCTGCCCGAGCGACGGGCGAGAGCAGCAGCGCCGAGACCGTCAGGCTCAGCGCTGCACGCTTCACTTGGCGCCTCGCTTGGCGGGCTTGGCCGCGGCAGCTCGCGCCGGGCGGGGCCTCGTCGCCAGCTTGCCAATGGCCGTGTTCGCCAGGGGGCTGGTCGCCAGCGCCTTGAAGTACGGCGCTCCCAGATCCGGGTGCTCACGCTCGAACGCGACGCCCAGCACCGCAGCCAGCAGGCCTTCCGGCAGCCAAACGGCCTTCGACGTCTCGAAGGCTTTGAGCGCTTCGGCGTCGCTGATTTCACCGAGCGCGCCCTGGCCTTCGGCTTCGCTGCCCGCTGATAGCCAGGCCACCGCCGTGACGCCAGCGCACAGCCCCGTCAGCCCACTGCCGGCAGAACGCCGGCGCGCCTCGCGCAAGTAAGCCAGCACGTCGTCCACCGGCGCTTTCTCGCTGGCCAAGAGCGCGCTGGCGATCTCGATGTACGCGACGACTTGTTCACTGCGAGCCGGCAAGAGCGCCGCGCGGCTGCCGAGCGCGCGGTAGAAGCGAGCAGCGCTCGCCAAGTCTTTTTGAGCCAACGCAGCGCGCCCACCGTCGAGCAGCACCGCCGGATCAGCCACGCTGCCCGCGTCATCGGCGAGCAACGGCAGCAGCTCGGCCAAAGCGGTAGCGGTGTCGCCCGAGCGCAAGCTGGCGCGCCCATGCAGCACGCGCGCCTCCGCGAAGTCGGGTGCCTGCGCGAGCAGGGCGGCCGCCCGCTCCCGCGCTTTCTCCGGAGCGCGCCCGAGCAGCGCTTGAGCGCGCGACAACTCGCGGCAACGCCGGCCGAGCAGCGTTTGCCGAGTCAAATCCCACAACCCCGGGGTGCCCTGACACGCCGCCGGGCGTGGGCTTTGCGCCGCCCACGCCACCGGCCGCGGCGACACTCCCGCCGATCGCGTTTGCATCACGATCAAAAGCGGGAGCGCCCAAGCCGGGTTCACGGCGCCGCTGCTCTCCCGACGAAGGGATTGTGCAGCACGACAGTCTCCGAGCGGCGCGGACCGACGCTGAGCAGGTACAGCGGCACCTTGGCGCCCTCCTCCAAGAAGCGCACGTAAGCGCGAGCGGCCTTGGGCAGCTCGTCCAGCACGCGCACGCCGTCGAGCTTCTCGCTCCAGCCGGTCATCTCCTCGTACACGGGCTTCACCAGGCCGGGCACGTCGATGTAGTCGATCGGAAAGTCTTCGGTGCGGCCTTCGGGCGTGTCGTAGGCCACGCACACCTGAATGCGCGACAAGCCGGTGAGCACGTCGAGCTTGGTGAGCGCCAAGCCGTCGATGCCGTTGACGCGCGCGGCGTAGCGCAGCGCCGGCAAATCGAGCCAGCCGGTACGGCGCGGACGACCAGTGACGGAGCCGAACTCCGCGCCGACCTCGCGCAAGTGCTGGCCGTCGCCGTCGTTCAGCTCGGTCGGGAACGGACCCGAGCCGACGCGCGTGGCGTACGCCTTGGTGATGCCCAGCACCGTGTTGATGCGGTTCGGGCCAATGCCGACGCCGATCGAGGCGCCGCCGGCCACGGCCGAGCTGGACGTGACGAACGGGTACGTGCCGTGATCGATGTCGAGCAAGGTGCCCTGCGCGCCTTCGAGCATGACGCGCTTGCCTTCGCGGATCGCCTGGTCGGTGATCTGCGAGGTGTTGCCGAGCAGCGCCACGATGCGCGGCGAAGACGCCGAAAGCTGCTTCAAAATGGCGTCGGCCGACGGCACTTCGCCGCCCAAGTGCTTGATGGTAGGCGCCCAGGCGTCCAAGGCCGCCCGGATGCGCTCGCCCAGCCGCACGGGGTCGCGTAGGTCGCCTGCGCGCACGCCGGTGCGGCGCGCTTTGTCTTCATAGGCCGGGCCAATGCCCTTCTTGGTCGTGCCGATGCCGCCCGGAGCGGCCTCGCGCAGCGTGTCGACCAGCACGTGGTACGGCAAGATCAGGTGGGCGCGATCGGAGACGCACAAGCGCTTCTCGACATCTCGGTGACCGCGACGGATCAGCTCGTCGACCTCACCGAGGAGCACGTCGGGGTCGATGACCATGCCCTGCGCCAGCACACAGCGCGTCTGCGGGCGCAAGATGCCGCTGGGAAGGAGGCGCACCACGAGCTTGTCGTCTCCGACAACCAGAGTGTGACCGGCGTTGGGTCCACCGGCGTAGCGGACTACGACCTCGGCGAACTCCGTGTAGATATCGACGATCTTGCCTTTACCTTCGTCGCCCCACTGGGCACCCACGATCACGACACACGACATGCTGACACCGCTTCTTCGGTTTGGGACTGAGACTCAGTCAGGGATTCAGGGCTTGGCTTTGACCAGCACGCGCGCCACCGAGGCAGCGTCGAGCGGAGCTCGCTGCTCCACCAAGTCGGTTACGGAGGTCACCACCGCCTCGCTAGCCGTGGCGCTCACCCAGTGCGTGTACCGCCACACCTTCGCGTACGCCAGCGGATCCTGCTCGGGCCCGAGGGCGCAGCAGACCCCCGCCGCGCGCAGACCGGCGGCCAGGCGGGCGGCCTCCCCGGTGAGCAGCAGGCGTGGCGGCGTCTCGGTTTGAACCGTGCTGCCGAGTGCCCAGACCAAATCATCGAGGCCAAAGGCGAAGCCAAAAGCCGGCAAAGGACGGCCGAAGCCTTCCAGCAGGCCGTCGTAGCGGCCGCCGGAAGCGATCGGCACGCCAGGCCCGTGGGCGTGGAGTTGAAATGTAGTGCCAGTGTAATAGGCGAAATTGCGGGTCTCGCCCAGGTCGACCACCACCGACGGGGCCAGCCCTCGGCGTTCGACCTCGACCACCACCTGGGACAGCTCGTCGAGCCCCGGCTCGGCGCGGGTGCCGGCCAGCACGTTGGCGGCGCGCTTCAATACCTCGCGACCGCCGTGCAGCTCGCTCAGCTCGGCCAGCGCGTCTTGTTCGCGCCCGCCGAGACCGGCAGAGGCTGCGGCGCGCTTGAGCTCGACGCGATCCTTCAAGTGCAGCGCCTCGACCGCGGCGCGTTGCCGGACCGGCTCCACGCCTTCCAAGAGCGCGAACGCAATGCGCGCGTGGCCCAGGTCGAGCACGAACTCGTCGAGCCCCACCGCGCGGGCGGCCGAACAAGCGACGTCGAGCGCTTCGAGATCGCCGGACGGGCCGTCGAGGCCGATCAGCTCGATGCCGGCTTGAAAGATCTGGCGGTGGCGGCGCGCGCGCTCCTTGCGGCGGCGCAGCACCGAGCCTTGGTACGACAAGCGAATGGGCGGAGCCGCCTGCGACAAGCGCGTCGCGACCACGCGGGCCAGCTGCGGCGTCATGTCCGGCCGCAGCGCCACCACCTCCCCCGTCTCGGGCTCCACGAAGCGCAGCACCTCTTCGGGGTCGAGCGCGCCGAGGCCACGCTCGAGCACGCTTTCGTACTCGAACACCGGCAGGGTCACGAGCTCGTAGCCGAACAGCTCGAAGCTGCCGAGCAGTCTCCGAGCAAGCTCGCTCAGGCGCCGGGCGTCGGGCGGCAAGAAGTCGCGCATGCCGGCTGGCAGCGGGTGCGAAAGGTCGCTCGCCGCGCGGGCGGAACCAGACGCTGCGCGCTGGGGCGCTGCAGTTGCGGGGGCAGGAATCGAGGCAGGCAAAGCGGGCGGAGCCTAGCCGATTTCCGTGGTATGTGCGGGCCCATGAGCGACCCCGCCCACACCACTGCCCATTCCGCCCGCGAACCAGCGCCGGTGGACGTCAACGAGCGCGGCTCGGACAAGAGCGGCAACCCGGTCAGCATGAACCGACGGCTGTTCATGCAACTGCTCGGCTTCGAAAGCGACGACCCGGCCAACGTGGTGCAGAACCTCGGCGGCGCGCTGCGGGAACAAGGCATTCCGAGCGTGATCTACGAGGACGTCAATCACCCGCGCGGCTTGGCGCTGCTCACCTTTTCGGAAGAGCCGCTCGACTTTGCCACCCGCGTGCGCCCGCTCGTGGGCAGCGCGGCCTGGAGCGGTCTCCGACCCCGCCCCGAGCTCTCGATGCTGGGCCGCACTTATTCAACCGGCTTCGAGCAGGACCTGGAGTACTGGCTGCTGCGCCGCCCGCGCGAGACGGTGCTGAACGAAGCCTGGCCCTGGGCCATCTGGTACCCGCTACGCCGCGTCGGTCCGTTCGAGCGGCTCGACCCCAAAGAGCGCGGGCAGATCATGCGCGAGCACGGCGGCATCGGCCGCGCCTACGGCTCGCAGGACCTGGCTCACGACGTGCGCCTGGCCTGCCACGGCCTGGACCAAGCCGACAACGACTTCGTGATCGGCTTGATCGGTAAGGAGCTGCACCCGCTCTCGCACGTGGTGCAGGCGATGCGGCAGACCCGGCAGACGGCGGAGTTCATGGACAAGATGGGTCCGTTCTTCGTGGGTCGCGCGGTGGTCAGGAACCCCGGACAGTGAGCGGCGGCAGCTTGGTGTGCGGGGTCGTGTTCGACCTCGACGGCACGCTCGTCGATTCACGGCGCGACATCGCCGAAGCCGCCAACCACGCGCTCCAGAAGGCGGGGCTAGCGCGGCTGCCGCATGACGAGCTCGAATCGTACGTCGGCGACGGCGCGCCGCTGCTCATGGCGCGCGCCGCACGGCTCGAAGTAACGGATTTAAAGACCAAGGCCATGGTCGCGGATTTTCTCGACTATTACGCCGAGCACCCCATCGACTACACGAACGTGATGCCGGGTGGGCTGGACGCGCTCAACGCGCTCGCTCACCTGCCGCTCGGCATCTGCACCAACAAGCCGCGGCGCACGTCCATCGCAGTGCTGCGCGGTCTGGGGCTGGAAGCCCGCTTCAAGGGTGTGGTGGCCGGCGACGACCTACCGCAGAGAAAGCCTGATCCGTCCATGGTGCACGAGACCGCGAAGCTCTTGGGCGTACCGGTCCAGACGCTCGTGATGGTCGGCGACGGGCCTCAAGACGTGCTGTCGGGGCGCGCCGCTGGTGCCTTCACGATCGGCGTCAAGGGCGGCATTCAGGCCCTCGAACGCCTCACGGCGTCGGCGCCAGACTTGATGATCGACACGCTTTTGGACCTGCCGAAAGCGATCAACCAGCTAGCGAGTGGTACGCAGCGCTGAGCTCGGCAAAGCGCGACAGTAGCCGCGCTCGTTCGCTCGGATCCGCGTGGGGAAATCGATCGGGGTGCAGATTGCGCGCCAAGCGGCGGAACGCTTGCTGGATGCTGGCACGATCGGCGCCCGGTAGCAGGCCCAGCGTCGCATAGGCACGACTGCGCGCGCCGTGCGGCGCTCGCGGGGAGGAAGACGCGCCCGCCGACGGCTGACTGTTGCTCGCCCGCTCTTGAGCCGCAGCGTAACGAGCGCGTGGACGGGCCCGTGGGCGACCGTGCAAGAATTCTCCGGGCGAAAGCGGGCTTTGGTGCTGCTGGTGCGGGCGCGGCACTCGGAACGTGAGCTGCGCGTCAGTGAGCTTGAACAGCGCCTCCAGCTTTTGCCGCAGCTGGCGGCGCAGACCAGCGCTGACCAGGTCGGAGCTGACGAAGCCCTCTTCGACCAAGATCTCTCCGGCGCGCTGACGGGGCGCCTCCAGCAGTCGACGCGCCAAGCGAGCCAGCGCGCGTGCCCCCAAAAAGCCTTGCCCCGCGAGCAGGTCGCCCAAGCGCTCACGGAACAGCGCCGTGTCGACCTGCGTGATCATGCCGTCGGCCCAGAAGACGCGATGCGTGAGCCCGCGATCTTCGGTCAGCTCGAGCACTCCCGAAGCGCCAGCGCGATGAATCGCACCGAGCACGTCGCCCAGCGTCGTCAGCCGCAGCCGTCCGGGAAGATTCATACCTAGCGGCTACCAAAGGCGAGCCACCGCGGCCAAGTTCCGGAGGCGAGCGTCGGTGCTGGCGCTCAGCCGCCGACGCGCATTTCGGCGCTCACGTCTTGGCTCTCGGGCTGGCAGCGCTCCTGCTCGCCTTCGCCGCGGCACACCACCGCGCGCGCTTTGACCATCACCCGCCCCACCCCGGCCTGGGCCGCGACGAAGCCCAGGCTCAGCTTGCGTTCTTCGGCGCCGGCACCCTTGAAGCGCTCCGGCGCAATGCGCGCCCGGAGGGGCCTCACGAACTCGGGCGCCGAGGTCACCAGCGCATCCGCCCAAACTAGCCGCGCACCGGGCCGAGCCGCGAACTTCAGCTCACAGAGCACCCGCCCCGGCGCCGCTTCGGGCCGGCACGAAAGCTCAGCCTTCATGCCCGCCTCCGCCGCCGTCGCGGAACCCGCGAGCAGCACGAAACCAAGGCCGAGGATCAAGAGGCGCAAGCCCGTCAGTTTGCCCGCTCCTCTCGAGCCGCTCAAGCCCGTTTCAAACGGTTTGCCCACTCGTCCTCTCCGCTCAAGGCCGTTCCAAGGTGCGGCTCGCGCAAAGCGCGAGCCAGAGCACGCTCAACCACACTTTGGCGCGAGCAGATCACGATCGCCCACGGAAGACCGAAGTGGACGAAACTCGGCGAGGCCGAGCGCCGATCGCGGTCTCAGCAGGGATGGTCGCGGACCACACCATGCGAAGCGCGGAGGAGACCCAAGAACAAACGGCCGAGCGCACGCTGCCTGGCCGGTAGAAAGGATCGCCAAGCCCATCAGCGAAGCACACGGAAGTACAAACCAAACCCCAATATTGAATGAGCTTCGCTCATTCAATATTGGGCGGGGCGTAGAAGTCGACCAGCTTGATCGGCGTCGGGGAGAGCAGCGCCGAGATGCTCTTGCGACGGCCGCGGGCGTCGCCAGCGATCTGAAAGTCAGTCTCCGGATCGACCTCGATGGTGACGGCGTCGACCAAGTAGTCCACGACCTCCTCGGGGTTTTGGTACTCACCACGCCAAATTTCGCCGAAGTGACGGATGAAGCTGAGCGGGCCAATCGTGGCGACGCGCAGGTTCATGCGATCCGGCCGCTCTTCGGCGAACGGGAACATGCGAAAGCCGTAGCCGTAGTACGGAATCGTCGACAGCGCGCAGATGCGCATCGGCCCTTCGTAGATGATTTCGCCGGTGGCGATCGGCGCGCCGACAATCTCCCCTTTGGGGCCCATGCGGTACGCCTCGGCGCCATCGTTGCGTACCCGGCAATGCGGCATTTTCGCGGCCAAGAAGCGCGGGATGCTGCGGGTCGTCGTGGCAACGATGTAGCCGAGCGGCCCGGGAGCGACGCGCCTGAGCGGCGTTTTGCCGAGCGCCGCTTTCACCTTGCCGTAGTCGGCGAGTACCAGCGCGTCCGCGCCCAAGCCGCAGAATGGCGCGATGAAGCCTTCGACCTCGATCAAACGCATAGAGCGGCTGCCTGCGTCTTCGATCAGGCGCCCGATGTCGGCCTGCAAGTCTTGCTTGTCCGCGCCCTGCGCGCCGACCACCCACGCCAGCGAGTTGCCGGTGCCCAGCTTCAGCAGACCAAAGCGCGGCAGAGGCCGCCCGGAGCGGCGGGCTTCGTGAACCACTTCGGTAACCATGACGGTAAAGGTGCCGTCACCCCCGCCAGTGAGAACGGTGCCGTAGCCACGCGCGACCAGCGTTTTGGCGATGTGACGCGCGTCCGACAGCTTGCGCGACACGAACAGATCACCGCCGCTCAATATCTGATCCAAGGTCGAGATGACCTCTTCCGTCGCGTTCTTGGCGTTACCGTTGACCACGACCGCGATGCGTTGATCGACCGCAGCGCTTGCGGCAGGGTCGCTGGGGCGTTCTGAGTTGTAGGGAGAGCTCATCGAAATTCGGAAAACTGTCGCAGGTATAATACGCTTCGGGGGTGAGGAACCGATCCGCCCTGTCCGGCGGGTCAGAAGCCGCGGCCCATGCCCAAGAACAAGCTCAAATCATCGGCAAAAGCCAGCTCTTCCCGGAAGTCAGTGGCACCGCCGCCTGCGTCGCGCAAGTCGGTCCTTCCCCCGCCCTCGCGCAAATCGGTGGCGCCCGCGGCCACCGGCCGCAAGTCGGTCGCGCCGCCAGCCAGCCGCAAGTCGGTCGCGCCGCCAGCCGGCCGCAAGTCGGTCGCGCCCAGCGGCCGCAAGTCCGTCATCCCTCCGCCCCCCAAGGTGCCGCGCAAGTTCGGGCTACGCGGCGCCGCACCCTGGGCGCTGCGTCACGCTGAGCGCCAAGCGGCCGAAGCGGTGCGTCGCAATCGCGAGCCCCCGAAGCCCGGTAGCGCACGCGCCACCTTGCGCACTCCCGAAGCCGCCGATCGCATCAAGGCCTCGATTGGCGAGCTGCACACGCTCTTGCAAAAGCTGCGCGGCTTGCAAAAAAACCTCAACGAAGGCTTCTTCGAGCTCGGCGAAATCCTGGCCGGCATCGAGGCGCGCAAGCTGCACGAGGCCAAGGGCTACTCGAACATCGAGACCTTTGCCGAGCGCGAGCTCGGCCTGGGCAAGGGGCTCGCACAAAAGCTGGTGCGCATCCCGAGCTTGTTCCAGCCCGCCGCCGCCAAGTCGCTCAAGCTCGAGGCGCTGAGCCGCGCTATCGACGCCATCGATCAGGCGCCGCAGACGCAGGCGGCCAATCGGGTTGCCAAGCTGCCTCTGAAGCCGCCACGCTGAGGCGCTTGGGGGGTGAGGAGTGAGGGGTTAGGGGTTAGTCGAGCCAGGGACTAGGGACCCAGGGCGGCGCTCCATGGTGACGACTAGGGCCGCCGAGGCACGCCGGGCCGGCCAGCACCCAGCACCATGCTCGCGTTTGCGCGCAATTTCGCCCTCTCTCCCCTCCGCCGACTAACCCCTAACCCCTAACTCCTCACCCCTATTTGCGAAGGGGCCGTTTAGCCTCTAGAACACGCCCCCCCGTGAAGTTCATCGACGAGTGTACCCTCACCGTTCACGCCGGCACCGGCGGTAACGGCTGCGCAGCGTTCCGGCGCGAGAAGTTCGTGCCGTTCGGCGGCCCAGCCGGTGGTGATGGCGGTCGCGGCGGTGACGTCGTGCTCGTCGCCGACACAGGCGTGAACACCCTGTACGAGCTGACCCACCTGTCGACCGTGCGCGCCGCGCACGGCGGTCCGGGGCAAGGCAAGGACTGCTACGGCCGTGGCGCCGAGGACAGCGAGCTCAAGGTACCGGTGGGTACCGTGGTGTACGACGACACGACGCGCGAAAAGCTGTGCGAGCTGGTGCGCAATGGCGAACGCTTCGTGGTTGCGACGGGCGGGCGCGGTGGCCGCGGCAACAAGCACTTTGCGACCCCGACCGATCGCGCCCCGCGCAAATACGAAAAGGGTGAGCCTGGTCAGGTGCGCGAGCTGCGGCTCGAGCTGCGCGTGATGGCCGACGTGGGCTTGCTCGGCTTCCCCAACGTGGGCAAGAGCACGCTGATCAGCGCGGTGTCGCGCGCGCGGCCCAAGGTGGCTGACTACCCGTTCACGACGCTGGTCCCTCACCTGGGCGTCGTGACCATCGGTGATTCGCGCTCGGGCCTCGGACGTAGCTTCGTGATCGCCGACATTCCCGGCCTGATCCCGGGCGCCAGCGAAGGCGCCGGCCTCGGCATCCGCTTCTTGCGCCATTTGGAGCGCACACGCGTGCTGTTGCACCTGATCGCGCTGGCGGAAGAGCCCGGTCGCAATCCCATCGACGACTATCACGTCATCCGGCGCGAGCTGCTCAACTTCAACCCGGATTTGGCCGGGCGCCCCGAGGTCGTGGCGCTAACCAAGGCGGATTTGCCCGACGTGCTGGAGGCTTATCCGACGCTGGTCGCCGACTTCAAAGCGCTGGGGGTCGACCTACGGCTGGTGAGCGCCGCCACGCATCAAGGTCTGACCGAGCTGATGCAAGAGCTGTCCGAGAAGCTGTTCATCTAGCCAAGAACCTCACGACCGAAGCGACGTCGAAGAAGCCTCTGGTCTGGCCCCAAGCCAGCGCGGCTCTATAAAAGAGGGCGTGACTCCGCCCGCCCTCAGCTACTGGCTCGAGCTAGGCGCAGCGGCCGTGCTGACGTCCATCGTCTCGGGCGTCATGGGCATGGCGGGCGGCATGCTGCTGCTCGCGCTCATGCTGCTCGAGCTGGAGCCTGCGGTAGCCATTCCGGTGCACGGGATCGTGCAGCTGGTTTCGAACGGCTCACGTGCCTACTTTCTCCGTTCACACGTGCGTTGGCCGGCGGTGTGGCGGTTCGCCTGGCCGCTCTTGCCGGGCGGCGCGCTCGGTATTTGGCTATTGGCCTACGTGCCGCCGAGCGGCAGCCGCATCGCCATCGGCGCGTTCGTGCTGGCGTCGACCTGGCTCAAGTCGTTCTTCTCGATCGGCAAGGGCGCGGGCGCCGAGCGAGCGCTACCGGTCGGGGGCGCTTTGGTCGGCTTCTTTTCGACCTTGGTCGGCGCCACCGGCCCGCTGCTCGCGCCGTTCATTCTGGCGCTCGGGCTCGGCGCGCAATCCACGATTTCCACCATGGCGGCGTGTCAAATCTTCCAACACACGACCAAGGTGCTGCTGTTCGGACTGCGCGGCTTCGATTTGAGCGGCTTCGCCCTGCCGTGCTTGTTGCTCTCGCTGTGCGCCGTCGCCGGCTCCGCCATCGGCACGCGCCTGCTCGACAAGCTACCGGAAAAAGCCTTTCGCCTAACCGTGAAGCTCACGCTGACAGCCCTCGCGCTGCACCAGCTGTACGTCGGCCTCCAAGGCCTAGCGCCCTAGCTGTCGAGGATCGCAGGAAGGCGGCCGCCTTCCTGCGATCTCGCCGCTAGGCGCCGCCGCCGGGGTTGAAGTCGTCCATCTCGTCGAAGTTGTATTCGTCGGCGGCTAGGTTGTCGAAGCGGGTGTATTCGCCCGTGAACTTGACCATCACCTTGCCCGTGGGGCCGTTACGTTGCTTGGCGACGATCAGCTCGGCCACGCCTTTGTCAGGGCTGTCGCGGAAATAGTATTCGTCGCGGTAGATGAAGATGATGGCGTCGGCGTCCTGCTCGATGGCGCCGGACTCACGCAGATCGGACAGCTGGGGCCGCTTGTCTTTGGTAGCGCGGGTTTCGACCGCGCGGTTCAGCTGGCTGAGCGCGATCACCGCCACCCCCATCTCCTTGGCCATGGCCTTCAGACCGCGGGAAAGCTCGCTGATTTCTTGCTCGCGGCTGCCGGCGTCCTTGCGGCCCTGCATCAGCTGCAAGTAGTCGATCACCACCAAGCCGAGCTTCTTCGCCGGCATGCCGTTGTCAGCGCCGCGGCTGATTTCGGCCTGCAGCCGGCGGATCTTGGCGCGCAAGTCCAGCAGCGTGAGGGCGGGCGTGTCGTCGAGCCAGAGCGGCAAGCGACCCATGCGGGCCGCCGCGTCGGTCATCAGGTTCCAGTCTTCGCGCTGCATGCGACCGCTACGGATCTTCTGCATGTCGACGCGAGCCTCTGATGACAACATACGTGCCGCCAGCTGCTCGCGAGGCATTTCCAACGAGCAGAACAGCACGCCGTAGCCGGGTTCTTCGACCGGGGCATCCATGTAGGGCTCGTTCTCGCCCGTGACCTCGACCTGCTTGGGTCGAGCCACGTTCGTGGCCAAATTCAGCACGAACGAGGTCTTACCCATGCCAGGGCGAGCTGCGATGATGTACAGGTCGCCCGGGTGCAGGCCGGAGATCTGCTTGTCGAACATCGTGAAGCCAGTCTCGTAGCCGCTGATGCCGCCGCCCTTCTGCGCGGCTTCGGCCAAGATCTTGAAGGCGCCCTTCACGGCGTCCTTGAGCGGCACGATGGTCGAGTTCTCGGGGATGCGGGCGATGTCGAACACGGCCTGCTCGGCCAAGTCGATGAAGCCCTGCACCTCGCCGTAGTCTCCGTAGCCTTCGGCGGCGAAACGCTGGCAGGTCGAGATGAGCTGCCGGATACGCCACTTCTCACGGATGACCTTGGCGTGCGCTTCGACGTGGGCGACGGCCGGCGTCGCGTCCGACAGCTGCGCCAGGTACGGGGAGCCGCCGATCTGTTGTAGGCGCCCCTTGTCGCGCAGGTAGCCAGCGACCGACACGATGTCCACGGGCCTGCCGTTGCTGTTCAGGTCGACGACGCACTCGTAGATGCGACGGTTGGCGTCGGCGTAGAAGTGCGTAGGCTGCAGGATCTCTTGCACGCGATCGAACGAGTCCGGATCGAGCAAGATGGCGCTCAAGACGGCCGCCTCGGCGTCGAGATCGCTCGGCGGTACACGGCCGCCCCCGCCCATGTCGGGTACGGCGCGAATCTGTTCAGCCGCGCCCATCATTCGGTCACGCCCCGGTCGAGGCACTCGACGTTGTTGGGATGACTGGCCATGAACCCATACTGACCAAACGCGCAGTGCCGTGCAACGGCCCCGAAAAATGCCCTAAGGTTGCGCCGAGTTTCGGCGCGCGCGATCAGCTGCAAGTTGTCCACTGAGTCCTCCAGACCTCGTGCACGGGTTATGCACAGGGCGCCAAATGCACGAAACCCCGGCAGCCTCTCGGCAACCGGGGTTTGGTACGGCGCGGACACTCTCACGAGTGAGCGCGCACTGTCAACGCTCGCCGAAGCGGCGTTACTTCTTTCGGTCTCGTAGCGGCGAGGGAAGCCCCGCCGCGCGCTGTCGTCGTGGCGGCGGGGCAAGCCCGCCGCGCGCTGTCGTCGTGGCGGCGGGCAGGCCCGCCGCTCAACGAATCACTTCTTCACGACATTGACCTTCAGAGTCGCGGTCACGCTGGTGTGCAGCTTGATCGGGACCTCGAAGGTGCCGAGCGCCTTGAGCGCGTCGGCCAGCACGATCTTCTTGCGATCGATCTTCACGCCGGCGGCCGCGAAGGCGTCTTCGATGTCCTTGGTCGTCACCGACCCATACATCTTGCCTTCGTCGCCCACCGCGCGCGCGATGCTCACGCTTGCGCCGGCGATCTGCGCCGCCGCGGCGTTCGCCGCGTCCAGCTCGGCCTTGGCCTGCGACGCGACCTGACGCTTCAGGTCCTCGACGCGAGCCAGGTTGCCAGCAGTAGCCGGCACGGCCAGGCCGCGCGGCAACAGGAAGTTACGCGCGAAGCCGGGGCGCACGCGCACTACTTCGCCACCAGCACCGAGGTTCTGCACCTCGGTCTTCAGCAAAACTTTGATCTGAGTTGCCATGTGCGGTTGCCTCAGTCGTTGGAGGTGAAGGGCAAGAGCGCGATGTTGCGCGCGCGCTTGACGGCCAGCTGAACGCTGCGCTGATGCTTGGCGCAGAGCCCGGAGATGCGACGCGGCACGATCTTGCCGCGCTCGGTCACGAAGTAACGCAGGCCCTGCGGATCCTTGTAATCCACCGGCACCGCGTCGTCGGAGCAGTAGGTGCAGCCACGGCGACGCGGACGGCGCCCGCCGTTGGCCAAGCCTTCGTTGTCACCGCGCATGTCACGGTCACCACGATCGCGAGTTTGCTCTCTCATTGTGCATCCTCCGAGTTATCGGCCAGGGGGTTCTCGAAGTCCTCTTCGTCAGCCGGCAGGTCGTCGCGCGAGCTGCGCTCCGGGCCACCTTCGAAGCCGAGCTTGCGCTCGATCGTCTCGTCGACCTCGTCCTCACCGGGCAGCTCGACGGCCTCGAACTTCAGCGCCTCGGCGTCGACCGTGACGCTGTTGGCGTCGACGTCGGCCTGGACCTGAACGGTCTGGTACTTGAGCACGTCGTCGAGCATGCGCAGGTTGCGCTCGACCTCGGCGACGGCCGCGCCGCCGCCCACGTACTTCACGTAGACGTACACGCCGCGCTTGGCCTTCTTGACCTCGTAAGCCAGTTGGCGACGACCCCAGTTTTCGATGGTCGTCAGCTTGCCACCCTCGCGGGTGACGGCCTCACCCATGCGCTGGGCGATCTTTTCTTGGCTGTCCTTCGCGACGTCGGGGCGCAGGACGTAGATGGTTTCGTATTCGCGGGCGTGTAGGCCCGCTGCTTGCGTCGTAGCCATTCGATTGTGGTCTCCTTCTGGACCGAGGGCCCCCTAGCGACATGCCGGGGAGCAAGGAGCTGGCCGCTGCATTGCTGCACCGGTCAGGTTCTCAATCAGCGCGGGGGCCGCTGATTGATACGGTTCATCGCCTTCTCGAGCCCGAGGCTCGTCACTAGCGAGACCGCCTCCGCAGCGCGGGCGACCATCTGTTCGACGGTCGCAAGCTCCGCGGAGGGGAAGGCTTGTAGCACGAAATCTGCGACGTCACCCCGAAAGTCAGGGGGCGGACGGCCGATTCCGAGCCGAATTCTGATGTAGTCGGGGCCGAGGGCCGCCGTTACGGAGCGGACGCCGCGCTGGCCGCCGTCTCCCCCGCCCTGCTTCAGGCGGACCTCCGAGAACGGGACGTCCAGGTCGTCGTGGGCCACGATCAGGTCGGCGGGCTTGAGCTTGTAGAACGTGCAGGCTGCCTGCACGCTTCGCCCCGATTCGTTCATGAACGTCTGGGGTCGGAGCAGCACCAGCTCTTGATCGCCGAGCCGCGCGCTGGCGATTTCGCCGTGAAATCGCTCCTTGAACGCGGAAGCTGGCACGCCACATTGGCGCGCCAGCTCGTCGATCAGCCGAAAGCCAACGTTGTGCCGCGTTGCCTGATAGCGAGGCCCAGGGTTCCCAAGCCCCGCAATCAGCAACATGGCTTACTTCTTTTCGGTGGCCTTGGCGGCAGCCGGAGCAGCTGCAGCACCAGCAGCCGGGGCCGCACCAGCAGCCGGGGCCGCGCCCGGAGCCGCGGTCTCTTCCTCGCGCGTGTCCTCGTGAACGATCGAGGCGACGGTCTGCTCAGCCGGCAGACGCACCGAAACGCCCTCAGGCAATGCCAAGTCCTTGGCCGCGACCGAGCCGTCCTTTGCAAGCGCCGTCACGTCATGGACGATCTTGACCGGAATGCTGCCGGGCAAAGCGCGGATCGGCAGCTTGCGGAACACCTGGCGCAGGATGCCGCCCTGCACGACGCCCAGGGGCTTGCCGGTCAGCTCGAGCGGAACCTCGACGTCGACGGGCTGATCCATGAACACCTGCACGAAGTCGGCGTGCAAGAGCTGGCGAGACACGGGATGGTACTGGTAGTCGCGCAGCAGGACGGTAAGCTTGTCTTTGCCCTCGACGTCGAGCTCGATCACGTTGTTGTTGCCGTAGGCGCTGGCGAACACGGCCTTGAGCGCGTCCGGAGACACGGCCAGTGACTGCGCCGGCAGCTGCTTGCCGTAAGCGACAGCGGGGATCTTGCCAGCGCCGCGCAGGCGGCTGGCCGCACCTTTGCCACTCTCGTTACGACGGTCTGCGGCTACTTTGATCGTTTCCATTTCTCTATCTACCTTTGGTGGGTCAGCGGGGAAACCGCCCAACCACCGTTATTGTGAGGACCCTTCAAACGAAGAGCGAGCTCACCGAGTCACTGTTGTGGATGCGCCTGATTGCTTCGCCGAGCAGGCGAGCGATCGAAATGTAGCGAATTTTGTGGCTGGCCCGCGTTTCGGGCGACGGAGCGATCGAGTTGGTGACCACCACTTGCTCGAGCGGGGACTCTTCGATGCGCTGCACGGCGGGGCCGCTGAGCACGCCGTGAGTCGCGCAGGCGAACACGCGCCGGGCGCCGCCGTTCATGACGGCCCGCGCTGCGTTGCACAACGTGCCCGCGGTGTCGATCAAGTCGTCGACGATGATGCAGTCTTTGTCGCGCACGTCGCCGATCAGGTGCATGACCTCGCTGACGTTGGCGCGCTCACGGCGCTTGTCGATGATCGCGAGCGATGCGCCCAGGCGCTTGGAGTAAGCGCGCGTTCGCTCCACGCCGCCCGCGTCGGGCGAGACGAACACCGTGTTGTGATCGAACGTGTGCTCGAGGTAGTCCGACAAGAACACCGGCAAGGCGTACAGGTGGTCGAACGGAATGTTGAAAAAGCCCTGAATCTGGCCGGCGTGAAGGTCAACGCACACCACGCGCGAGACGCCTGAGGCTACCAGCAGGTCCGCCACCAGCTTGCTGGTGATCGGCGTGCGCGGCGCGACCTTGCGGTCCTGGCGGGCGTAGCCGTAGTACGGGATGACGGCCGTGATGCTGGCTGCCGACGCGCGACGCAGCGCGTCGCACATGATCAGCAGCTCCATCAAGTTGTCGTTCACCGGCGACGACGTGGGCTGCACGATGTAGACGTCGAGGCCGCGCACGTTTTCGCGGATCTCACAGAACGTCTCGGCGTCGCTGAAGCGCGATACGCGCGCCTCACCGAGCGGTGTATCGAGCACCTTTGCGATCTCGCTCGCCAGCTCCGGATTCGCGTTTCCGGTGAAGATGCAGACTCTCTTGACCGCCAAGGTTGACTACTCTGTTGAGAGTGATGCGCTCGAGGAGCGCAGCCATCTAACCCCGCGAAAATACGGCACTACTTTTAGGCCGGGCCGGGCGAAGGCGGCGGACAACTAGCAGTCACCCCTGGCTCTGTCAACGACGGGCCGGAAGCCCGACGGCGCCTCAGCGGTAGGGGTTTCTCAAGTCCACGTCATCCGAAGACTTTTTCTTCTTCGGCCGTTGCTGCAGCGGAGCGGCCTGACGGCCCACGGTCCCAGGAGCGGGCACGACGCCGAGGGCGCTGGCGGGAGTTGGCGGCGGCAGCGCGGCGGCCGAGGTAGTGGCGGGCGCCGCGGGGGCCGGCTCGGCGGCTGACGCTGGAGCGGCGGCAGGCGTCGGCTTTGGCTCAGCCGGAGGGTTGGACGCTTCAGGCACCGAGCGCGCCGAACGCGTCAGCATGAAGCCGCCCGCGCCGAGCAGGCCGATCAGCAAGAGCGCGCCGAGCACCAACGGGACGCGCGAGCGCTTGGGCTCTTGCACCGTGGACAGCGAGCCAGACAAGCCACTGCGCGAGGCTTCGACGAAGCCAGGGATCGAGATGGCCGCAGCGGAGACGCTGGAAGACGGAATGATCCCCGAGGGCAGCTCGGCGGCGGAGGCCCCGGTGGGCTCGCTGTGAGCGAGCCAAGCGCGCACGTTGTCGCGCTGCTGAGCGATCTCTTGCCCCATCACCTCGGCCACGTACGCTGCAAGCTCGCGCGGCGTCGCGACTTTGTCTTTCAACGCGGCGGCGGCTTCGAGCGCGTCGGCGAAGGCGGCGCAGGTCGGGAAGCGCTTGTTGGCGTCGCGGTCGAGCGCACGCATCACGATGCCGCTCACCTCTTTGCTGACCTGCGGCGCGATCTGAAATAGCAGCGGCACCGGCTCGGCGATCACCCGCGACAGCGTGGCCGCTTCGTTCTCGGCCTTGAACAAGCGCTTCTGCGCCAAGGCTTCCCAGATCACGATGCCGGCCGAGAACACGTCGGCGCGGCGGTCCAAGTCTTCTGCGCCGGCGGCTTGCTCGGGCGCCATGTAGGCGATTTTGCCCTTCAGCTGGCCGACGCGCGTAGCGGTCAGGCGGCTGGCGGCGCGCGCGACGCCGAAGTCCGTGATGCGCGCGATGCCGTCTTGCCCGACCAGCACGTTCTGCGGCGATACATCGCGGTGCACCAGGTTGACGGGCTGGTTGTGATCGTCGTGCAGCTCGTGCGCGGCGTGCAGACCGGACAGCATGTCGATGGCCACGCGCAGCGCGATGGAGACGGGCAGCTTCTTGCCAGTGCTGGCGGCGCGCGCGAGCAAGCGCGCGAGCGTGTCGCCCTCGATGTACTCCATCACCAGGTAGTAGCCGACGGTGCTGGCACCCACCTCGAGGATGGGAACGACGTTCGGGTGATGGATGCGCGCCGCGATGCGCGCTTCGTCGAGGAACATCTCGACGAACTCTTTCTCACTCGCCAGGTGCGGGTGCAGGCGCTTCATCGCGACGAAGCGCTGGAATCCGCCCATGCCCGTGAGGCGGGCCAGGTACACCGTGGCCATGCCGCCGGACGCGATCTCGCCCATCAGCTCGTAGCGATCGACGCGCTGGCGTCCCACGCCGGGATCGAAGAGCTTGGCGGCCACGTTGGCCCTCAGAACCTTCCGACTGCTTGGAGCCCGCCGCCATCTAGCGAGGCCCACGGCGCAACGGCGACGCGGGGACGCAGGCGGAGTGCCGTGGTGTCTTGAGCGGGCTTTTGCTTACCGCCGCTCCAATCGGTCGCGAACAAGCCGACCAGCAGCGTGCCAACGCCGACGCCAGCAGTAACGCCGATCAAGATGTTGGTCCGGCGCTGCTTGCTCACACCTTCTTGGTAGAGCGCGCAGCCCTCACCTTCGTTGCCACACTCTTTTTTGACCCGCTCGGTGCCCGGGTTGTTGACGGTATCGATACCGCTCCACACCGTGACACCACCCAGAACTGCCGTGAGGCCAGCACCAACGTAGAAGACGGTGGGCGACCAACCGGAGCCCTTCTTGGCGCCCTCGTCTTGCTGGCCGTTGGGCGGCGCAGCAGGAGCGGGCGTCGGATCGGTGGGCTCCGCAGCCATGCCCTTGGCGGCGGCGGTGCTGGGCGTGACGAAGGTCACCTCGCCTTTGCCGCCCGCTTCAGCCTGAACCTGCTTGGAGTCGCTGCGGTTGTCGGGCCATCCGGCGCGCACGGTCAGAGCGCCAGGCGCCGTGTACAGCACGCGCGAAGTATCGGGAGCGCCGTGCACCAACTTGCCACCCACCGTAAGCTCGCACGGCGTGTCGCACGTCGCGGTCAGCTCGAACAGCGTCGCGCCTGCGCGCTTGAACAGATCGGACGACAACTTGAGTAGGTTTTCGTCATCCGGGTGACGTTTGAGAGCCAGCGCCATCAGGGTCGCGGCACGCGCCAGCTCTCCCGCTTTGTCGCGCGCGCGAATAGCGAGCTCGAGCGCGGCGGGGCTCGGTGCGTTGCTGTCCGCCTTCTCGAATTGCTCGGCAGCCTCGACGTAGTCCTCGGCCTTGTAGGCTTCACGACCGTGATCGAACGCCTCGGCGGCGACGCGCACTTGCGCGGGAGTCGGCTCGGACGTTCCATCTTGGGCGTGAGCGATCGACCCAGCGCCGAGCACGAGCGCTAGGGTGGAGATTCGAAGAGCTGCTCTCATTCTTGTGCGGCCTCGCACGAAACCATCCTCGACAAACTACACCTTTAAGGCTCTTCGGGCGAGTCACGCACGCGCCCGCCGCGACTGCCAAGCCCGCCAGACGACGGGCTTTTTTCGATGTAGACCAATGTAGGCTCAAAGAGCCTACCGTCAGCTACCGTGGCCCGCGAGCAGCGGCTCGCCGCCCAACCGGTTGACTCGTTCAAGACGAGAGGCGAGGCACCACGCCTGCCTCAGCTCATTTCGACGAGCAGGCGATCGGGCTGCTCGAGGTAGCCGATGATCTCCTGCGCGAAGCCCGCGCCGACGTCGCCGTCGATGATGCGGTGGTCGAAGGAGAACGACAGGTTCATCACGTCGCCAATGACGATCTGATCGCCCTTGACCACGGGTTTCCGCTTCATGGCGTGGACACCCATGATGCCGACCTCGGGGTAGTTGATGATTGGCGGGGCCATCAAACCGCCCAGCTTGCCGAGCGAAGAGATCGTGAACGAGGTGCCGCCCAGGTCTTCCTTCTGGACCTTGCCGGCCTTGGCTGCGCCACCGAGCCGCTCAATCTCCTTGGCGATCTCGACGATGCTCAGGCGATCGGCGTCCCTCAGCGCGCACACCATCAGGCCCGCGTCGGTCGAGATGGCGATGCCGATGTCGTAGTTGTGGCGAATCACGTGTTCCATGGCGCCTTCGTCGACCACGGAGTTGAGGCGCGGGTGACGCTTGAGCGCCGCCACGACGGCCTTCACCAAGAACGGCAAAAACGTGAGCTTTACGCTCGAGCGCTCAGCGTGCGGCTTGAAGCGATCGCGCAGGGCGATCAGCTCGCCGCAGTTCACTTCGTCGATGTAGTGGAAGTGGGCGGCGGTGTGCTTGGACCGCGCCATATTCTCCCAGATGCGCTTGCGCATGCCGCGCACCGGGACGCGCTCGTCCGTGTCGCGCGAGACCGGGCGCGGAGCTTCGGCCGCGGGGGCAGGAGCTGGAGCGGCGGCACGCGGCGCGGCTGCGGCGGGCGCTGCCGGAGCCGCCGAGGCACGCTCTACGTCTTCGCGGGTGACGCGACCGGCCGAGCCGCTCGGCGCGACGGTCTTCAAATCGACGCCCAGCTCGCGCGCGAGCTTGCGCGTGGCGGGGGCGGCCAAGGGCTTGTCGCTGTAGTAGTCGCTGGCGGCGGGCGCCGGCTTGGACATGCCGGGCAGCGTCTCGCGCAAGTCCCCCACCGCGCTGGCGACGGTCGTCTCGGCCTTGGCGGGAGCGGCGGGCGCTTCCTTGGCAGGCGGGGCAGCAGCAGCCGGTGCGGGCGCGGCAGCCGCAGCGCCGTCACCACCGACGTCGAGCACCACCAGCACGTTGCCGACCGGTACCGTGTCGCCGACCTTGTAGCGACGCTCGGCGACCTTGCCCGTCTTGGGAGCACCGATGGTGACGGTGGCCTTGTCGGTCATCACCTCCACCATTTCTTGGTTCTCGCTGACGGCATCGCCCTCGTTGACGAGCCAGTTGACGATTTCCCCCTCGGCAACGCCTTCACCAATGTCAGGCAGCTTGAACTCGAACTTCGACATCAGAGGACTCTCTTTCTCGTAACGGAGCCCCGCTCAGGCCCGAGCGACGTCGAGCAGGGCGGGCAAAATTCGGTGGGAAAGCGGCATATACTCCATCTCGAGAGCATACGGGAACGGCGTATCGAAGCCGGTCACCCGAACAGGGGGCGCCTCGAGGTGGAAGAAGGCGCGCTCCACGACCAGCGACAAAAGCTCGGCGCCGAAGCCGAGTGTCCGGGGTGCTTCGTGAACGATCACCAGGCGGCCGGTGCGTTTCACGCTGTCGAGGATGGTGGGCATGTCCACGGGCCAGAGGGTGCGGAGGTCGATGACCTCGGCGTCGACGCCTTTTTCTGCGGCCTTGGCGGCCGCGTCCAAAGCTTCGTACAGCATGGCTCCGTAGGCCAGCACAGTGACGCTGGTTCCGGGCCGCACCACGCGGGCGCTTTCTAGCGGCACCGTGTAGGCGCCCTCCGGTACGTCGCCCTTCGCGGCGCGGTATAACCGCTTCGGCTCGAAGAAGATGATGGGGTCTGGATCGGCCAAGCTGGCCAAGAGCAGGCCCTTGGCGTCATACGGGTTGGAAGGACACACCACCTTGAGGCCCGGCACGTGAATGAAGGCCGATTCCGGGTGTTGCGAGTGGTAATGGCCGCCCTTGATGCCGCCGCCCACAGGCGTGCGGATCACGACCTTGCACGAGTGATCGCCGCCGGACCGGTAGCGGTACTTGGCCAGCTCGTTGACGATCTGGTCGTAGGCCGGCCAGATGAAGTCTGCGAACTGGATTTCGCAGATCGGCTTCATGCCGTACAGGCCCATGCCGACGGCGCAGCCGACGATGCCGTTCTCACTCAAAGGGGTGTCGATGACGCGCTCGTCACCGAACTCGTCGAACAGGCCCTGCGTGACGCGAAATACGCCGCCTACCTTGCCGACATCTTCGCCCAAGACGACGACGTTCTGATCCGCGCGCATGGCTACGCGGAGCGCGTCGTTGATCGACTGGACCATGTTCATCTGAGGCATCTGGGGAACTCGTGGCGGGCTTGTGGCGTGTGGGTGGCCGAGGCGGTGGGGCTGCTGGTTAGCAGTGAGCGGTTGGCAATTGGCAGACGAGAGCGAGAAGGCGCAACGGCCGGCAGGACGGCAGGCACTGCCAACTGCCATCTGCTAACTCAAGCGCGCGAGCAAACATGACTCAATGCGAGCTGGGAGCCCGCGGCCCTGCCAGAAGTTGTTGCCGTTGCTCGACGAGGTGCCACGGGGCGGTGGCGTAGACGTCTTCGAACATGGATTCGAGCTGCGGCGCTGGGGTGCGCTCGGCGATCGAGACCGCGTCGCGGAAACGCGCGTCGATCTCTTCGATCAGGGTGCTCTGACGTTGGGCGTCCCACAGCCCCTTCTTCGTCAGGTAGTCGCGCACGCGCTCGAGCGGATCGCGCGCGGCCCAGGTCTCGACTTCATCGGCGCCGCGATAGGCCTTGGGATCGTCGCTCGTGGAGTGTCCGCCCATGCGGTAGGTGATGGCTTCGATCAGCGTCGAGCCCTCCCCTTTCGCACACCGCTCGCGAGCGCGACGGGTCACGCTGACCATGGCAAACAGATCGTTACCGTCGACGCGGACGCCAGGAATGCCGTAAGCAGCGGCTTTCTCCGCAAACGTCTCGCTCGCGGTTTGGCGCTCGACCGGCACGCTGATGGCCCAGCCGTTGTTGCGGCAGAGCAAGACGCACGGCACCTTGAACACCCCAGCGAAGTTCATCCCGCTGTGGAAATCCGACGACGACGTGGCGCCGTCGCCGAAGTACACGAGCGACGCGGCGTCCGCTTTTTGGATGCGCGCGGCCCACGCAAAGCCGACGGCTTGGGTGATCTGCGTGCCAACCGGCGAGCTGATGGAGCACCAACCCACCTCGCGACACGTGGTGTGGTTGGGCATCTGCCGCCCCTGCACGGTGTCGTTCGCGTTGCCGAACATGTTGTCGATGAACTTCTGCAAGGGCAGACCGCGCATCAACGCCGCGCCGAACTCACGGTAGCAGGGGAACAAGAAGTCCTGCTTCGCCATGGCGAAGGCCGAGCCCAAGATGGAGGCTTCTTCACCCAGCGAGCCGACGTGAAAGCCGATGCGGCCCTGACGCTGCAGCTGGACCAAGCGCTCGTCCATCTGACGCGTCATCACCATTTGGCGATACAGGTACTCGACCTCCTGATCGGAGAGCCCGGGGTCGTGGGCGGGGTCCAGCGTGCCATCGGGACGGAGCGCGCAGATGATTTCGGCCCTCTGCGAGCTGGGGCTTTGCGTAGAAACTTTGGAATTCATGTCGAAGCGCGCTACTCGGCGATCACGCTGCCGGCTTCCTTGACGGCAGCCTCAACGGCGGTCGAGTCCAATTTCAGCTCTTTGGCTAGCTTGCCGAGCACGTCTCGCTCCACGTCGCTGACGCCACCGGAGACGTGCGCGAGCAGCGCGGCGATACGCAGCACCTCGCGAGCTTGGTCCTCGCGCCCAATGCTCTTCGAGACCATCTGCAGGCGCTTTTCCATGCCGTCTTCGCCAAGCTGATCGCCGAGATCGGCGAGCAAGGCGGAGACTTGGCGCTCGACGACCAGGCCGCCACAGGCCGTCACGACCACGTGCCGGAACGCAGACTGCTCCGCGGCGTCGAACTCACCGTCGGCGTTGGCGACCAAGAACGCAGCTTCAACGACCGACTCGAAGAGCCGAGCGGCGTCTGGGTCGAAGCCGGTTGGTTGCGTCACCTCGTCGCCATTCGACTTCCAACCGTAGGAAGCGGCAGCGATGCTGAGGATGGAGGCTTTGGAGCCACCCGCGGCATACGAAGGTGGCCGGCTGAGCTGAGTGGCAACCTTGCCGAGGAGGCTTTCGTCCGGGACCGACATGGGCTGGGTGACCTAGTGGTAGAACCAGTTGCGATGCTAGTGCCCCTGCGGCCATTCCGCGAGCCCTTTCTGACCAGCACAGACGAGGGAATCCGCAGGAAGGCGGGAAGGCGGGAAGTAGGAGAGGAAGGCATTTTTGTTTGGGGCTGCCCCAAACAAAAATCTCTTCTTCTCGTTCTGCTCTTCCCGCCTTCCCGCCTTCCCGCCTTCCCGCCTTCCCGCCTTCCTGCCCGCTCGTTGCCGCTAGCGGCGGACGAGGGACGAGGCGGGGATGAGGGGCTGGCCGTCGGGGAGGTCGGCCAAGGCGCGCTCGGGGGCGGCCGTTGGAGTGAGCTGCGCGGCGACGAAGCCCTCGGCGGCGTGGTAGCTCGAGCGCACCAGCGGGCCGGAGGCGACGAAGGCAAAGCCGAGCGCGTTGGCTTCCTTTTCGAAGCGCGCGAACGTCTCGGGCTCTACGTAGCGTTCGACCGGCGCATGCTTGGGCGTTGGGCGCAGGTACTGGCCGAGCGTGACGATGTCTACGCCCGCGCGGCGTAGGTCGGCCATCGTCTCGATCACTTCGTCGTCGGTCTCGCCGATGCCGACCATGATCGAGCTTTTGACGTAGCGACCGCTGGCGTGCTCCTTGGCGTAGCGCAGCACGTCGAGCGACAGATCGTAGTCGCAGCGTTGATCACGAATGCGCGGCGTGAGCCGGCGCGTGACCTCGATGTTGTGCGCAAAGACGTCGGGAGCAGAGCCGAACAGCGTGTCGAGATCGCGCTTCCGACCGCCGAAATCACCGACCAAGGCTTCGATCAGCAGCTCCGGGCAGCGCTCGCGCAGCTCCGAGATGGTTTGGCCAACGTGCGCCGCGCCGCCGTCGAGCAGGTCGTCGCGATCGACCATGGTGAGCACGACGTAGCGCAGCTGCAGTTTGGCGATGGCGCGCGCCACGTGCACCGGCTCGCGCGGATCGACCGCGCCGCCCGGTTGACCCGTGGTAACGGCGCAAAAACGGCAGCCGCGCGTGCAGGTGTGGCCGAGCACCATGATGGTGGCGGTGCCGGCGCTCCAGCACTCCCCCACGTTGGGGCAGCGCGCTTCCTCGCACACCGTGTTCAGATCCAGGCTGCGCAGCGTTTGCTTGATGCGCGCGTAGTTCTCGCCGCCCGGCGCGCGCACCTTCAGCCACGGCGGCTTCGGTTCACGAATCGGCAACGGCGCGCTCATCAGGACTCCGCCAAGATCTTGTTCAAGAGCTCGTTCACGAGCTTGGGATCGCCCGAGCCGGCCATCTCTTTCATGACCTGACCGACGAGGAAGCCGATCACGCCCTTCTTGCCTGCTCTGAAGCTTGCCACTTGGTCCGGAAAGCTTGCCACGACCTTCCTGACCGCGCCTTCGATGGCGCCCGAGTCGCTGACGACCTTCAGACCCTTCTGTTTGACGATTTCCGCAGGAGATTTCGCGGGCTCCGCCTCCATGGCAGCAAAAACCTCTTTGGCCTGCTTGCCGCTGATCTGCCCAGAATCGATCAAACTGAGCAGCTCATGCACGTGCTCGGCCGTGACCGTGAACGTCGCTTTGAGGCCGTGCGTCTTGGCGCCGCGCAGCACGTCGTTGGCCACGAAGTTCGCCGCCTTGGTCGCGTCCTTGAAGCCCTGGCGAGCCGTCTCGAAGAACCGTGCGTACTCCGGGTGCGCGCTGAGCGTCACCGCGGTGGCGAGCGGCAAGCCGAGCTCGCTCGTCCAACGCGCGCGCAGCGCCGCCGGCGACTCCGGCAAGCTCGCCTTGGCGCGAGCGAGCAGCGCCTGGTCGATGACCAGGGGCGGTAGATCCGGCTCCGGGAAGTAGCGGTAATCGTGCGCGTCTTCCTTGGAGCGGAGCGTCGCGGTTTGACCCGTGTCGGGGTCGAAGCTGCGGGTTTCCTGCTTGATGGTGCCGCCGCCGTCCAAGATCACGGTCTGCCGCGCGACCTCGGCGTCGATGGCGCGCTGCACGTAGCGGAAGGAGTTGATGTTCTTCAGCTCGCAGCGCGTGCCGAACTTCTCGGTGCCGCGCGGGCGAATCGAGACGTTGGCGTCGCAGCGGAAGCTGCCCTCTTCCAAGTTGCCGTCGTTGACGCCGGAGAACACGAGTAAATCGCGCAGCGCGCGCAAATAAGCGGCGGCTTCCGCGCTGGAGCGCAAATCCGGCTCGCCGACGATTTCGACCAGCGGCGTGCCGGCGCGGTTCAGATCGACCACCGAATCGCCGCCCATGCCGTGCAGGTTCTTGCCGGCGTCCTCTTCCATGTGGGCGCGCGTGATGCCAACGCGCTTGGCCTTGCCGTCGACCTCGATGTCTAGGTGGCCGTGGGTCGAGAAAGGCTCCTCGAACTGGCTGATCTGGTAGCCCTTGGGCAAGTCCGGGTAGAAGTAGTTCTTCCGCGCGAAGATGCTGCTCTCGTGAATGGTGCAGCCGAGCGCGAGCGCGGTCTTGACGGCGAGCTCCACGGCTTCGCCGTTGATGACCGGCAGCGAACCGGGCAGCCCCAGGCAAACCGGGCAAATGTTGGTGTTCGGCGGCTGCCCAAAATTCGTGCTGCAACCGCAGAAGAGCTTCGTCTTCGTCAGCAGCTGCGCATGAACTTCCAGCCCAATAACGACTTCGTAATCAGTCACCGCGCGGCACTATAGCAGCCGCTGAAAGAAAGCGAGCGACTGCGAGATTCACAGGGAGGCGGGGAGGCGGGGAGGTCCGCGAGCCCAGATTTGGGGGCTCGCGCTGCCGCCTGCGAGGCCACACATCCACTGCAAACACACCGCTCGTGCTCTCCTCGAGGGAAACATTTTCTGATTCGGTCCTCCGAATCAGAAAATGCGATCTCGCCCTCGCGGACCTCCCCGCCTCCCCGCCTCCCTGTAAATCAGGGAGACTTAGGGAGTCGTACGGCACCGTTCAGTGGCCGTGGTTGCGGGTGACGCCGGGGTGGCTGGCTTCGCCGGGTTCGTGGCGGGGGTTCGCGGTGGCGTGGGAGCCGTCGCGGCCCGGGAAGTTCATCAAGAGGTCCTTCTCGAAGATGAACTGATCGCGCGAGTCGTACGGAGCGGCGTGCATGCCGGTGTCCATACGGATGGCGTCGCAGGGGCACGCCTCCACGCAGAAACCGCAGAAGATGCAGCGCAGCTCGTCGATCACGAAGCGCTTGGGGAAGCGCTCGTAGCCGCGCTTCGGGTCACCTTCGGGGTACTCACCTGCCTCGATGTGAATGCACTGCGCCGGGCAAGCCGTGGAGCAACACAAACACGCCACGCAACGCGGCGAGCCGTCGTCACGGTGCGTCAGGCGGTGCAAGCCGCGGAAGCGCGTCGGGTAAGGACGGCGCTGCTCGGGGTACGAGAT
>DATAKF010000036.1:0-2089 GCA_036261775.1 Polyangiaceae bacterium | reverse complement strand
AGAAAAGGCCGCCGCTGCCGAGCGCGAGCAGAAGGAAAAAGACGAAGCCGAGCAGAAGGCCAAAGACGAAGAAGCCAAGGCCGAGGCCAAGCAGAAGGCCGGCAAGAAGTAGCCACGTTTCGAGCAAAACCGAGGCTGTGCGGCGCGGCTCGAGGAGACGGTGCGACAAGTAGCGGGCGTGTAGGGGATCTCAGCAGAAATGCGCGAACGGATCGCCTCCGTGCGATCCATCGAAGTGCTGCCGGACACCACACCTCCGAGGGTCCTGCCGCATGAAACCTCGCACGCGATTTGTCATTCTCGCGCTGATTCCCCTGGGTTGCGCCACCGGCGAGAACACCGGGCCCGGCGAGCTAGGGCTGGGCACAGCGGGCACCGACAGCGTGAACGGCACCGCCGGCATCGATTCGGGCAGCGGCGCCAGCAGCAACGGCACGGCCGGCAGCAACGGCGCAACGGCCGGCAGCGGCACCGCGGGCACCGAGACGGCAAGCGCCGGCACGTTCGCGACGGCTGGCACGTTCGCAAGCGCAGGCACCGGCGTGGGGCTGGGCGGCACCAACGGCGCGGGTGGCACGGGTGGCTCCAGCAGCACGGCAGGCACCAACGGCACGGCGGGCAAAGCCGCAGGTGGCACGACCGGCACGGCCGGTACGGGCGCCGGAACTGCCGGTACCAACGCGACGGCCGGCACCAACGCCGGGACCGCGTACTGTGACACGCACGCCAAGTCGCCATTGCCCTACACGGTGAACGACGGCTTTCAGCCGAGCGGCTGGCAAGGCGACAACGCCGCGATCAGCGCAGCGCCCGTCGCGCCCGACAACTGCGCAGCGGCGGCACGCCCTGCAGGCGCGGTCGGCAATTGCAGCACGTGGCGCTACACACCGAGCGCGACTGCACCGCTTTGGGCGGGCGTCGCCTGGTCCCGCGTGTGGGATGCCAACACCACGCACGAGCCGGTCTGCTTGGCTGCTGGCGCCACCAAGATCACCTTCCAAGCCCGCGGCGCAGCGGGTGGTGAGAAGGTCACGTTCTCGGCCGCCGGCGCGGCGGAGCTTCAGTTCACGCTCACGAACGCCTGGAAAGAATACGAAATCCCGCTCGCAGGCGTGGTTTACAACACGCCCGCCGAAGGCGTGAGCTCCGGCTTCTTTTGGAAGGTCGTGCCGCCCACGCCGAACGGCGCGCCGGTCACCTTCTTCGTCGACGACATTCAGTTCGTCAAATAGTGCGGGCTAACGTGAGGCGCTGAAGGTGGTGTCGTCGGTCTGCCACGTGACCGTGGCCGCGTACGGCGCCTTGAACTCCAGTGTGAACACGAAGGTGCCCTTCGGGTGATACCAGGTGGCTTGCCACAGCTGGTGCTCGGCCGTGCCTTCGAGATCGATCAAGTCGTGACCCAGCGCGCGCAGCTGTTGGGCGAGCGCCTGCCCGACGTCAATCCAAGTCGTGCCGGTCAAGTCACTGAAGCGCTCGGCTGCCAGCTCCGCCAGGTCGTTGCACAGCGTCTGCACCTGCTCGCGCGAGCCGGACAAAAACGAAGCCGGCGCGTACTTGGGTCGCTCCTGCGCCGCCTCCGCCTTGGACTTCTTGGGCGCGCGCTCTGGGCGCTGTTTCTTCGGCTTTTGGTACGCGCGACCGGCAGGCATGCGGCGCACCATAGCTCAGGGTTTTGGGAAAGCTCGCGCGGCGTATGCGAAATGCCGAGCCCTGATCTTCCCGCCTTCCCCTGACCATTCATCGCATCTCGCTGGGGCAGCCGAAATGCAGCCTGAATTGCAGAAGCTTCCGTGACCGCCACGAAAACTTCTGCAGTTCGGGCTGCACCAAATCCGTTGCTGCTCGCGTCCGTGGCGCGAAGCGCGCGAACCCCTCAATCTCGCTTCGCGCCTTCGCGTCTTCCTGTTGCATTCCTGCTCGCTCGCCCAGCGAGACCGAGCGACGCTCTCATCATTGATCGCGGGCTAAGTGTAATTTCGCAGCCTCCCAGCCAGCGGTTAGGGTGACGAGTTCTCGATAGCCGCTGCCCAGGGTCTGCCACCCTGGCTCGCCATTCCATTTGATGTGTCCGCCAAGCGCAGCGATG
>DATAKF010000034.1:0-5858 GCA_036261775.1 Polyangiaceae bacterium | reverse complement strand
TGCGCCAAAGGCTGGCGGAGCACCTGGCGAGCCCTGCTTGCGCGGCATGTCATGAGCTCATCGACCCGCTGGGCCTCGCGCTCGAGCACTTCGATTCGATCGGGCAATACCGCGCCACCGAGAATGGCCTGACCATCGACGCAACCGCAACGCTCGACGGCGTGGCGCTCGATGGCGGAGCGCAGCTCGGCGCCGTGCTTGCTCAAAACCCGCGCGCCACGGCTTGCCTGGTGAGCAACTTCTATCGCAACGCGAACGGACGCATGGATGCCAGCGCGGACTCGGCACAAATCGACGCCCTGGTCGAGGCGCTGCGCGAAAAAGACCATGTTTGGCGCGATCTGGTCGCCGAGTTCGTCACCAGCGAAGCCTTCCGCTCCGCGCCCATTGCACGACCCTCGCCGGAGAAGCTGTAAGCCATGACGCGGCTCAAAGACCTCAAGGTTTCTCGGCGCTTTGCGCTGCGCGGCGCGCTGGGCGGCATCGGCGTCGCCATGTGGCTGCCCGTCCTGGACGCAATGTGCAACGACAACGGCACCGCGTTCGCACAAGGCCAGGCGCTGCCGACCTCGTTCGGGATCTGGTACTGGGGCAACGGCATCCACGCCGATGTCTGGACCCCGCCGACGACCGGAAGCGGCGACGCCTGGCAGCTGTCGCCAAGCCTGCAAGACTTCGCTGACGTCAAAGAAGCGATGACTCTGGTGACGGGCCTGGACATGCTGGATGGCCAGTTCAAGGGCCACGGTTGGGGCGCGGTCTACGTGTTGGCAGGCGGCGACGGCAACATTTGTAACCTGACGAACGATCTGAGCGACTTGGGCTCACATGAGTTCGAGACCAAGGCCTCCACGCAATACATGCCAACGGTGGATCAAACGATCGCCGACGCGATTCACACGACCGAGCCGTTCAAATCGTTCGAGGTGGGCATGATGCCGTTCCGCGGCGATGTCGACATGGGCACCGTTGGCCGAAACGTCGCGCACCGCGGCCCCAACGACTTTCTGCCGCCCAAGCGCGAGCCAACGGCCATCTTCGACGCCTTGTTCGGAGAGAACGCACCAGCGCCGACCGGGAGCGCGGGCTCCGCCGGCGTCCCCTCGGACATCTCGTTCAGCATGCGCAAGAGCGCGCTGGACGCGGTGCTGCAAGAGGCAAACGGCTTGAAGATGACCCTCGGCGCGGAGGACGCCCAGCGCGTGGACGCCCACCTGGAGGCTATTCGTGCGCTCGAACAGCGCTTGCCAACGGAGAGTGACGGCGACGCAACCGGGTGCAAGACGCCGGGAGCACCGCCAGCGACTATCGCGGACATAACCGCGAAAAGTCAGGCCATCAATCAGCTGCTCGTGGCCGCGCTCTCCTGCAATTTGACGCGCGTGTTCACGCACATGTGGTCCGGAGCCCGAAGCGACGACCTCTATCCGAACCTCCAGCTCAACGAGGGTCATCACGCCTACACGCACGGCCGCGACGGCGAGGAACCGCGGAAAATCGAGCGCTACATCATGAGCCAGTACGCAGATCTGGCAAGGCGCATGAAGGCCACGCCCCTGGGCGCCGGAACCCTGCTCGACAACACGCTCATCTATGGCGTGAGCGAGCTCTCGAACCCGAGAGATCACGTCAATCGCGACTATCACATCGTCCTGATGGGCCGCGGCGGGGGAAAGGTGGCAGGCAATCGTCACATCCGCATCCCCGGGCGCAGGGTGACCGAGCTGGTGCTCACGCTCCAGCAGGCGATGGGCCTCGACGTGACCACGTGGGGCAGCTGGGACAAGACCAGCAAAATCGTGTCCGAAATCCTGGCCTGACGCGGCAAGCCGCTCGGGCGTTACTCGAGCAGTGAACGCGCCGCGTGGAACACGCTACCAAGTCGGGGCGCGGTCACGAAGGCGCGCTCGATGAGACGGCCTTTCCAATCGGTGTTGTAGCGGTTGGGCAGGAAGGTGATCTTGCCACCGTGGGCCGCGTAGGGATCAGCTTCGGAGCTGCCGCCGTCTTCCCAGGTGAAGGCGAGCATGGGGCGAGGGTTACTCGAGTGATTGGGCATGCCGCGATGCCAGAGGACGGACGTGCGCAGCAGCGCGTCGCCTTGCTTCATGAGAACACGGCGGCGGTTACCACCTTGCAGCAAGATCTCCCAGTATTTGAACTCGCGCTGGTGCGTGCGGTTGATGATCTCCATCGCGCCGTTCGTGAGATCCGTGTCGACGGCGGCGACGTTGACGATCAAAAACGGCTTGGCTCCGTAGCCGTCGATGTGCTCGTTCTGAGCGTGGCTGCCCGGTAGGTTGAGGTTGCAGCCAATGTTCGGCTTGCGCAGCTTCTCGGGAGAAAGCGCGGCCACGATGTCGAAGACGCCAGCAGCCTCGAGCGCGGTGTACACGAAGCGCGACGCAGCTCCGGGGAAGCAATTGAGGTGACCGCTCAGGTTGCCGCCGCCTTGGAACATGGCTCCGCCCGCGACGTCGGCGCGCCACTTGTCGATCAGCTCTTTCGAGAGTGCCGCCAAGGGGGCCGCGGGCACGGCGTTTCGAAACAGCACGTAGCCGTCGATGTCGAGGGCGCGACGGCAATCGACGACCGACGGGATGGACGAGCTCGATACGGAAGACAGCGCTGCAGACGAATCAGCCATAGTTACGCGCGCCAAGCAAAGAGCGCGCCGACCAGGCAAACACGGCAATTTTGCCGGCGGATCGGCGGTAGCCGCCTGCAGTGCGCAGCCTTTTCGCGAATGCGGCCGCAACGCGCAAGAACTGCGCGCCTCGACTACGCCTACGCCCACGCCGCCTGGCTCGTTTGCCCTGAAGCGTCCCCTAAGCCCGAGCGCTGATGAACCACGTGCTAGACGGCGCGTAAACACCTTGAGGGGTGACGAAGCCGGCCAAGGCTTCTTTCAGGGCGGCCATGACTTCGGGCTCGCGTTGCCTACCGACGTCGCCGGCTAGGCGCATGATTTCGCCCGCGGGGCCGAGCGCCATCGCGAACGCGATCGCTTCATCGAGATCGCGACCGATGCAGATGTCGATGTCGTGGCGCTCGAACGAGATTCGAGAAAAGCCTGCTGCCTTGAGCTGGTCGCTCACCAAATCTGGACCACGCATCGAGAAAGGACCGGGGCCGCACGTGGGCTCGTCAGCGGTCTCCTCTTCTTCTGCGATCAGGCCGCGCACGCATAGCTCCGCGACGTGCAGCCACGGATTGTCTTCGCGCTTGCGCCAAACCACGAACGAGCAAGCTCCGCCCGGCAGCAGTGAACGGCGGATGTTGCGCAGCGCCGCGACAGGCGAGGCAAAGAACTGCACACCGAACCGCGAGTAGGCAGCGCCGTACGGACCGCACAAATCATCCGTCTGCACGTCGGCGCGAAAGAATGTGGCGTTCTTGCTGCCTGCTTCGACAGCGTCGCGTGTCGCAGCTTCGACGAAGTTTTGTGCAACATCGACACCCACGGCGCTGCCACCAGTCGGCGCCAGCGCGGACGCCAGCTGGCGGGTCATGTCACCGAAACCACAGCCTAAATCCAGTACGCGCGCGCCGCTGGGCGGCGGTCGACGGGCGATCAGCGACTCACCGTGGTGCGACAGCCCTACGGTCAGCAGGTGCTTGAAGCGCACGAACTTGTCGAAGAGCACTCCGTTCCACGCGCGCGCCGCTCCGTCATTCTCGTCAGTCATCGGGTCTCCCGCTGGGGGGCGGGATGCTAGCGTGGGCGCGAAGGCGAGGGATACCTCCGTGCGACGCCGCATTCTATTCGTCACTGAAAACATCACCTTAGCGCAGGTCGTCCGGCTGACGACGCTGGCTCGGGCTCTGCCCCAGGACCGGTACGAGGTGCATTTTGCCTGCAGCGACTTCGATCCGCTCGTCTTCGACGGCACCGAATTCCAGCGCTGGCCGCTCTTCACCATCGATCGCGAACAAGGCTTCAAGGCGCTGGCCAAGGGCGAGCGCATGTACGACGTCAAAACGCTCGAGCGCTACGTGACCGACGAGCTGCGCGTCTTGGACGCAGTGAAGCCACACGTCGTCGTCGGAGATTTTCGACTTTCGCTGGCCGTCAGCGCGCCGCTGCGGGGTGTACACTGTGGCTCGCTCATCAACGCCTACTGGAGCCCGTTCGCGGTGCGCGAAAAATGGCCGGTGCCGGATCATCCGATCGTGCGCCTGGTGGGCGTGGAGCGAGCCGAAAAGTACTTTCCGCAAGCGTTGCCCAAGGTGTTCGGCCACTTTGCCGCGCCGCTGAACAGCGTGCGCAAGCGACACGGCTTGCCCGAATTCGAAACACTGTCGCACCAACTCTGTTTCGGCGATTCGGTGCTGTATCCGGACATTCCCGAGCTCTGTCCCCTTTCGCACGACGCGCCCGCTTCGCACCACTTCCTCGGCGCCGTGCAATGGTCACCGCGCGTCGCGGCCCCCCAGCTCGTCGGCGACCCAACGCTACCGATGGTCTACGTCACGCTCGGCTCATCCGGCGACGTGGCGGCGCTGCCAACCGTGCTCGAAGGTCTGGACGGCTTGCCCATCCGCGGCGTGTTGGCAACGGCCGGCCGCGCAGCCCCCGCGCGCGTGCCCGCCAACTTCCAAGTCGCCGACTTCGTCCCCGGCGAGCTCTTGGCCGGCGAAGCGCTGTTCGTCGTCACCAACGGTGGCTCCAGCACCGGCTATCAGGCGTTGGCAGCAGGCGTGCCGGTGCTGGGTATTCCTTCGAACCTGGACCAGTACCTGGCCATGCAAGCCATCACCGGCGCCGGTGCAGGCCTCACACTTCGCAGCGGCGGCCTCACCAAAGACGAAGTGCGCCGAGCCGCCGTCCGGCTCCTGGACGCGCGCCCCGCCAAGCGCGCCGCCGAAGCTTTGGCCGCTCAGTTTTCGGCCTACAACTGCCACGAACGCTTCGAAAATTGGTTGTCTAACTTGCTCGAAGGCCAAGCCGAGTGAAAGCTGCTGCCATGGCTCTCCGCAACACCCTTTCCGGACGCATCAAGGTGCTGAGCGGCGCCGTCGCGCTGTCGCTCTTGTGCGGCCATTCGGCGGTCGCCGAAGAAAGCGTCGCCACCAACGTCATCGAGTTCGAAACCCAGAACAAGAACGACGCCGGCGTGGTCCGCTGCGGCCTCTTCAACGAAGCCGGCTGGCTCAAAGACGCCGTAAAGCCCGCAATCGTCAAAATCAGCAAGACCACCGCCCTGTGCGTCTTCAAAGAAATCCCCGCCGGCGTCTACGGCATCTCGGCGTTTCACGACGAAGACAACAACGGCAAGCTGAACACCAACCTCGTCGGCTATCCGCTCGAGGAGTACTGCTCGTCCAACAACGCCCGCAACATGTTCTCCGCCCCCAGCTGGAAAGACGCCAAGTTCAAATACAAAGGCGGCACCGTGCGCCTGCGCTGCGTGATGAAGTAGCTCCCGCGGCGCGCCATCTTGGCTGGGGCTGCCACCTCGCAGCCCGAATCGCAGAAGCTTCCGTGGCGTCCTTCGGTCGCGACGAGCGATCGAGAAAACAGGGAGGCGGGGAGACGGGGAGGTCCGCGAGGGCGAGAACGCATTTTTCTCTTTGGAGGACCAAAGCCAAAAATATTTCCCTCGAGGAGAGCACGACGGCTCAGCACCTGGGGTTCCCCCGGTTCCGTTGACACTTGCTAGGCCGCTACGGCGGCGTGGTCAGTTTCGAATTGGACGGGGGATTTGTAGCCGAGAGTCGAGTGGAGGCGCTGGCGGTTGTAGAAAACCTCGATGTAATCGAAGACGGCGGTCCGCAGCTCGAGCCGGGTGGCCCAGCGGCGGTCGTAGACGAGCTCGAGCTTGATGGTGGAGAAGAAGCTCTCGGCAACGGCGTTG
>DATAKF010000031.1:0-36971 GCA_036261775.1 Polyangiaceae bacterium | reverse complement strand
CCGGTCCGGTGCTCACGTACCCACGTACGCTCCGCTCCGGTCCTCGCGAAAGCCTCGCCAGAAACCAGGCTTAGCGGGCGGGCAGCTGTGAGATCAGACCAATGGTCAGAGGGAGGCGGGGAGGCGGGGAGGTCCGCGAGGGTGAGAACGCATTTTTTGATTTGGAGGACCAAATCAAAAAATCATTTCCCCGGGAGCGCGCACGAGCGCACAAGTTTTAGAGCTGGGGCGACTCTCCTTTTCCGGCCGCGGGCGGCAGCGCGAACCCCAAAATCTGGGCTCGCGGACCTCCCCGCCTCCCCGCCTCCCTGTGAATCTCGAAGGTACTCGCGACGAGCTACCAGAACGGCAGCAGCCCGAAGCCTGCCGTTCAATGAAACCGAACGACGCCACGTGAGCTTCTGCGAGCGAGCCGCAGCTTGGCAGCCCAGCAAGCCGCTAGGCGTCGCTGCGGCCTTCTTGGCGGATCTCCAGGCGCTTCATCATCTTTTGGAGGCCAAAGCGCGAGAGACCGAGCAGCTCGGCGGCGCGGGTCTGGTTGCCATCGGTACGGCGCAGCGCGGCCCGCACGAGGTCGGCTTCCAGCGCGTCGACGCGACCGCGCAGGTCGAACTCCTCTTGGGCGCGGTGGGGCCGCGCCGCTTGGGCAATGTCGCGACTCAAGTGCTCGAGCCGAATCACGTCGTCCGACAGCACGAGCGCGCGCCGCACTTCGTTCTCCAGCTGGCGCACGTTACCGGGCCAGGGAAATACGGACAACGCGTCCATGGCCGCGCGCTCGACGGTCAGTTTGCGACCGCCGCTGTGCATGCGCAAGAAGTGCTGCACCAAGATGCTCACGTCGCCGAAGCGCTCGCGCAGCGGCGGCACGCGCACGCTGATCACGTTGAGCCGATACAGCAAGTCTTCTCGGAATTTTCCGGCCGCCACCAGCGCGTTCAAGTCGCGGTGCGTGGCCCCGATCACTCGCACGTCGACGTGACGCACGGTCTCGGAGCCGACCGGCCGCACCTCGCCGCTCTGCAGCGCGCGCAGCAGCTTGGTCTGCATACCCAGGCTCATCTCGCCAATCTCGTCGAGAAACAGCGTGCCGCGATCGGCGACCTCGAACAGGCCCGCGCGCGAGCGCTGCGCGCCCGTGAAGGCGCCTCGCACGTGACCGAACAAAGTCGACTCCAGCAGCGGCTCGGGAATGGCGGCGCAGTTTTCGGAGACGAACGGCGCCTTGCCGCGCGCACCGTTTTGATGAATCGCGCGCGCCACCAGCTCCTTGCCGCTGCCGGATTCGCCCAGCAGCAGCACCGGCACTTCCGTCGCCGTCACGCGGTCGACGATTTGCAGCATACCGCGCACGGCCTCGCTCTTGCCCACGATGGCGTCGTACGAAAAACGCACCTCACGGCCGTCCTTGACGCGCGACAGCTCGCGCTCGGCCACGTCCAGCTCGGCTTCACGGCGTGAAAGCTCCGCGTCCAAGCGCCGAGAAGCGCGCTCCGCCCGCCTGGCCGCACGGCGTAGCAGCAGCTGGTCGCGCGCGTCCGCGATGGCCAGCGCCGCGAGCGTTGCCACCAAGCTGACCCACGACAACTCACGCGCACCAAAGGCACCCCGCCGGACGCGGTCGTCCAAGTACACGACACCGAGCGGCTCCCCGCGCGCCACCAGCGGCACCGCCAGCACGCTGCGCAGCTTGAGCGCGTGCACGGATTCGTGAACCTCGGGCAAATCTCCGGCGGCGTCGACCGCGACGACCGGGCGCCCTTCGGCGAGCGCCCGCTCCGCCAGCGAGGTGCTCAGCTCCAGCTGCACGCCGCTCAGATCGTGCTTGCCGATGTTGCGCGCCGCGCGTGGCCGTAAATGACCGTTGGGCGCGCGCAGCAGCAAGAGCCCGCGCTCCACGCCGGTCCACAAAACCAGCGCGTCCAGCACCTGATCGAGCAGCGGGCGCAGACGCTCGCGATGTCCGAGCGCTCGCACCAGCGACTCGACGTCCGCCAGCTGCTCCGGCGTGAACCCAAGGGCGGTGCCCTGCGCGTCTTGGGCGCGAGCGAGCCACGGCAGCGCCATCACGGCGGGTCGCAGCTCTTCGGGCGCTCGCCTGAGCAGCTCGCGCGCCGCGTCTGCCACGGCTTCGGTGAAGTGCCGAGCGGTGGCGCCGTCGCCCAAGTGCGCGGCCAAACGCGCACCGGCGAACAACGCGGGTCCCCGTACTCCCACCGGGCTCAAGGTGCGCGACAAGCCCTTCAGCTCGGCCAAGATTTCGTCGCCGCGCTCGCCGCGTGGTCGCTGCAGGACCGAGACAGCTCGCGCGCCCCACCACTCCAGGCGCGCGTCGATGGCGGCATCGTCGCGCCGCGCCAAGCTGTCGTGCTTGACACGGTCGACGTCTTCACCGCGCTGCAGCAAACGCGCCGCACAGCGCAGCTGGTCGTCCGAGTCGGCGTCCAGCAAAGACGCAGCCCGCTTCACGTGCTCCACGGCTTCGCTGTCGTTCGACGAGACGTCGCAGAGCACGAAATGCGCGTAGGCGCGGCAGCGGTTGTCGGCCGAGGCTTTGGCGCGAGAAATAGCCTCCTCGGCGGCTTCGCGCGCCTCCAACGCAGCACCGGCGGCAGCGTGAGCGGCGGCGATCGACAGCACCGCTCGGGCGGCCTCGGCACTGCGCCCCAAATGTTCGAACAGCAAGAGCGAGCGGCGCGCGGCGTCGAGCGCCTCGCCCAGATCGCCGACGCTGGCGGCGGCCGCCGCGACGCCCGTCGCGTACGTCGCTTCCTCCAGCACCGCGCCGGCCCGTGCAGCGAACTCGCGCGACGCTCGGAAGGCGGCCAGCGCCGCCTCGGGCTGCCCGAGCGCATGGGCCAACATGCCGAACAGCGACTCGGCCCGCGCGCGCTGCTCGTCGGTGCGCGACAACAGCCGCGCTCGTTCGGCTTGGCGGCGCGCCTCGGCGTAGTCTGCCCGGCGCAGGAACAAGAGCGCCTGACACTCGGCGATCTGCGCGGTCTCGGCGCCTTGCGCGAGCCAGCGCGCGGCTTCGTCCAGCCGTCCCGCGTCGAGCTCGGCACGAGCCCGCAGCGCGGCGGCGCGCGACTTCGACTCGGCGGGCGCGTCACCCAGGGCGTCGAGCACCTCCAAGGCGCGGGGTAGCTCACCGGCGCGCCGCAACAGCTCGGCCAGCTCCACGCGCATTTCCGGCGCTTCTTCGCCTACGAGCAGCGCGAGCGCGCGCCCCAGCTCGCCGCGGAGCCGCAGCACGCGCAGGAGCTCGATCAGCAGCGCGGGCGGCGCTCCGCCGGCGCGCACCACGTCTTCGGCCGCGTCGACCGTCGCGTCTGCCACGGCCGGCTCGCGGAGCGCCAACGACAGCGCCAGGGGCTCGCGCGGAACACTGCGAGCTTCGGCTCCAGCTTGCGCCTCGAAGTCCAGAAACCCGAGCGCTTGCGGCAGCCTTTGCTGCACGGCGCGCGTCGCCCGCTCCAGCAGCTGGTCGTCTGCCTGCAAGGGCAACCGCGGCCAGCTCGACGCCGCGACGCCCACGAGCGCGACCAAGAAGCGCGCCTGGCCGAGCGCATCGAGATCGTGCAGCTCTGCCGCTCCGGCCAGCGCTTGACCGCGTAGGCTGCGGATCTTGACCAGCAGCTCCAGCACGGGCGCCAGCACCGCCGTAGCCAGAGGCCCAACGCGCAGCTCGGCGCGCGAGGCCCGTGCGGCGTCCACCAGCTCACGCCGACGCGCAAAGCGGTACGCGCGCGTCACCGCGCGCTGGCCCCGCTCGGCCGAGACCGAAAAAGCCGCGGCGCCTGCGGCCTGCGCGCGCTTTGCCACCCACGCCGCGGAGGGTCGCGCGCTGGGCGCCACCTGCAGCAGCGCACGCACCACGTCCGCCAGCGCGTCGCGCTCCGGCAAGCGTTGGCGGGCCTGCTCGGCGCTCTGCAGCTCCGGCAGCAGCAGCTCGGCCAGTACGACACCGAGCGCAAACAGATCGCGGCGTCGTCCGTCACCAGCAACTCCGCTGCTCAGAACCTCGGGAGCCAAGTAACGGCGCGTGCCGCCGCTCGGCACCTCCGCCGAAGCCTCACCCGAAAGTCCAAAGTCGATGAGCCGCGCGCCGCTCGAGGTCAGCACGATGTTCTGCGGCTTGATGTCGCCGTGCGCGGAGCCCACGCCGTGCAAGTCGGCCAGCGCCGCACCCATGTCGCGCGCGACCATCAAGGCCAGCTCGCGCCGCTCGGCAGCCGGCAGCGCCGCGGCGCGCTCGGCCAACGCCTGCCCCTCCTCCCAGGCGAACACCAAGAACGGCACGCCACGCTCGAAGCGCTCGCCTTGCACCGCCACGTCTTGCGTGAGCGCGCCCACGTCGAGCAGCGGCGCGACCCACGGTGAATCGACCAGGCACAGGCGCTCAGCCTCGTCGGCGAAGCGCGGCCGCTGGCCCTTGTCCCGACCCAGCTTGACCACGACCGACACCAGCTCACCGGCCGGCCCAACGGCCCGCTCCGCGAGCAGCACTCGACTGGTTGCGCCCCCGCCCAGAATCCGCACCACCCGGAGCGGCTGGCCAGGGACTGGCAACATAGTTGTCACTGTTTCCGACCCACCCATGTGCGAGAATGTGACGGTATTTTTACATATTGTCAACGTCGGTGGCAGCCGAGAGGGTTGGCAGTTCGCAGTTTGCCGTTAGCAGTTGGGTCGGCGCTCTTGGAGGGCGATGCCCCTGAACTGGAGGCCCTGGCCCTGCCCGCACCCCTTCCGACGGCAATCAGGCCCAAAGCGGCCAACTGCCAAACCTCCCTACTCGTCGCAGTCAGCGCCGGCGGCGATGAACCGCGAAACCGCCCGCAGTCCCTGCAGGTGCACGCTGAGCGGCTTTCCATCCGCGCGGGGGCGCGGCATGGGGTCGCCACGCACGAACCACTCTCGGAGCCGCTCCAGCTCCTCCGGCGGCGGCGTGACCAGCTCACCTCTGCCGAGCGGCAGCTGCGGGTGGGTCGTTTCCGCGGGGTCCGCGAGCTCAGAGCAGAACGGCGCCGTGCTGCCCTGCGGGCAAGGCTCGAAATTGCTGGGGTTCCGCAGCAGCTTGTACATCAGGTAGCTGCCACCCGGGTTGCGTGCGTCCACCAGCGCCAGGCCGACGCCGAAACGGGGGCCGCGCTCGGTCGGGGAGCCTCCGGACTGCGCGTCGACCTCGGTCTCCCGCGCGATGCGCCCCACCGCGCTGAGCGTGAAGCGCTTGGGCGTGTCGAGCCAGAGTCCGTGTGGTGCGTCCGCCACGGCCTTTCCGCCCACGGCGTTGTCGCCCTTTTGGTGACAAGCCGCCCCCACACAAGTCTTGAACAGTGAGTCCGCGCCGCCGACGATTTCGGCGCAGCTGGGCGCGGGCGACAGCGGCTGATCGACGACGGCGTCGCCCGTGAGGAAGCTGCCGTTGAGCGGTAGCTCGCCTTCGGCGAGCGGCGCGCCATCGAAGGCACGAAAGCCCGCATCGTCGACCCCATTGGGCACGACGAGCTCGAGTTGGTAGAGCGTGTTGGGCAGCAGCGCGTAGCCGGGTGGCGTGCGGTACTCGACGACCCGCTCGACTGGATCGTAGCTGACCGCAAACGGCGGTGGCCCGGGCGACGTCATTGGATCGCCCGTGTACACGCGGATGGCCTGACGGCTCGCGCTGACCGGATCCAGGAAACGGTCAAAACGGAACGTCAGCGTGGGGTTGAGCGGAACCGTACAATCCGGATCCGGGCCCACGCCGCAGCCATCCCCAGGATAAACCCCGACGACGTGCACCGCAGGTCCGGTCGCGCTGGGCGGATCCGGAGCTGCGATGTCACACCCCCCGAGCAAGAGCGCGAGGGGCAGTGCAGCGAGTCGACTCAGCTTTCCGAGTAGGTCGACAGCTGATCGCGGATGTTCTGCTCGCTGACGCCCGTGCGGATGTTGTCCTTCAGGACGTCCGCGAGCGTGATCAGGAGGTCGTCGACCCCCTTCTCCTCGATGATTTTGGAGAGCAGCTGTCGCGCCTCGCGACTGTCGTCTTCGCGGAGGAAATCCCGCACCTTGTCGACAGAGATGTCCCCTTGAAAGTCGAAGTACAGATTCTCGAACAGGTAGCGGACGAGCTCCTTCACGGAGGGCCTCCTCGAAGCATGAGCAAACGTAGCCCCTGCCGCTATACCCGCCAGCTCTTGCCCTCGGCAAGCGCTTTGGCAGCTGTTTGTCATTTGGGCCCCAAATTACCGACATCTCAGCAGATCCTGGTCGTTTGGTAGGTGGCAGGTCAGGCACGGCCGGGCGTTCTGGCGCAGGGCCTGCTGGCACCGCGAGCTAAAGCCCACGGGGTGAGGGTTGACGCCCTGGCCGGCGCCCGTGCCGATGTTGGGGCCGCGACCGCCCACGCCGCGCGTGGCGTGACACATCGCGCAATCGCGTTCTTGGTGGCAGCTGACGCAGGCGGTGAGGTTCCGTTCGGCCTCCCAGGCGTGGTGCGCGGCTGAGCGAGGCCCGTCGGTCCACTGCGCCTTGGGGGGATGGAAGCGACCGCGGCCGGCCAGGTTGGCGACCGGGCCGGACATGGTCACGCCCGCACGCTGATGACACGACAAGCAGAAGGACTGCTGTTGGTGGCAGCTCGTGCAACGCGGGTTGTCCTGACGCGCAGCCATGGGGTGCTGGCTCAGAAAATCATTCGGGTGGATGCGACGCGGGCGCACGTTGCCGTCGTGACAGCCCACGCAAAAGCGCTCCTGGTGGCAGGTCGCGCAGAACTTGCTGTCGTCCCCTGCCACGGCCTTGTGGCGCTCGATGAAATCGGCGCCGTGACCCGCATCGTGCAGCCACGGCGGCGGCAGCAGCTTGCCACTCTTGAACGACGTCGTGAGCAGACCGTTCGGATCGGTCAAGTGGCACGTCGTGCAAGCGCCGGAAGCCTTGGCGCGTGGCACGCCGGGAGCCGTCTTGGCACCGAGCGCCCCCGGGCTACCTCCACCGCTGCCGTCGCCGGGTCCCAGCACGTGGCAGGTGACGCACTCTTTCATGCGCGGCAGTTGGTCACGCGTCGCCAACGTGACTTCCTCGACCTTGCCGTGACAACGCGCGCACGCGATGCGTTGTCCGGTGACGTGCTTTTGGTGATTGAAGCGCAAATTGGGCTTCGGCAGCATGACGCGCGCCACCAAGTTGGGGCGCGCAGGGTCGTAGCCCGTGTGGCAGTAGTTGCACTGACCCAGCGGGCGCGGCTCGTCGGTGGTGACGGCCGAAAGCTTGCGGTGATCGGTGCCGTGGCAGCTGTCGCAGCGCGTCGCTGGCGGCAGTAGCGAGTCCGCAGAATTTTGGCTGGTCTTGGCGGCGCCGTGGCAGGTGGCGCAGCCCACGCCCAGCTGTTTGACGTGCTTCTGGTGGTTGAAGCGCAGCGGTATCGACTGCTCGGGAAACACCACCAGGCTCGGGCCTTCGTCGCCCGGGAACGAGCCGGGCGGACGCAGCGCCTCCGCCACCGTGTTGCTCATCGAAAAGGTGGCGCTCGCGACCGGCGCACTCCCCTTACCACCGGCGAACGCCGGCGTGCCGCCGCACCAGGCCACGAAGATCGCCAGCAGCGTCGCGAGCAGTAGCAGGTCGAGGCGGCTCTTCATTTCAGCACCGTCAGGTCCAGCGTGAGCAGCGCACGGAAGCGCTGGCCCACGACGCGGTTCATCTGATGCTCCAGCTCGACGCCAAAGCGCGAGCGAGCAAAGAAGTTGGGGCCCGGCGTGACGCCCGCGCCCAAGACGTAGCCGAAGCTGGTGGCGTCGCGATCGCGGCGCAGGGCGTCCGACCAATCCCACAGCGAAAGCAGGCACATACCGTCGTAGCGGTTGCTGAAACGGCGCCGCGCCGTGATGTCGCCGCCCAACCTGTGCCCGCGTCGGCCGGTTTCGCCGCCGCCTCGCACGCCCAGGCTGCCGCGGCCGTAGTCGTAGCGCGCGCTGCCATCGAGCGAGACGTCGAATAGACGGCCGGTCTTGGACGTGTCCGGGTTCGTGGCATAGCTCGAGCTGTAGCCCTCGGTCTCGAACCAGCGCGTGCCGCCCGAGAGTGTCGCCGAAAGGCGCCGCGAGAAGCGCACCTCCGCGCGACCCAAAGCGCTGGTGGTCGGCGAGTGCGAGAACCAGTTGAAGATGGAGTCGCCGTCGAAGGTGGGTGTGTAGCGATCGAAGCTGACACCAACGGTCACGCGCGAATTCAAGTAGGCGTCGGCGCTGGCCGCGTACTGGCTGAAGATCTGGTTGTAAAAATCGTACACCAGCTTGCCGTTCAGGGCGCCCAGCTTGGCTGAATCCGCCCGCAACGAGTAGCCAAGGCGCTCGCTCGAGGTGCGGTTGCCGGACAGAAAAAACTGACCATCCCCCGCATCGAGAAACGGCGAGATGTTCACTTCGTCGAGATTGATGACCTTGCGGTAGCTGAGCCGTGAGTGCAGCACCCCAAAACCCCAAGCCTCGACCGCGACGCCGGCCGCTGGCGCGACCTTGGATTCGTCGAGAAATAGCGGATAATACGCGGCGTCGTAGCCGCTGCGATCACCGCGGTAAACGCCCTGGGCTTCATAGCGCCGCGTACCCAGGAAGTTCAACCCGCCGCCGCGCTGCTCGAAGCCCGCGTAGCCTTCGAAAAGCAGGTTGACCGGCGTGCTCACGCTGACCAAGCCGCCGTCGAACGACCAGAAGCCGAGCGTGTCGAAGACGTATTGGCGCCCCAGCCGAAAGCCGACGTGGCCGCCCAGGTAGCGCTGGCCCTCCAGGTAGGCGTACATCAGGTCGAGCGGCGCCTGCTCGAGGCCCGGAATGTACGCCGGGTTGCCCAACGCGCGCTCGGCCGAGCTCTGCCCGAAGTCCGCGTCGAGCCGCAGACGCGACTGAAAGCTCAGGCGCGGGCCTCGCGGATCGTCTTCGCCCTGAATGTTCCAGACGGAGAGGCCGAGCGTCTCGGTGTAACGGCGCCGCCTCAGCTCGGGATCCCCCCAGGGACTGGAGAGCGTGTAGTACTGAGCCGAAATCGACGCGTCGACCTCGGTCTCGTAAGCGCGCGCCGGCACGGCCACGCCCACGCAGCTGGCAATCCCGGCCAGCAACCAAAGCTTTACGGCGCGGCCACTCATGAAGTCGCGGGCCGCAACCTACCACGGGCCGAAGCTGGCTCGGGGCGGCTTCGCGAGCCCGAGGGTCGGCCCCGCTTGACCTGGCGTCTGGCGCCCGGTATTCGCGAAATCATGCCGATTCTCAAACGTTTGCTGTCGTATTGCCTCGCGCTGGCCTTGTTTGCCGTCACGGGCGTGGCGGATGCCGAGCAGAAGACCGCCGTCGTCGACAGCCAGCGCGTCGTGCTGGAAACCGAAGAAGGTCTGCGCGTTCAGGCAACGCTGAGGAAACTCTTCGACGCTCGTCAGCTGGAGCTCGATCGCAAGCAAAACGAGCTACAGAAGGAGCGCGAGGCGCTCGAGAAGCAGAGGAACGTCCTCTCGCAAGCCGTTCTCGCCCAGCGAACCGAGAAGTGGCAGAAGGACGTAGCGGCAGTTCAGCAGCAGTTCGCCGAATACTCCAAGGAGCTGCAGAGAAAGCAGAGCGAGCTGACGCAGCCCATGCTGGCGAGGATCACCGACATCGTGAAGCAGCTGGCGCGCAAGGAAGGTTTCCATCTCGTCGTCGAGAAGCAAACCGCGATCTACGTGGGCGACGGCCTCGATCTGACGGATCGCGTCATCCAGCTGTACAACCAGGCCGCGACTCCCGCCAAGCCGCCAGCTCCCGCCAAGAAGTAGTCGCCTAGCGACCGAGCGCTTCGGCTCGGTTGACGATGCGAGGCGTGAGGAAGATCACCAGCTCGCCGCGGCTGTCGCTGGCTCTGCGACGCTGGAAGAGCAGGCCGATCAGCGGGATATCCCCGAAGAACGGCACCTGATCCAGGTTGCGACCCGTGTTGCGGGTGAAGATGCCGCCGATGACCGCGGTGTGACCGTCCAGCACGAGCAGGTCGGTCTCGGCCTCGCGCTTGAGGATGGTTGGATCGCCGCGGGCGGAAGTTTGGTTGAAGTCGGGCTCGTCGCGGTTGATCTTCACGTGCATGGCGACGCTGCCGTCGGCGGTCACGTGCGGTCGCACCAGGAGCTGCAGCTTGGCTTCTTGGAAGGTCGTCTGCACGCCTTGCGCGCTCACCTGAGAGAACGGAATCAACGTACCCTGCGAGATGCGCGCCTCGCGGTTGTCGAGCGTCAAGATACGCGGGCTCGACAGGATGCGCAGCATGCCGTTCGATTCGGCGGCCGACAGGCGCACGGCTAGGTTGATGGTGTTGTCGATGGACCCGAAGGTCAAACCGAGCGCACCACCGCGACCGGTACCGACGGCAGCCGGCAGGTTGACGGCAAAGTTCGGGTTGGCGACGGTGTTGCTGAAGGGGCTGAGGCCGGAGGTCGGCGTGTTGCCATCGCTGGCACCACCCGCCACGCCGACGGCGTTCGGGAAGGCGAGCCCGGTCGGGTTGCCGGTGGCGGCCGAGAACGTGGCGTCACCGCCCCACTGAATACCTACGTCGCGCACGTAGGTGCTGGTGGCTTCCACGATGCGCGCTTCGACGAGCACCTGCGGGGTCTGCGTGTCCAGCGAGCGGGTCAGCTCTTCGATTTGGTTCAGGTTGCCGGCGATGTCGCGGACGATCATCACGTTGGTGCGTTCGTCGACTGCGATGGAGCCGCGCTCGGACAGCAGCGGGCGGGCGCGGTCTTGCAAGTCGGAGGCCTGCGCGTAGCTGACCGGGATCAGCCGGGTCTCGAGCGGTGCCAGCTTCACCTCTTGCTGCCGCCGCGCGATCTGCATCTCGCGCTCTTTTTCGAGGTCGGCCAGCGGCGCGACGCGAATCATGTTCGCTTGCCGCACCATGCCCAGGTTCTTGGACTGCAGCACGATGTCCAGCGCCTGATCCCAGGGCACGTTGCGCATGCGGATCGTGACCGAGCCGGTCACGTTGTCCGCGGTCACGATGTTGACCTGGCCAACGTCAGCCAGCAGCCTCAGGACGTTGTGGACGTCGGCATCCTTCAGGTCGAGATCGATACGCCGGCCCGAGAAAGCGCGGCGCTGATCTTGAGCTTGGCCCAGGATGTTCGGACCAAAGGCGCCCGCTTGTGCGCCGTCGGTGCGCTGCTCCACCGCTTCGGGTTGGAAGCCCGAGACGACGTCTTGCACGCCCGTGATGGCTTGCTCGACCGAGACCGTGCGCGTCCGGCGAGCCGCGCCGCCGTCGGCCCCGATGCCGGTGACGGTCGAAGGCTCGCGCGCGCCTTTTTTGACGAAGCTCCACACCAGGTTCGAGCCGCGGCGCGAAACCCGTGAATCGACGTCCTCGCGCGTGTCGACGTCGATCACGACGCCCGACTTGTCGTCGCTGCGCGAGTAGCTGGAGACGTGGCTCAGCTTGCCGCCAAACGCCGAGACATCGAGCGTGCGCGACAGCTCGTCCGAGAGCTTGCTGCAGGCCAGCGTCAGGGTGCGCCGGCCGTTGCCGCGCGAGGCCTCCTTGTACTCGCCGAGCTGGCTCAGGTCGATCACGACCTCGTCGTGGGCTTCGGCGTGTTGGAAGCGCACGTCGAGCACCTTGCACGGCTCGTTGGCAGCGGCAGCCGCGCGCTCGACGATGGCCTTGGGCACGGCTTCGATGTTGCCGTCTTTGCCGGGCGCCACCGCGACGACTAGGTCGTTGCCGTCGACCGCGACCGAGAAGTGCGAGGCTTCCAGCAGCGTCAAGAGCAGGCGCGTCGTCCGGCCTTCGGCGGCCGCAAATGACTGCACCATCACACCGCCCACCACGCCGACCTTGTCGAGCAGCGCGGTCGGAACGCCTTGGACGGACGAGGAAGGCACGTCGACGACCAAGCGGGTGGCGCCTCGCTCCAGGCGCGCCGTAAAGGTCGGCGGAGCGCTGAAGGTCATGCGCAGCCGAGCGGCGCCGGCAGCGGCCGGTTTCAGCTCCAAGTGCGTAGCAACGCGCTCGGGCGGCGCGGCCATTGCCAAGCTGGAAAGGGCCGTCAGCGACAAAGCCAGCGAGCAGGCCCTACGGAAGCGAGAAAGCGAGCTCATGCTGTGGCTCCGAAGGTCGATTTTTTCGAGAAGTCAGGCAAATTCGGCCTCATTCAGCGTGCGTCGAGTCAGCGTAGCGGGCTTTCCCAAATACGAACAAATTTGCTGGGATTCGTCAGGCTCGAGAGTTCACAGGGAGGCGGGGAGGCGGGGAGGTCCGCGAGGCGAGATTTTTTGTTGTTCGCGCTGCCGCCCGCGATCTGAAAACACAGGCCTACGTGCTGCGGCTGAAATGCTCGTGCTCGACCTCGAGGGAAATATTTTTGGCTTTGATCCTCCAAAGACAAAAATGCGTTCTCGCCCTCGCGGACCTCCCCGACTCCCCGCCTCCCTGTAAAATCAGGGAGCCGTAAGGCTACTTCCCGGCGACTTCGCTGCCTTCGGGGCGCAGCGGGATGACCCGCGTCGCGGAGGGGACGTCGGGGTTCGAGGGATCTTCGCGGATCAGCACGATGTCTCCATCGCGGATGCGATCGACACGCCAGTTGATCTCGTAGCTGGCGCCCGTTCGGCCTGCGGCCTGCACGATGTCGGCCCTGCCCACGAACTGGCCACGCTGCACCACGTGGCCGGTACCGGCCGGATCGACCAGCATGGCCTTGGCCGGCTCGGCGCGTGTCACGATGCCGATCAGCTTCAGCTCGTCGATGCCGAACTGCGCCAGCACCACCTCGCGCTGAGACTTCGCTACGCCCTTCGACTCTTCCTTGAAGATGGACAGGAACGAGCGGAACGGGTCGCGGCTGCGCTCACTCTCGGTGAACTCGGCCTCGACGAGCTCGACTTTGGGCAATGGCGCCTGCTTGGCTGCATCCGGGGCCGGGGCGGCTGGCGCTCCGGCAGGCGCACGAGGCGCAGCCGCCGCCGCGGGCCTACCGCCAGCCCCACCGGCTGCGGCCGTCACGACTGGCGGATCGTCGCCGCAGCCGCCCAGGAGCAGCAGGCTCGAAAATCCAGCGAGCAACGCTTGCTTCATTGCCCCACCTTGGCGCCGCGCTTGTCGGCAGGCGTCGCGGCCTGAGCGTCGGGCTTGGCGCGGAAGGCGGTCGCCAGCGCGTCCACCTTGACCACGATGTCCTCACCGTCCGGCTTGGGGTCGGTGAGAGAGATGTTTTCCATGTTGATGACGCGATCCAACTGACCCACGCCGTTGAAGAACTTCGCCACCTGATGGTAGCGCCCCGTGAGCGTGAGCTTCATGGGCACGCGCGAGTAGAACTGGTCCGGAACCTCGGGCATGGGAGACCACGCGGTCAGGGCGATGCCGGCCACGTTGGCCACGTTCTGGACCGAGCTCAAGAACGCCGGGTACTCCGTGTCGGTGGGCAGAATCTTCACCAGCTCGCGTTGGCGCTGCTGGCGGTCGCTCAGCTCTGCCAGGTCCTTCTGGTACGAGAACTCGTTTTGCCGCGCGGTCGACAGCTCGTCGCGCAGGCGCGTCTCTTTGCTCTTCTCGGCCGTGATCGAGCTGGCCAAGTCGCCGTAGAACACGACGAAATAGGCCACACCAATCAGGACCACGAACAAGAGGCCAATGCCCGCTTTCGCTAGCGGTGGCAGCTTTGCCAGTACTGAATCGCCGCGCGCCACTAGCGCACCTCCCGCGACGTGCCATCGGCCATCGCAAGCGATGGCTCCGCTGCGCGGACCGAAGCCGCGCTAACCTCTAGTGCGGCGCGGTCAACCATCGGGTCTTCGTATCGCAGGCGCCGCACTAGTACCTCACCTTCGTTTCAATCGAGAATTTGACGAAGTCAGCCTCGCGCTGCGCCGGCAGCAGCTTCACGTCGTAGAAGTAACTGGAGAGGTTGAGGCGCCGCGCCAGCTCGCTGACGTCTTCACCGTCGCGCGCCTTGCCCTCGATGCGCAGGCTGCGCTGCGCCTCGACGTAGGCCGTGATCCATAGCCGCCTGGCGTCCCAGTTCGGGTTGAAGACCGAGAGCGGGTTGTCACGACGCAGCTGCGCCAAGCGATCCGGATCGACGCTGGGACCACGCCCGGGCGTCAGAATGCGCGCCAGCTCCATCAAGATGGCCGTGGGGCCCGAGCGCGCGCTCTGCAGCTTCTGAATGGCTTCTTCGCGAGCACGCAGCAGGGCCAGGTCGGCCTTCACCTGCTCGTGGTTGGCGACGTTCTTCTTGGCTTGCTCGATTTGCGAGGTCAGCTCGGCGTTCTTGCGCTGTTGCTGGGTCAGCTCTTCGGCTTTGACGCTGTGATACAGAAACAGCATCGCCACCTCCGCCAGCACGATCACCATCACGACGGCCAGCCAGACCTGGCTGGCGTCGGAGCGCTCTGCCCGCTTCTTCTGAGCGAGTAGGTTGATCTTGATCATGCGCGCACCTCGCGTTCCTTGCGGAGCGACAGGCCGAGCGCCACCGGCAACTGGGCCGCGCGCTGCTGCAGCAGCTGCGGGTTCACTTCCTTGGCCTCGATCGACAAGCGCTCGGTCGGGGGCCAGGTCTCGACCGAGACGCGCGCGCGCCGCTCGATCGACTGCGCCAGGCTGACCAGGTTGGCCGAGCCACCAGTGACGTAAATCTTTGCGATTTCGCCCTCACCGCTGGTGGCCATGAAGAAGTCGAGGCTGCGCTGAATCTCTGCGGCGATCGAGTCGGTGACGGCCTCGATGACCTGCACCACCTGGTGCGGCACCATGCCGGGCCGGCTGGGGTCGTTCGGGTCGGCCGCGCCGCCACATTTGTAGGCCTCGGCCTGGTCGTGGGGCACCCCGAGCTGCTTCTGGATCTCTTCGGTAATGACGTTGCCGCCGTTGGCGATCTCGCGGGTGAAGGCGCTGACGCCGTTGGCGATGATATTCAGTGACGACAGGCTGGCGCCGACGTTGATGACCGCGATGGTCTGGTCTTGCGGCAGGCCGCGCGAGTACTCGAACAGGTTTTGCACCGTGAACGCGTCAATGTCGCAGATCACGGGCTTCAGCTTGGCGTTGCGCGCCAGGTTCGCGTATTCCTCGATCTGGTCGCGCTTGGCCGCCACCAGCAGCAAATCCATCTGGCTGGCTTCGGGCCGGCGCCGCAGCACCTGGTAGTCGACCCGCACGTCCTTGATGTCGAACGGGATGTGCTGCTCGGCCTCCCACTGGATCTGCTCGGCCAGCTCGGCCTCGGTCATCATCGGCACGGAGATCTTCCGGATGATGACGCTCTGCCCCGACACCGAGAGCGCGCACTCCTTCTGCTTGATCTTCGCGTCGTGAAAGACTCGAGCCAAGGTCTCGGTCACCGCGCCGGCGTCCATGACCTGCCCGTCGACGATCACCGAGGGCGCCAGCGGGGCGTAGCCGAAGCGCAAAAGGCCGATGCCTTTCTTGGTGTCTTTAACTTGGCAGACCTTGATTGAAGCCGAGCCGATGTCGACTCCAACCAGGTTCTTTCCTTCGCCCATGGCTGCTCTCGCGAAACTTTCGTCGGGGCGCGTATGTCGCGCTCACAAAGTCTCGCACCCCACTCGATGGACATCCAAAAAACCGGCTTTCGCCTCCTGTCACTTTGACCCGTCCTCCGCGGACTCTCCCTGCCCCAGGCGGCTCGCTGCGAGACGAGGATCTCATGTCGGTATCTAGGCGAGACACCCCCGGGGTCAGGTTTCACCCTCCCGTAAAATGCCACTAACTATTCGTATCTATTCAACAATGCGCATAATCACCCATATTATGGGTCCCCAGTGACCCCCTGACCTCCCGTCTCACTCCGGCACGTATCTCCGTCAAATCGTTGACCTCAGGGGTGGCAAGGCCCTGCCGAAATTAAGACGGAGGGTCAAAGGTGACCCTCTGAAAGGGGGGCTTAAGTCCAGAAGTGCCGCGTTTTTCGCGGTTTTGTCGGCTGGCACGGGCGCTGCAAAAGCGCTCCCCGCACCCCAACGGAGATTGCCCCCATGGACACCACCGCAGCTCAATTCGAAGGCTTCACGGATCTCGAGCTCGAGCTCACCACCACGGTCGAGCCAGTGACTCCCCGCAAGGGCAAGAAGAGCGCCGCCGCCCGCCCCAGCATGGCTCCCCGCCCGGCTCGTCGTCACGAAGCCCGCGCGGTCCATCAGGCGCGTCGGCCGGCCTCGATCATGCCGGCCGCTCTGGTGCCCAACAAGGCCCCGCGCATGTCCAAGGAGAAGCGGGCCCGCATGGAGGCGCGCCGCGCCCAGCGCCTGCTCGAAGAGTTCACGCCCCTGGTTCGCAAGATCGCCGGCGGCTTCCAGCGCAAGCTCCCCCGCAACGTGCTCCGCGAGGACCTGATCGCGGCAGGCATGAGCGGCCTGTGGGACGCCATCCGTCGTCACCCCGACGGCGGCGACGACAGCTTCGAGTGGTACGTCCGGGTCCGCATCCGCGGCGCCATCTTGGACGAGCTGCGCGCGCAAGACTGGCTGCCCCGCCGCGCCCGCGCCGCCGCTGAAGCCAACGCCGGCACCGACGCCTACGTTCCCCCGCCCTCGGTCGTTCGCATCGACGACGTCAGCGAGTGGGAGCAAAACCGCTGTTTGGCGGACGCTTCCAGCAGCGAGTCGGCCGTCGCCGCCAAGTTCACGCAGGAGACGCTGGCCAAGGCCGTCGAGCTCTTGCCGGAGCGCGAGCGCCACATCGTCTCTTCTCACTACTTCCGCGGCGTGAAGTTCAAGGACCTGGGCGCCGAGCTCGGCGTCTCCGAGCCGCGTATTTCGCAATTGCATTCGCGCGCTATCGCGCGCTTGAAAGAGCTGATGGCGAGTGCGGCCTAGGGCCCGTCGATAATCCAAAACACTCCGAAACGCCCGGCGCTCATCCCAATGGTTGGATTCTTGGTTTGCCTCCGCACTTCGCCTGGGGTCCCCAGCGACTCAGTCGACCTGAAGTGCGATCGGCGCCCGGCCTCGCCGGGTTTGTTCACCCCGGCCTTCCTACGCAGATCGAGATCTGCTTCGACCAAGGTCGGGTGAAGTGATCCTGGCTCGCGCTTTGCGCGAGCTCAAGATGTTCAGCAAACGCCGCGCTCGAGAGCGGTGCCCCAAACACTCCGAAACGCCCGGTGCTCATCCCACGCCCGGGCGTTTCCCTTTTTGTACTCGCGAGAAGCAGCACACTCGCGGGCGGCAGCGCGAACCCCAAAATCTTGCCTCGCGGACCTCCCCGCCTCCCCGCCTCCCTGTGAAAAATCTCGAGCCGCACAGCGCGGCCCAGTTCCGGCACGGCAGCTTCTGCAATTCGAGCTGCGAGTTGGCAGCCAAGAAAACCTAGAAGGGACCTCCGCTAGGCCGTGACCGGAGCGGGTGGCGGCGTTGAGCGGATACTCGAGCGGAGCAATGCCTTCACCAGTGCCTTTACGACGGCTTGCGCGTTGTCCGGCACGGGGTCGACGTGGGCGACGGCGGGGGTGCCGGAGAGGGATTGCCATTCTTCGGCGAGGGCGGGGCCGCCGAAGATGGCGCTGGGAACGTGCAGCTTGAGCGGGGCCAGCACCTTGGAGAGCTTCTCGACGGCGGTGCTGGAGTAGTGACTGCCAGCGGCGAAGTCGTCGCTCAGCACCAGCGCGTCGAGCGACGGCACCAGCGCCTCGATGGCTTGACCGTCGGCTCCGTCTGCCGCCCACGGATCATCGGCGAACACCTGGAACACGAAGCGGGACTTGTAACCGGCGACGGCGCCCAGCTCGAGCTGACCATTGTTGAGCTTCAACGCATCGACGAGGCGTTGACCAGCGCCGCCGATCACCGCAATACGAAACACCACCTCGTGCTGCTCGGGGTCTACGGCGGCCATGCGCCCGCATACTAACCGAATGTTAGCGGTTGGCGTCGAGCAGCTTGCGCACGGCGGCCAGCAAGTCGACGGGTAGAAAGGGCTTTTGCAGGAACGGCGCGCCGAGGCCGGCGACGCCCTCGCCGTTCACCACGTCCTCAGTGTAACCAGAAATGTACAGCACGCGCAGCCCGGGCCAGCGCTCGCCCAGGCGCTTGCCCAGCTCCAAACCGCTGAGCCCTGGCATCACCACGTCCGTGAGCAACAGATCGAAGCCGGCGTCTGCGTCGCTCAGCTCGAGCGCTTCGTCGCCGCTCGTGGCGACGACCACGCGATAGCCGGCTTGCACCAGCGTGCGTTCGATGATGCCGCGCACGACGGCCTCGTCTTCGACGAGCAGCACGCGCTCGGTGCCGGTGGCGCTGACCTCGGGCGCCGGCGCCTCGCGCGCCAGGACGCCGCTGCTTTCGGCGCGCGGCAGGTACACCGAAAATGTGGAGCCGCTGCCGGGCTCACTGCTGACGGCGATGTGGCCGCCGCTCTGCTTGACGATGCCGTAACAGGTCGCGAGCCCGAGCCCGGTGCCACCGCGGCGTGTGCTGAAGAACGGCTCGAAGATATGCGGCAGCGCGTGAGCCGGAATGCCGTCGCCGTCGTCGGTCACGCTGATCACCACGTATGGCCCTGGGCTCAAGTCCGGCAAGCGCGCGGCGTCGGCGGGGCCGATCGTCGCGTCCCCCAGCTGCAGCCGGACGCGGCCGCCTTGCGGCATGCTGTCACGCGCGTTCGTGATCAGGTTCAATACCACCTGCTCGAGCTGACTCGGATCGACGCGCACGCACCCGCTGCGGCCTAAGGTGACCGACAACGTCACATGCTCCCCGAGCAGCCGACGCAGCAGCGCCTCGAGCCGCGTGAGCAGCGCACCAGGCTCGAACACCTTCGGCTCGATCAGCTGGCGCCGGGCAAACGCCAGCAGCTGCGCCGTGAGCGCCGCGCTGCGCTCCGCGGTCAGACGGATCTCCTCGAGCAGCGGGCGCACTTCGTCGAGCGAGCTGGCGCTTGCCGCAAAGTCCACGTTGCCCAGGATGGCCGTGAGCATGTTGTTGAAGTCGTGCGCCACCCCGCCCGCCAAACGCCCGATGCTTTCGAGCTTTTGCGCCTCCAGCAGCCGCGCCTCCAGCGCCCGGCGCTGCGTCACGTCCATCATGCTGCCGACGATGCGCAGCACCCCGCCTTCATGGTTTCTGACGACCACGCCGGAGGCGGCCGACCAGCGCACCTCGCCCGTCGGCAGCACGATGCGGTGCTGAACCGGGCCGTAGCGTCCGGTCCGCATGGCCTCGGCCAACTTTTCGTGAACCAGGGCGCGATCATCGGGATGAATGCGCGCCTCGATCAGCGCCAGCGTCGGCGGGCCGTCTTCTGGCGCGGCGCCGAAGATGCGGCGGGCTGTCTCGTCCCAAGAGCCTTCGCCGGTGGCAGGCTCGTAGGTCCAGATGCCCAGCTCGGTGGCGTCGAGCGCGACCTGTAAGAGCGTGCGGCTCTCTTCCAAGGCCGTGACATCCAGCGCGATCAGCACGAGTGAAGTCACGCGACCGTTCTCGAAGACGGGGCTAACGCGCGTCAGGTAGTGCCCAACCTTGTCAGCGCTGATGCGCCCCACGGTTGGGTACTCCTGCACCTTGCCGGTTTCGCAGGCCGCGCGTATTGCCTCGTGCGCGCGCTCGCGGTACTCGGGCGGCACATAATTGTCCACCGACGTGCCAAGCACGTCCTTCATCTCGAAGCCCGGGGCCAACCTGTTTACGTAAAGAAACTTACCGTCCACCGTGATGCGCGTGATGAACTCGGGCGCGCTCTCCAGCATCAGCGTCAAGCGACGCACTTCCCCTTCGAGCGCGCGGATACGGTCGTCGTCCGAGTCGGCTTTCATCGCGGTCTCGAGGCGCTCTGAAGCAGTGCCTGCCTCACGCTAGCGTGCCCGGAGCTAGCGTACTAGGCTCTTACAGCCAAGCTCGACGCGCAGCGCACTCTCGGCGTTCGCCTGAGCGCCAGCGCGCTCGCAGGACGATTTGCACATGTCGAGCCGCGACGGGGCACCCTTGTCGGGGTCGACGTCGTAATACCAGCCGCCGTTCGACGTGCAGGCCGTGGGACCCGAAACGCGCGGCAAAACGACCCGACCGTCAGCGCCGTCGACCACGACGTTCACGGCATCGTAGTCGAGGTGCGAGCCCGTGGGAGGCTCCGGCAAGGCCAAGTCACAGGCAACGTCGCGCGCGGCGGCCGCGCTCAACGCGCCACGCAGCTGTTTGGCGAAATCGGCGTGAGGATCGATGACGAGCGAGCGGCCCGTGCCGCCAGCGGCAGCAATTTGCTCGAGGCCGGACAGATCCATCTCGTCGAGCGAGCGCGAAGCCACCACCAAGGTGCGCACGTGAGCTGGGCCTTCCAGCGCGGCCTTGGCCAGTTGGGCCAGCGCGGCGGTGTCGGTCGGCGAGCAGCTGGTCGGCAAGCCATCGGTCGCCAGCACCACCACCACGGAGCGATCGACGTGGGCGAGCGCGTAGCTTTGGGCCAGCTCGAGCGCGGCCGTCAAGGCGGGAGCCGTGGGCGTAGAGCCGTCTGGCGGCGCGGCGTCGAAGCGCGCCTCGACGCCGCGGATGCGGGCTTCGACGTCGGCGATCGGCAGAGCCTGCTCGCGGTAGTAGCTGGTGGCGCACGACGACGCGACGCCCGGCACCGGAAACAGCGACAGCCCAAAGCCCATGCCACGCGGCGCGTGCTCCAAGAAGTCGTGGAACGCCATCTTCGTGGCGTACCACTTGGAAACGCCGGTCAACGTCGCGTCGCCCATCGAACCCGAGCGATCCACGACCGCGAACAGGTCAACCGGCAGCGGCACCGCTTGTGCCTCGACACCGACGCAGGCCGCAGCTTCGGCCGAGCCGTCCACGCCCAAGTCGAGCGAGTCGTCGTTGTCGTCGGCCGCGACAGGCGGCATGCCCGCGGCTGCCGGATGGCTCGGATCCTGGCCGCAAGCCAGCGCGCCCAAGAAGAGCGGCAGGAGCGCCAGGTGAACCACCGCTTGCGTCGCGCGTTGCACACACGATCAACGGCAGGGCCATTTGTAGGCGTAAGCACCCACGATCGAGTTGGCGTTGGATTTTTTGACGCTATGGCTGCAACTACGGAAAAATCTCGCGCTCCTCGTACACCTTCTTCAGGCGCTCGAGTGCGACACCGTAGCAGGCAATGCGATAGTCACACTTGTGTAGCTCCGCGAACTGCTGCATTCGGTCGTAGGCTTCGATCATCGCGCGCTCCAGCCGGTCGTCGACTTCTTCGAGCGTCCACGTCTCGCTGCGCTTGTTCTGCACCCACTCGTAGTAGCTCACGGTCACGCCGCCGGCGTTGGCCAGCACGTCGGGCAAGACCTCGATGTTGCGACGCCGCAAGATGGCCTCGCCCTCGGGCGAACAAGGGCCGTTGGCGCCTTCCGCGACGAGCGAAACCTGCAGCGCCTCGGCTTCACCAGGGCCGATCTGGTTCTCGAGCGCAGCGGGGATGAAGATGTCGGCGGCGCTACCGAAGAACTGCTCGCGCGTAATGGCCGTGCCGTTGGCGTAGCCGGCAATCGAGCCGTGCTTGGCCACGTACTGCTGCAGCCGGTGCGCGTTGAAGCCTTCGGGGTTGGTGAGGTACCCGGTGTGATCACCCACCGCGACCAGCGAGACGCCCAAGTGGCTGAGCAGCACCGCGGCGTTGGAGCCGACGTTGCCGAAGCCCTGAACCATCAGCTTTTTCCCCTTCAAATCGAAGCGGTTGCGCTTGGCCCATTGAATGACGCAGTGAACCAGGCCCTGCCCGGTGGCCTTTTCACGGCCGACGGTACCGCCGCTGGCGATGGGCTTGCCGGTCACCACACCCTGCACGTCTTGCTTGCTGACGATGCCGACCGTGTTCATGTACGTATCGACGGCCCAGGCCATGACCTGCGCGTTGGTGCCCACGTCAGGCGCCGGAATGTCGTAGTCCGGGCCGATGTTGTTGCCGAGCGCGTGGAAGAAGCGCCGTGTGATGCGGCTCAGCTCTTTGCGCGACACATCGCGCGGGTTGAACTTGATGCCGCCCTTGGCGCCGCCGTACGGCAGGTTCATCAGCGAGCACTTCCAGGTCATCATGGCGGCAAGCGCCTTGAAGTCGTCGAGCCCGGCAGACTCGTGGTAGCGCATGCCGCCCTTGTACGGGCCCAGGATGTTGGAGTGCTGGATGCGGTAGCCCTTGAAGACTCGGTACTCCCCGTTGTCCATCAACACGGGAAAGTTGACGATGATCTCGTTTTTGGGCTGCGCCAGGATGGCGCGCACGTGCTCGGGCAGCTCGACCAGCTTGGCGGCTTGGTCCAGGTAGCCCTGAATGACCTTGAAAAACTCGTACTTTTCAGCGGCAGGAGCTTTGCTCAGCCGCGACTCGCTCGGGGCGCTCGGAGGAGCGGAATGCATGCCGTCCATCATCCCAGGTACGACCTCTCGCGGCAAAAAGTAACGCAGCCGATAGTCCTACCAACACCGACACTGGCGCCGCGTGAGACCAGTATTCGGGGTTGTGGGCGGCACCACCGAGCAGCGGGACCAGCAGCGTGACGGCGACGTAGCAGCCCAGCGCCAGCAAGGGCGCGCGGCTCGGGTGCGCGCTTGCAGCTTTGCGGGGAAGGACGCCCCGGCTGGACAGCCAAAGTTGAACCGTCAGACATAGGCCGAGCAATCCAAACAGGTAGATGAAGATGCCTAGCAGTCGGTGGACGCTTTGGAATGTAAGACCTGTCAGGCGGGCCGCCAAGTGCGCCAGCGCGACGGAGAGAGCGATGCGCAGCGCGTTGACCACCAGCGTCGTCAGGTACGCAGCCACCACGGAGCCCACCAGCCATAGCCCGCGCTGACGCCAGGCCGCAAAGCGCCCCGCAAAGCCCAACACCAGCGAGAGCAGCGCGACCACCAGAAAGTTCACCCCCGCACAAGCCGGCGAGATCAGCACCGAATGCTCGCGGCTCAGGTACCCCTCCCCCGCCTGGAACGTGAACTCACCCGAGACGAGGCACGAAGTAAGGAAGGTCGTCGGTTGCAAGATCCAGCGCAGGTCCTCCGCCGACGCGTGGCTGTAGTGGTGCTTCAATAAGCCGGCCAGCGCGAGCGCCAAGAGAGTGGTGGGAAGAGTAGTGAGGGTGGAGGATTGAGGATTCAGTGCGGACATGAAGCGCCGCAGGCCGGAGGTGCTCACGAGGAGAGCTCCGAGCGGCGCGGTTGAGCGGCGCGCCAGGCCAGCATCGACGCCAAGAGGCCAAGTAGCAGCCACAGCTCGGGCTCGTCGGCGCCATCGCCGCTCGGGCCCACGGCGCTGTTGGAGACGCCTGCAGGCAGCGGCAGCGGCTGGTCGACGTTCTGCGCGGCGCCGCCGGGGTTCACGACCTTGCGCGCCACCGCCACGAACGAGGTGTAGTCGGTCAGCAAGTTGTACTTCAGGCCCAGCGCCGTGATCTCGCTCTTGGCCAGCGCCGTCGGCTCGGCAAAGCCAAAGTCGCCCAAGGTTGCGATGCGGCTCCGCGCCCACAAGAACGACAGCGCGCGGTGCTCGGGGCGCGACTTCACCTGGCTCAAATCGAAGCGCTGGCTGAAGCCGCCCTTGCCGGTCAAGCCGTTCAGGTTGACGAAGCCCTTCGCGTCACCGCGGTACTTGCCAAGAATTACGATCGGGCGCTCTGCCAGCACGTCGGGAAACGTCTTGGGCTCCACGTCGTAGGCGTCGAATCCTTCGTAGGCGACCTTCACGTCGGTCAAGACCGGCGATTTGACGTAGTCGCGCAGCCGCTCGGCGGTCGCGTTGGCTTGACCCGGCTCCGTCACCACGAACGGCTCGCCGGCGCCCGCCTTGGCAACGCCTTCGATCAAGAAGCGGTTCACGCTGCTGCCGATGCCGAACGCGAACACGTTGGCGTTCGACAGCTTGTTTCGCACCAAGTCGATGGCGCCGCGATCCTGCCCGATGTACCCGTCGGTCACGATCAAGAAGCTGCGCGAAAGGCCGTCGCTCTTCGACAACGCGAAGGCCTGCTCGAGCGCCGGGAGCAGCTCCGTACCGCCGCCGCCGTTCTGGTCATCGATGAAACGCGTCGCCAGCGCGATGTTCGAAGCCGTCGCTGGCAGCGAATGCTCGGCTAGCAGCGCCGTAGCGCCCGAGAAGAGCAGCACGTTGAACTTGTCGGTCGCGCGCAGCCCTCCAATCAGCTCACGCAAGAGCTTCTTGGTGGTCTCGAGCGGGAAGCCGCTCATGCTGCCCGACACGTCGACGATGAACACGTACTCGCGCGGCGGAATCAGCTCGGTGGGCACGCGCTTGGGCGGCTCGACCTGGAGCAAAAAGAACTTTTCTCCTCCAGAATCGAACAATGAGAGGCCCGATTGTACGGCGTCACCCGCCAATCGATAGCGCAGGATGAAGTCGCGGTTGCCGCCCGCGCGCTCGCTGGCAGCCACCGAAAAGTGCCGTAGTCCCGGGTTGTCGACGCTGCTCACGATGCTGTGCGAAGGGCTTTCCAGCGTCTGCAGCGGAATCGGCGTCGACACGCTGCCGCTCAGCTCGAAGCTGTAGCTGGGCGCACCGCCGGAAGGTGTGTAAGGGCTGGCGATGAACTGGTCTTGGGGCTTGGCCGCCGCAGCGACTTGGTTCGAATAGCGCGGGCCGACGACCGTCGGATAGTCCAGCTCGTACACGCCGCCGGTAGGCACGAGCAGCTCGCTGTAGCGCAGGCTCACCTGCAGGTGGTCGCCCGGCATCACGTTGGCCACCTTCATGGTGAACACGTTCGGGCGCTCTTGCTCCAGCAGGCTCGCGCTCTTGCCAGCCTTCTTGGCCGCCTCGAACACCTGCGCGGCCTGTTGCTTCTCTTTGATCTGCGCTTCGATGATTTGATCGCGCACCTGCATGCGCATGCCGTGCACGGCCGCGCGCGTCGAAGCCGGGAACACGTACTGCGCGTTGATCGGCTTCTTGCCCGCATTCTTGTAGGCCTGAGTGACCGTGACCTCGGCGATCACGCCCGTGACCTGCACGTCCACCTTCGTCGACTCGAGCGGCAAGGCTTCGACGTTGGGGTCGGCGCCTTCCACTACGAAGTAGGGGGAGAGCGTCTTGTCGGTCGGCGGTGCGTCCGCGGCGGCCCGCGCCGTACCCGGAGCAAGAGCCAACCCAACCAACGCTCCCAGCCAGACCCTCGATTTCAGCCAACCAGACACGCCACCGAGCTGCTTCATCACTTTGCCTCGAGGGGCGGGGTTGCAACCGGCGTGCGCGCGCGAAACCGCACCCTTTTGCGGGTAAATGCACATCTTTGGCCCCGTCCAGCCGTGTCTCCACCACCACGCCGCGCGTCCGGCCAGACACCGTGCGTGCTAGAGGAAGGCGCATGGCGGGGCAGTCGGCGGGAACGAAAGCGTTGATGGTGGTCGTCGGCGTCTTGGGCAGCGCCTTGGTCGCAGGGGCCGTGCTCTTCGGCATACAAGGGTTCGAGGGCCTCATGCAGCGCGCTCGCCAGCGCGCCGTGCAGAGCGAAAAGAAGGCCGAGGTCGTGGCGAAGGAGCGGGTCGATCGGACCCACAGCGTGGTCGTCGTCGCGCCGGCTCCGCTCCCCACCGCGCTGCCGTTGAAGGAGCGCCCGGGCACGGACGAGTTCGGCTATCCCAAGAGTTACGTGGACCCGGCCGGCCTGCGCAGCTTGCTCTACTACGAGCGCTACCAAGAGCTGTCCAAGTACTTCGAGGAAATTCAGGCGGCGTTCGAGGCTGACAACAAGAAGGAGATGTGGACCGTCCAAATGGCGGACGCATTTGCCAGCGCCGAGCCAGAGCTCTTACCCAAGCTCGAGGCGTGGGCGCGCGCGACCCCCGACTCGTTTGCGCCATACTTGGCGCTCGGCGGTCATCTCTCGGCTCGCGCATTCGCCGAGCGCGGGACGCAGTTCGCCAAAGAGACGCCGGCTCAAAATTTCGTGCTCATGCACGCAACTGCCAAGCTCTCCCTCCAACACCTGAGCACGGCGCTGGCCAAGCGCCCCAAGCTGATGGCCGCGCAGCGCGCGCAGATCAGCGTGGCCCTGATCACGAGCCAACACGCAGTGATGGACAGCGCACTGGCAGGCGCCTTGCGCACCTGTCCAACCTGCTACGCCGTGCGGGTGGTGTACCTGTACAGTCTGCAACCGCGCTGGGGCGGAAGCTTCCCGAAAATGCTGGCTTTTGCGGCCAAAACGCCGCGCGCCGCCAACCCGAAGCTCAAGCTACTGATCGGCTACATCGACCGCGAGCACGCCAAGATCGCGCGCGAGGCCGAGAACTGGGACGCAGCGCTCGAGCACATCAACAAAGCCTGCGCGCTGGCAGACCACGCCGACTTCTTGGAGGACCGCGCCGAGGTGTGGATGGCAAAGAAAGACCTAGAGCGCGCGCAGCAAGATCTCGACCTTGCCATCGAGCTACGACCCGAGCTGACCTCACCGCGCGTGACGCGTGCGGAGCTGTACGTGCGCAAGCGCGAGTGGGAGAACGTCGCGCGTGACATCCTGAACGTCATGCGCATCGATCCCACGGCGCACAACGCTCGCTGGGCCGCCGGGCAAGCCGCCTATTGGCTCGATCACGACGGCTGGGAGGCGCACCAGCGCGGTAACCGCGACCGCGCCATCGAGCTCTTGGAGCTCGCGAGCCAGCTCGTACCCACCAACGGTAGCGTGCTCAACCGCATGGCAACCGCCGTACGCGGCAACGTTACCGGTACCCCGGCGGAGCTGGCCGCGCTGGAAGCCAAGGTCAAGAGCGCCCCCGACGACTTTCGCGCCTACCAGCAGCTGGATTACGCGCTGGCGCTTCGCAAGCAATACCCAAGGGTGATTGAGTTCTGGACCGAGTACCTGAGCCGCCATCCGGAGGACGGGCGCGCCTATGACGAACGCAGCGGCGCATACTACAACTCCGGCCGTCGCGCCGAGGCCCTTGCGGACGCCGAAAAAGCCTGCCGCTCCGGGATCGACAGGGCGTGCGCCTACGCGAAGCTGGCCGCTTCGAAGAATTAGCGCGTGTTAAGTTCGCCTGATGACGCCGGGACGCGACTCCGACTTGGCCGTGCTGATCGGCCGCTTTCAACCGTTTCACCTCGGGCACCTGGCGCTCTTGGAGCACGCGCTCGCAGTGGCGCCGCGAGCGGTCGTGGTGGTGGGCTCGGCCGGAAGCCCACGGCTGGCCAAGAACCCGTTCACCGAAAGCGAGCGCATCGCGACCATCCGCGACAGCTTGACGCCCGAGCAGCAGGAGCGCGTCAGCTTCATCACCGTGCGCGACTACTACGACGAACCGCGCTGGGCGCGCGCCGTGAAGGCCGCCGTGGCGCGAGAGTGCCAAGGTAAAGTCACGCTGGTAGGCTTTCGCAAAGACGACAGCAGCTCTTACCTGAGCGCGTTTCCGGAGTGGACCGAGCTACAGCTACCACGCCAGGCCGACATCGACGCGACCTCGCTGCGCAGGCTGTACTTCGCGAGCGAGCCGTCCGCGCTGCCCCCCGAGCTGGTGAGAGCGGTTCCCGCGGCGGTCGCGCGCTTCCTCGGCGCGTTTCGCGCCACGCCGGACTTCGAGCGGCTGCGCGCGGAGCTCTTGGCGCTCGAGGAAGATCGAAAGAAGTACGGCACCGGGCCATTCGTTACGGTCGACGCGGTGGTGACGGTTGGACAACGGCTGCTGCTGGTACAACGCGGGCGCGCGCCCGGCAAAGACCTGTGGGCCCTACCCGGCGGGTTCCTGGACGGCGGAGAGCGGCTGGTCGACGCCGCCATCCGTGAGCTGCGCGAAGAAACTCAAGTGAGCTGCTCGGACGCCGAGCTCCGCGCAGCCCTGCGCGGGGTGGCCGTTTTCGACCACCCCCAGCGCAGCCAACGCGGCCGCACCATCACCCACGCCCACTACTTTGCCCTACCGGCAAATAGCGCAGCGCTGCCAGAGGTAACTGGCTCCGACGACGCCCAAGCCGCGCGCTGGTTCGACCGTTCGGAGCTGCCGGGCATGTTGAGCCAGCTGTTCGACGACCACTTCCAGATCATCGATCATTTCCTGTGCATCGCCGCGGATTGAGCTACCTCGCCCGGATTTTGCCCGGAAACCGTCTAGCACGGCCTCACGAGACGCCGTATCTTGGACGTTGAGGGATTCATGCGTCGATCGATTGCTCCACGAACGTGGACCGTGGTCATGGTTGGGCTCGGCTTTGCTTGGGGCTGCTCGAACGACGATACCGCAGCGCCTGCTGGCGCCAGCGGCAGCGCCGGAGCTAGCTCGAGCGGAGGCAAGGCACACGCTGGCTCGACCTCGACACCCGGAGGAGACAACAACGGAGGCGCGGGCGCGCTCGGAGGCGCAGGAAGCGGCGACGCCGGCGCAGCAACGGCAGGCAAGGCGGGTAGCGCTGGCAGCTCGAGCGCGGGCTCGGGATCCGAAGGAGGCGAGCCTCCCGTCGACGTGGGAGGAGCGGGGGGCGCCGGCGGCAGCGCCGAACCCGCGCCGCCCGATCTCGTCGTGTCCACCGGCGGTCCCTGGCCGGACTCGCTGACGGGCAGCTGCGCGAGCTCACTGCAGCCCACCCCTTGCCCGCAGACGGGCGATCCGTTCTTCGGCCAAGACGGCACGTATCGCATCAACGTGCCCAGCTACTCGCCCGAAAGCTCGGGCCTGAAGGACTCGGTGACGGGCCTCGTCTGGCAGATCGAGCCCGAGAAGAAGAGCAAAACCCAGGCCGAAGCCGTGACCTACTGCGAGGAGCTGCAGCTCGGCGGCAAGACCGATTGGCGCTTGCCCACGCGCCTCGAGTTCGTTTCACTGCTCGATCTGGGCATGGGCAGCGGCTATGCCCTGCCGCCTCAGATCCCGCTGGACGCGACCGGCACCTACTGGACCGCGTCGGCGACCGCCAGAGAAGTGGATCAGTTCTACATCATGAACGATCAGCTCGGCACCTGGACGCTAGCGGTCGCTTCGACGACGTTCGGGGCGCGTTGCGTGCGCGGAGCGACCTCGGGTGGCTCGCTGACAGTCGACACCGACGTGGTGACGGACAACGCCACCAAGCTGGTCTGGCAGGTGACCGAGCTACTCGTGACCTCCAAGACCTGGCAAGAGAGCCTGGCCTACTGCGAGGGCCTGACTCACGCCGGCAAGAGCGACTGGCGCCTACCAAGCATGAAAGAGCTGGCAACACTCGTCGACGAAGCGGCCACGGAGGGGCCCGTGCTGCACGCCGAATACGGCGCCGAGGTGGCGACGAACTACTGGTCGTCGACTCCAGCCCCGAGCTTCGGCAGCGAACGCTACGCTTTTGCCCTGGAAACGAGCCTCGGTGTTTCGCCCAGCCTGAAGATGGTCGAAAGTGCGGCCGCCGCTCGTTGCGTCAGGACACAACCATGAAGAGTCTTTTCGTGCTCTTGGTATTGCTCAGCGCTTGCTCTTCGGATGACGACGGGTCGAAGCCCGACAAAGTGCCGCCCGGCATCGTGACCACCATGGGCGACAAGTTTGGCGACGGGCACACCGGCGTCTACCACTTGGGACCCGTCGATTTTTCCGAGAGCGAGTGGCACAACGCCTGCGCCCCCACGACCAAGTACCGCAAAGAGCTCTGGCCCAGCGTCGGTCTCTCGGGCGAGTACCTGGCCGGCGTGGCCAACGCTTTCAACCAAGGCGGCGGCGTCTGCGACGCGTGCATCTTGATCGAGACCGGCATGGGTAAATCCATCGTCGCGCGCGTCGTCACCTACGGCACGGAGGCAGAAGACGGCGACATCGACGTCAGCCCCAACGTCTACGAGGCCATTCACCAAGGCGAGTTTCCGCGCAGCCAAACCTGGACCTTTGCGCGCTGCCCCGAGGCGGGTCCGCTGCAGTACGAGTTCCAGACCGGGGCCAACGTGTATTGGACCAGCCTGTGGGTAAGGAACCCGCGCGTGCCGCTGCTGAAGGCCGAAGTGAAGGGCAATGGCGACAAGGATTTCGTCGAGCTGGAGCGCGCGGGCGACGGCACGTTGACCGACCCTTCCGGCTTTGGTGAAGGCGCCTTCACCCTGCGCCTGACCGCCATCGACGGCCAGGTCATCACCGAGGAGCTGCCGGGGTTCACGCCGGGCGCCTTGGTCGAGTCCGCCAAGCAGTTCGAATAGCGCGGCGCCTGGGCGAGCCGGCCGCCTCGGCGCCGACGCGGTTGCCGCGCGTCGGTGGCGTGAACTACTGTGCGCGCCTTGTCGAATCGAGTCGTGGCGCTGGTGGTCAGCGCGGTGTTCGTGCTGGGGGTGATTTTCGCGTCACTGGCGCTGGTGCGCCCGCAAGCGCCGCCAGCCTTGCCAGCCGCGAGCGCCGCGCACGGTCCCCTGACACGCCACCTGCTGTTCGTCGTCATCGACGGGCTGCGCTACGACTTGGCGACGAACCCGGAGCGCATGCCCAGCTTCGCTGAAGCCATGCGCACGAAGCGCAGCGCCGAGGTCATGTCCGGTCCGCTCAGCATCACCTCGGCCGCCATCCAGAATTTCGGCAGCGGCCAGCCCGGCCAACTCGAGCAAATCGTCCACAACCTTTCGCCCGATCCGGTGCGCTACGAGAGCTGGATAGGCAACGCGCGCCGGCTCGGGTTGAGCGCGACGTTCGTCGGCGACACCACGTGGATCAAGATGTTCGGCCCGCACTTCGACCGCGTCTGGCGGGATCCACCGGGCATGGCGATTGACTACGACTACAGCGACGTCAACTTCGCAAGCGCGCGCGAGGCGCTAGCGACCTCGCCCAATTTGCTGATCGTGCATTTTGCAGTGCCGGATCACCAAATGCACGCCTACGGGGTGCAGTCCGCGCAATACCGCCGGCACATTCGCGAGCTCGACACCAAACTGTTCGGCCTGCTCGCGGAGCTCGGGCCCGAGTGGACGGTCGTTGTCACCAGCGACCACGGCGCCAACGACGCGGGGGACCATGGCAGCGACGTGCCCATCCAGCGCCGTACTCCGCTCTTCGCCTACGGGCCCGGCGTCGCACCTCCCGCGCCCGCCGCGGCGGACGCCAGCAAGCCCAAGCCGCTCGACCAAACCGACGTCGCCGGCACGCTGGCGGCGCTGCTCGGCGCGCCGGCTGGCGTTCATTCGCAAGGCCACCTGCTGACGGACTGGCTCGACGTCTCTGCCGACACGCGCGCGCGGCTGGCACTGCACGACGTTGCCCGGGTGCTGCGCTTTGCCGGCACCTTGGACGAGCGCGGCGCCGCTCGCCTCGAAGCCCAGCGCCACGACCTGGAAGCCAAGGCCACGACGGAGCCAGCGGCGGTGACCAGTGCCGCGCGCGACCTGGCCACGCGAGCGCGGGCGTTGATTTTGGCGCACCAGGGCGCGTTCTCGGCTCACGCCTTGTGGCTGTTCGGCGGCATCTGCGCAGGCGCGCTGCTCGTTGCTCGCGCGTGGCTCGGCCGGGTCTCGCTGGGTGCGCTCGTGGGCGCCGTGCTGGTGACTCTGCTGTCCATCGCGCTGACCGCGTACGTGGAGAATCTGCCCGGAGCCTGGCCGAAGCGAACCGTGGGCATCTTGTTCGGGGTCTTCAACCTGCCCACGCTGCTCTTGCTCGTGTACCCCGAGCGTTTCGTGGCGTGGCTCGACAAGCTTGGGCGGTTCGCCCCGCTGCTCGTGCCCGGCGCGCTGGCGGTTTCGTACCCGCGCAACCTGCAGCCCGTCGCGTTCGCGGTGTGCTTGATCGTTCCGCTCCTGGTCTTGGCTTCCGCAAGCACCAAGCGCTGGGGTATCTCGGGCCCTGGCCAGACGCGCGAGGGGCGGCTGCTCGACCTGAGCCTGCTCGTGACCTGGGGGCTGGCGCTGTTTCCTGCGGGCTGGCACCCCAACGGTCTCGCGGGTTTTGGCTGGAACCGCTCAGCTCCCATGCTGCTCGTGGCCTCTGCGGTGTTGCTCGCTGCACTCGCGCTCGAGCTGTGGCGAGGCGCGCCGCGCTCGCTGCGCAGCATCGCCCTGGGTTGCGGGCTATTCGCCATTTCGGTGCTGCTGCGACGCTTTGCGCCCGCTTGGTTTGGGCGACCACTCTTGATCGCGCTGCCGCTCTTGGCGGTCGTGCAGTTGCGGCGCGGGGGCCACATTCCCGGCTTCTTTTGCCTACTGATAGGCTACGCCTGGGTGTCGCGCGAGGTCGAGCTGCCGACGCTGCTGGCCGCGCTCGGGCTCGCGACACTGATCGCTCGCCGCAGCGCCGCGCTGCTCGAAGCCGGTAGCCAAGCGCGCTGGCTCACATTGCTGGCGTTCTGGTTCGTGCTCGCGTTCGTGCTGCGGCTGGGCGTCAGCGGCGGCATGGACCCAACCAACCTGGACATGGCCGCGGGAGCCTTCGGCGCCAAAGACGTCTCTTTGACTTGGCTGACTTGCGCGGTGATCTGGAAGACCCTCCTCGCCCAGGTCCTGCTCGGCCTGAGCTTCCTGGCGCCGCTGGGCGTGCGCCCGGCCTCCGCACTGGCTCGTGGCTTCGCCGTGATCGGCGCTGCGCGAGCCGTAGCGCTCTTGGGCATGCTGCAGCTCTCGAACGGCAGCTTTTGGACGTCACTGCGCGTGATCGGCGATCTGCCCTACACGGTCATCTTCTTGGTCGCGGCAGGCGGGGCGTGGCTGTGCCATCGGCAACTGCAGGCTGCGCCGGGGCAGCTGCAGGCCGCGCCCGTGCAGCTGCAAGCCGCTCAGTGAAGCAGGCCGCTGTAGCTGGCGTACAGGTAAACGATCGGGGATACGACGATCAAAGCGTCGATGCGATCGAGCATGCCGCCGTGCCCGGGCACGATGCCGCCCGAGTCTTTGATGCCGGTGGAGCGCTTGAGCAGTGACTCGACCAAGTCGCCCATTTGCCCGGTAGCGCCGGCAAACAAGCCCAGCGGCAGCGCGTGCGCCAGCGGCAGCGCCGGCAGGTACCACAAGCTGGCCAGAGCCGCGCCGGCGCTGGCGCCGACCAGCGCGCCCACGAAACCAGCGCGCGTCTTCTTGGGGCTGACGGCCTCGTACAGCTTCGTTTTGCCCAAGAAGCGCCCAAAGAAATAGCCGCCCGTGTCCGCCAGCCACGAAAACGTGAGCGACATGAACACGAGCTTGCCGCCGTCGTCGCCGCCGTCACGGCGCAGCATGGCCAAGAACGCCAGCAGCGTGCCGACGTAAAAGGGCCCCGCGACGCCCGCGGCGGTGCGCAACGCGGCAGACTGCATGTCGCCCAAGCGCCACAGCGGCGTGAGCAGGCCGATCAGCGTGACCGCCGAGACCATCGTGAGCAGCGCCCGAGAGTCCGACGAATAAACGTACGTCGCGGCGCCAGCGCCCACGGCCGTAACGATGCCGATGCCGCGCGCCACGCCATCGTCCGGGTGGGTCATGCGGAACAGCTCTGAGGCCGAGATCGCGGTCGCGACCAGCACCAGCGCGAAGAACCCCCAAGCTGGACCCTTGAAAAGCAGGGTGAGCAGCGGGGGCACCACCACTGCGGCTGTCAGAAGGCGAATGGCCAGGTTGCTTTTCACGCGCGGCAGGGGACGTATCAAGGGGGCCCGGAATGCACAAGTATTTCCGAATTTTCCGCGCACCCACGCCTCCCAGCGCCCGCAATTGTTCAAAATTCGGGCTCCCCGCAGCAGACTTGCGCCCATCCCCGGCCAAAGGTACGCGAAGGGCGCCGTGCCGCTTCCTTACGTCAGCGCGCTGCCGAATCCTCGGCAGTTTCTGAAGAGCCGCGCGGCGCTGCTGGGCGTTTGCCTGGGGCTGGGCTTCGTTACCCACTGTGCCGCCCCCAGCCCACCGGAAAAGTCCCTGGTAGGGCTATCCGCCGCGCTGAGTCGCGAGACGGGCGGGGTGGTCGACGAGCACGACATCGCCTGGGAAGAGAGCCCCGGATTTCTGACAGAGACCTTTCTGGGGCGGCACCTGCTGTTCCTGTCGCGCAGCAAAGCCGACGCCCCGCGCGACCTGTACCGGGCGCGCGTGCGGGTCACCCAGGGCGGGCAAATCATCCAAGTGCGCGACGTGCGCAACCTGACCGACACGCCGCAGGGTGACGACGTAGGCCTGGAAGCGCGCGGCGCTCGCGCCAGCTTTGCCACGCTGGCGTACGGCAAGATCCAGGGCATCAGCGTGCTAGAGCTGCCCGGCATCCGCAGCCAAGACCGGCCGGAGTCCCTGCTCGACCGCGCGCTATTGGCGCTGACGTCGCTGCAGCAAACCGGCACGTGGCGCGGCATCGGGCGCACCGACATCGTGCTCGACGTGCCGGCGGATCATGCGCGGCTGGCGCTCTTGCCCGAAAAGCTCACGGTCGATTTTGGCCAAGCCGGGCGCGGCCTCAGCTTCGACGTCGAGTCGCGCAAGCTCTCGGCGCTCGAAGGCGGCGAAGCCTACGCGGCTCGCGCCATTCCACAGGTGCACGGCGGCAAGCCGCTCGTACACTGGCTGGTCGACACGGTGCGAGCCGAGGTCGGGCCCGAGCCAATCGCGTGGCTGGAGAACCTGGTATTCGGCGCGCAAGACGAGCTGAAACGCACCGCCTACTCGCTGTTCGCCAACAAAGCTGGCAGCGAGCTGAAAGCCGATCCGGACAACGCCGTCGTCGCGCGCGTGCTGGACGCTTCGGCCTTTACGGATGCCGCCGACAACTGGCCGCCCCCCAACGTGCCTTCAATCTGGAAGGATGCCAAGGCGACCGAAGGCGTTTGGAAGCCAGTGACGTACGGCTTCTTGAAGCCGATGCTGGGCCTGCCTGAGGGCGCCGGTAAACCGCCGCCCTACTTCTACCGCACCACCATCCGCCCGGATCCGAAGCGCCCCTACTCCGAGGTGCTGCTGATCGCACTCGACATGCGCCAGCTGGAGCTCGGCATGCAGGCGGGTTTCGAAGATCCGAAGCCGACCATCGGCCCGCCCGGTGACGGCCGCTTGCCCGATGATCCAGGCAAGTACCGGCGCATCGTCGCGACCTTCAACGGCGCCTTCAAAACCACGCATGGCGCCTACGGCATGATGGTGAACCGGCGCGTGCTGCTGCCGCCGGTCAAAGGCGGCGCGAGCGTCGTCGTCACCGACACGGGCGAGGTCGGGCTCGGCAGCTGGCCCAACAGCTTCGAGATCCCGAAGAACATCGTCTCATTCCGCCAGAACCTCGATCCACTGGTCGAAGACGGCGTCGCCAACCCGACGGGCCGCAACCTGTGGGGCTGGCAGCTCGAGGGCGAGAGCGTGATGACGCACCGCTCGGCCATCTGTGTCACCTCGGCCGGGCACCTGTACTACGGCTGGGGCGACGAGATTGACGGCGCCACGCTGGGCAAGGCGCTGCGTCAAGCAGGCTGTTCGTACGGCATTCACCTGGACATGAACCCGGCGCACACCGGCTTCATCTTCATGGATGTGCTGAACCCCTTCAAACAGAAGGCCGAGCTGCGCATCGCCGATCAGGGGATGAAGATCGCCGTCGACAAGTACGTGCGCGGCGCGCCCAAAGACTTCTTCTACGTGATGGTGCGTGACGCGACGCCGCCCAAGCAGCCTGGCATCCAGTGGACACCCGACGCTGGCGCACAGCCGCCGCCCGCGTGGATGACCGGCATTTTTGGCGCCACTTTGGCCATCGGCAGCGTCGACGTACAGCTCACGCGCTTCGAAAAGGGGCACGTGGCGCTGCGGGTCCGAGCAGGCTCCAAAGAGCCGGGCGCGTGGGGCAGCAAGGGCGTCAAGCTGTCGCTCGACGACAAAGAGGCGCACGAAGTGCTGGCCGCCATCGGGCTCGGTCACACCACCGATTCGACGCGCTACGGCTTGAGCTTCGCGGGCGCTGCAACGGTGCAGCTGCGCACCGCTTACGCCACTCTGGTCTTGAACCCGCGCGGTGAGGCGCGGCTCGTGCAATCAGGCACGCCCGAGCTGGCAGCCGACGAAGACGCCGTGCAGCTACCGCTGCTCATGAAGGACGGCGCCCTCGAGCCGCGCGCGCGCGATCGGGGCGAGCTGCGTCAACGCGGCGCGCTGTGCATCGCGGCCGACGGCGGCCTGCTCGTCGCCGTGACCAAGCACGACTCGAGCGATGCGCTGGCGACCGCGCTCGAGCGCGCAGGCTGTCGCGACGTGGTCGAGCTGGATCGGGGCTCGCACCACCCGGCCTTCGTACACCGCGCCGGTGGCGCCACGCCGCCCATGGCCGGCTACGAAACCAGCGTCGTCTACGCGCTCGGTCGTCCCATGCTGCCGCGCGCCTTCCGCTGGAAAGCCGAAGGCTCGACCCCGTCGACGAAAGTCACCAGCTACGACGTCGGGCATCCCCCGCCCGACGACGAAGCCAGCCGCAAAAAGCGCAAAAAAGAGCGCGAAGAACGCGAGCGCGAAAAGGCCGCCGCCAACGGCAACAAACCCGCCGAAAAATCCGGTTCGTCCGCGCAGGCGGTACCGCCAGCTCCCTCGCGCCCCTGAGCCCCGCTTCGGCCACTCTCGTCGCTGCATGGCCGGAGCCTTCTTCGCGCGCCGCTGAGCCCAGTTGCGCCCCCGATCTTCACTTCGCATGCGAAGTGATTCCGATCGGGGCATTTTGCCGCACTCTAACCTATTGAATTAATTGATGATTCGCCGGCGCGAAACTGTCCACCGGGAATGACTTCGCATGCGAAGTCATTTTCGGAAGCGCGAAGCCCTATCCGGCGCGAAGCCCTATCCGGCGCGAATCCCCATCCGGCGCGAAGCCCTATCCAGCGCATTGCGCGTTCGCCGTCTCGACCCGGCCCCCCCGCGGGCTCGAGACCTGAACCGGCGACGCAGCCGCGCTCAGAAGGCGTACGACACCGTGCCGCCGCCGCTGGCTCCGCCTTCGGTGTACAGGCGCGCCTGGTAGCCGCCGCGGGCGGCGATGGAGAAGCCACCGCCGACGTCGACGCCGAGCTCGCCCAGCAGACGCACGCCGAATTTGTTGGCGTGCGGCGTGTCGGCGATCTCGATGATGGGTGAAAACATCAGCCGACCGCTGGCCGGAATGTCCATG
>DATAKF010000029.1:0-6673 GCA_036261775.1 Polyangiaceae bacterium | reverse complement strand
CAACGCGACTTCACCTCCCAAGGCGTGCAGACACGCCTCGACTGGGCAGCCGTTACCGGACCGCTCGAGCACCGCATCGAAGCAGGCCTGCGCTTCCACCACGATCAGGTCGAGCGCCGCCACAGCGAAGACGCCTTTCTCTTGGTTGGCGGCGAGCCCTTTCCAGAAGGCAGCGCGACCACCGTCACGACGATCAACCGCTCTTGGACCTACGCGATCGCAGGTCACGCCATGGACGCCATCACCTGGCGTTCGCTGACGGTCACGCCCGGCATTCGCATCGAAGCCGTGCGCTCGGGCCTCGACAATCGCTTCGACGGTACGAGCGTGCAGCGCTGGACGGTGCCGTTCTTGCCCGGCGTAGGCGCGTTTTACGGCATCGTGGACGGACTCGGCGTACTGGGCGGCGTGTACCGTGGCTTCTCGCCGCCGGTGCCTGGCAGCAGCAGCGACATCAAGCCCGAGCTGAGCATCAACTACGAAGGCGGCGCTCGCTACACCAACCGCTGGGCGCGGGTCGAGGCGATCGGCTTCTACAACGACTACCAAAACCTGACCGACGTCTGCAGCTTCTCTTCCGGCTGCAACGACGCCGATCTCGATCGCCAGTTCGACGCAGGCAAGGCGCGCATTTACGGCGTCGAAGCCTTCGCCGACGTGTCGCCCAAGGTCGGCCCACTCACGCTGCCGCTCAGCGTGGCGTACACACTGACGCGCACCAAGTTCTTGAATAGCTTCAGCTCCGACGATCCCATCTTCGGCACCGTCGAGAAGGGCGACGAAATGCCGTACGTGCCGCGTCACCAGCTGACGGTCACGCCGGGCGTGGAGCACCAGCAGGTCGGCGGCAGTGTGAGCCTGCGCTACGTGTCGCGCATGCGCGAAGAGCCGGGCAGCGGCGCCATTTCATCGGGCCTGGCCACCGACAAGCAGCTCACGTTCGACGCGGCCGCCTACTACCAGGCGCTACAGTGGCTGCGCATCTACGCCAGCGCCATCAACGTGCTCAACGCTCACGACATCGTCTCGCGCCGCCCCTTCGGTGCCCGCCCCAACACGCCCCGCTGGGTCCATGTCGGCGCCAAGGTAGCGTTCTGAGCACCGAGAGCGCCCGATCAGTCGGGCATCGGCGTCATGCTCCCCATCGGAATAGGCGTCACCAAAGGATTGTGCCAAGCAAGCGGCGCCCTGGATGAAAGCGGACGTTCGAACTCGCAGGCCTGCGAGGTGTGCTTCGGGAGCGACAGGGCTTCGCAGGCAGGCGACATGTACCAGCGGGTCCGAAGGACGTCGGTCAGCGCCCCTTGGCGTATGACGCGCGCATTGTTCCTCTCGTCGTCGAGCTCGAAGTAAAGTAGCTCGATCCAGCGGCCGCCGTCGGGCTGCTTGCTGGTGCGCACGACGTAGTCGACGACCCCGTCGCGCGGTGGAGTCGGCAGGTAGGAGTCGGGAAAGTCGAGGCGCCCGTCGACGGAGGTCGCCGCGAGCGTTCCGTCGGCACCATACGCGTAGGTGATGACCGCGCGAACGGCGTTCGGATCGTTCACCAGGGAGACCGAGCGCGACACCAGCTTGTCTCTGACGTGCGTCCAGTGATCGACCTCGACGAGCTGGCTTTGCGGTATCGTCCAGACCACGTCGCTACAGCGACCCTCGGCGTCTCGGCTGAAGCGGAGGCTCGCGCCGCCCTGCGGGTAATAGTAGGTGCCGGTGCTGATGAGACCAGCACCATCATAGGTCACGGTGTGCCGCTCGCTCTCCGCCCCTCCTCCCGATGGCGGACTCGCTCGGATGGGTGGATGCGCCGGGTCGAGGGCTCGTTCGTCGAGCGGCCCTTGTACGACGCCGTAATAGGCGTACCCCGTCGCATTTCCCGACGCATCTCGCGTCCACTCCAGACAATCGAGCCCCCCGGCGAATTGGCAAATCATTTCACGCCGGCCCTGTGCATCGAAGCGCACGTACGAGACCGTCGAGGGGTACCCGGTAGTAGTCCCGTTCCGCGTGAGAACGCGGGTAGCGGGGTTGTATCGCCACGTCTCCTTGCGCACGAGCGTGGGAAGCGACGCTTCATCGCCTCCACTGAGCTGCGTGACCATACACACTTCCTCAGCCACCGGCTCGACCGTGGGCCACGGCTCCCAATCGATCCCCCCACTGGGATCCCCAATGGGAGCGCCTCCCACAGCGTCGGTTGCCCCGCCAAGTCCTCCGGCAGCGTCGCCGGCAGCATCGCTGCCCCCAACCGCCCCGCCGGGTGAGCGGTCCTCCAGGCCGCCGCTCGCTCCCATCCCCGTGACGCCGGCGGTGCCCACGTGGGGCGTGCTGTTGGTTCCCGCGCCGTTAGCGCCCCCGAACGAGGCCCCCCCCGCGGCCAGCGCCCCCCCTTTTCCGCCCGCTTGAGAATTGAAATCGATTGGCGGCCCGGTGCACGCGCCGCCGAGCGCTAGGACCACCCACCCGATCCGCGCCGCGGAGAGCTCCGACCTCATGATGCGTGTGTTCCCGCTGACCTCGGCGCTGGGCACTCTGTCCTCACTTCTTTTCCGTGAGGATCTGCTGCGCGCGCGTACGCACGAACGGCGTCGCTCCGTGTTCGGCCAACCACCGGAGCACGACCACGGCCCGCTCCGAGCTTCCGGCGCCCAGATCGAGCTCGGCTTGCGCCAGCAGCGCCGCGTCGCGTGTGGCTGGCTCCGCGCTGCGGCTGAGCTCTCCCAGAGCCTGCTCGGCCTCGGAGTGATCCCCTCGGCGCAGCGCCTCCGCCGCGCGCGTCCAAGCGCGTCCAGCGCCGCCCGAGGCAACCTCCACGCTCACCACGTCGAGGACGCGCTGATTGCGCGGGGCGCTGGGCGTGGCAACCTTCGCGCTGGGTTCGATTTCGAGCGGCGCGACGCTCGCTACCGGAGCCAACTGCGGCGCTCGTGCATCGCGCGACGGCTCCTTCATGACGGCTGGACTTTGGGGTGCGCTACGGCCACTCGCGGCTCGGCTTTGCTCGGCTTTGCTCGATCGCGCGTCATCGCCTGGTGCTTCGCGCGAGAAGGGGTGAAAGCCGAGCGCGCCGGAAGCTGCGAACGCGCCCAAGGCGAGCGATGTTGCCGCCGCGGCGAGGGCCACCGCACGCAGAACGTGCGCGGAGCCTCGCGCGGGTCGTCGCACGCCGAACTGTGCCACGCGTCGTGACAGCTCGCGATCGTTCAGGCGATCCGCCGCGTGACTTCGCTGCATGCGGCGCAGCCGGTCGAGCTCGATTCGATCGAATTCCCTGAGCTTCGTCACTGGTCCTCCTGCAGGCACGCTTCTACGCCGAAGTACGCGTCACTCTCGAGCTCCTCGGCGAGGCGCTTTCTACCGTCGCGCAGGCGCGAGCGGACGGTACGCTCGTTGGCGCCTACGATCGCCGCAATCTCCTCCACCTCGAGCTCCTCGAGGTCGTGCAAAATGACCACAGCGCGCCGCTTGGGCGAGACGCGCTCGAGCGCTGCTCGCAGCCGCCGCGCGCGCTCGCGCTGCTCCAGGAGCTGGCTGCTATCGCGTTCGTCGGCCACCTCGGCGTGCGGTATGTCTTCGGCGTAGCTGAAGCGCTGCAGCCACCGCCGGTGCCAGCGCCGCTGCTTGAGCAACGTGTGATAGCAAATCCGGTAGGTCCACGTAGACGGTGCGCTGCGGCCTTCGAACGAAGACAACGAGCGAAACACTTGCTCAGCAGCCATCTGCACGAGATCGTCCAAGTCCGCAGCGCGGCCGGCCAGCGCGTGCATCTGCCGATAAATCAGCGATAGCACCTCACGTCGCAGCTTGGCTGCGGCGCGCTCCGCGGCTCCGTGCTCGAGCACACCACGGGCACCGCGCTCGCGCACCTCGGGCGGCCGAGGCGGGGGCACGGGCCGAACCAGGCGCAGGTTGTCCTTCGAGCGATGCATCAGGGGGGGCGGCTGAGAGTTGGTTCCCGACCCCCGACGCCACGAGCACTCTACCCCAGAAAATAGTTGCCTTCATACGCGCGACGCCGCAAGAACCGAACAGAAGCATGAGGTTGCCCGGCAGCGCTCGGCGCGGCTCGCTCGCGTGGGCACAGTTCCTGTTTGCTGCGGCGTTCGCAACCCGACCCGCGGCAGCCAAGAGCCCTGCCGAACTCAGCGTGGACTGCCCGGCGCTTTCCGGCGAGCTCCTCTCGAGTCTGGAAGCTCGCGCACGCGCGGAGCTCGCGATGAAGCGGCTTTCCGACGGCCGGATGCAAATTCGCTGCGCGTCCGAGCGCGCGTGGGTCGAATTCGAGCCGACGCAAGGGCCGAGCCGGCGCCGCGAGAGCTCGCTCACCGGCGAGCCCGAGGACTTCGTCGAGCAAGTCTTGGCGCTCGTGCATGACGTCACGGTCCCCTCGGAGGCCACCGCAGCGCGCGCCGACGAAAGCCTCTTCCCGCAGGAGCCAAGCAGCAATGCCTCCACACCGAGCACGGCCGCCTCGACGAGCGCGGCAACGACACCGCCGAAGTCGCCTCCGGCGCCAGCCCTCGCGCCGCGCCGAGCTGCAGTCGCGCCCGCGCCGCGCCCGGCCGCGCTCACACCTGCCGCGCCGGTGCGGCTCGAACCCGGTATCGGGGCCTGCGGCGAGCTCTGGGCCGCCAAGCCCCTCCTACTTCTCGGCCCCTGCGCGTCATTTGGCTTTCGCCTGCGCCCGACTTGGCGTGTCGCGGCCTCGTTCGCGATCAGTTGGGGTACTGCAGAGCCGAGCGCCATAGCTGTCAGAAATCTCGGAGGCGGTGTCGAGGCAAGCTTCGGCGAGCCGTTCTGGTTAGGACTCGGCGCGCGCGCTTCGTGGCTTCACTTCACGCCGGACGAAGGCTTCGCCCCCAGCAGCCAGAACGCAGTAGCGCCCGAGCTGACGTTGCGCGCAGGCTACTCGTGGGTCGGCCGTCGCCAAAGCCTGGCTGCCGCGCTCGGCCTACGCGCCTATCCGGAGTACCGCGACGTACGCGCCAACGGCAGCGCCGCGTTTCGCGTTCCGGCCGTAGCGCTCACCGCATCGCTGGAGTACCGCTTCGACCTGACTGCAGCGGAGCCGCTGGAATAGCCAGCCTTGATTGGTTGCCCCGGGCGTTGCGTAGCTCACGCGCTCGGTCTAGCCTTGAGGGGCCGTGCCCCGCCATGCCGCGTCAAATTCCACCAGAGCCCGAGCTTTTTCGCGCTTTTCGTGGTTCCTGCGCGTGGTTTTGGTGCTGTTCTGCCTGCAGCTCACCGGCACTCACGACGGCTTGATTGACCTGGTCCAGGCCGTTGCTGGCTACACCGACGGCCATCGAGACGAATGCCCCATCGAGGGGCCGTGTCACGACTGCCTGCCGGGCTGTCCGAGCTGCCATTGCAGCAACGCGCTGACGTCCGTCGTACCCGAGGTCGGTGCTCCCGTCTTGCTCACCTTCACCGATGCGCCGAGCCCGGCGCCCGCTTCTGCGAGCCGTGCCCCGCTCGGTCCCGATCGTCCGTCTCTGTTTCGCCCGCCCCGAACCGTCGCCGTCTCGCTGTAGCTAACCGCGACGTTTTCGCGAGCCAACGCGCTCGCTGGTTTGGTGTTTTTTGGGTGCCGAGCAGCCGCTCGGTCACGGAGACGTGCACATGCGCATTTTTCGACGCAGTTTGACCCTGTGCGCGCTACTCGCGCTGGGGCTCGGTGCTTGCCGCAAGCAGCAGCCCAAACCGAGTGAGCACGCCCCTGGCACGCCGGCAGCCTCCGCCGATGCGGCCCACGACCACGGCGATCACGCGGACTTGCCGCGCCGCGTGCGCGTGTCCGACGAGGTGCTGAAGGACGCGGGCGTGCAGGTCGTTCGGGTAACCAAAGCGGCCCTGACGGAAACACTGAGCTTGCCCGGCGAAGTGAGCGCCGATCCGGATCGGGTGGCGCGCATCTCCACGCCGTCCAGCGGTCGCCTCGAGCAGGTGGCCTTCCGCGAAGGCTCGCCCGTCAAGAAGGGCGACCTCCTGGCCGTCGTGCGAGTCCCCGAGATCGCCAAAGTCCGCGCCACCCGCTCCGCGACGGCTTCGCGAGCCCAAGCCATGCGCGCCAACGCGCAGCGTCTGCGCGCCTTGGCCAAGGAGGGATTGGGCATCGAGCAGGACGCCGTGAACGCCGAAAGCGAGGCAGCGGCGCTGGAGCAAGAATCACGCTCGGCGGCCGAGCTCTTGGCCTCGCTCGGTGCGGGCACAACCGGGGCCGCTTCCATCTCGCTGCGCGCCCCCTTGGGCGGCACCGTGGTGAGCCGTGACGCGGTGGTGGGGCAACCCGTCACGGACGAGCAGACCCTCGGCACCATCGCCAACTTGGACGAAGTCTGGTTCCTGGCGCGCGTCTTCGAAAAGGATCTGAGCCGCCTCAAAGCAGGAGTGACAGCCGAGGTGCACCTCAACGCCTACCCGCACGAGCACTTCGCCGGCACCGTCGAATACATCGGCCAGCAGATCGATCCGATTGGCCGAACCGTGACGGCGCGCGTGCGCGTCAAGAACAAGAACGAGCTCTTGCGCATCGGCCTGTTCGGCGTCAGCCAAATCTCGCTGGAAGGTCCGACGAACAGCGAGCCCAAGCTGGTGGTCCCCCAAGCCAGCGTCACTGAAATTGCTGGAAAATCCGTGGTCTTCGTGCGCCAAGCACCGAACGAGTTCGAGCTGC
>DATAKF010000027.1:0-8867 GCA_036261775.1 Polyangiaceae bacterium | reverse complement strand
GGCGCTGATGATCCGCAGGAACCCTGGCTGGCAGCAGGTGTTCTTCAGCAACCTGATCCTGGCCGGCGCGCTGTCGTTCTTCGCGCCCAACATCGACAACGCCGCCCACGCGGGCGGCTTCGTTTCCGGCTTCTTTCTCGGGCTCCTCATCGAGGTCGAGCGCCAACCTCGAAAGCGCGATCGGCTGATGACCGGGCTGGCGATCGCGGGGCTTCTGGCCGCGGTGGGGTCGGTTGTCCTATCGGCCGCCTCCCCAGTCTGGAAAGAGCAAAGGCGCGCTGAGCTGCGCTGGCTAGAAGAAGCCCAGCGGCGCGGCCTAGATTCGGAGTAGGCTCCGGTCTCGCCCTCATGCCCGTCGTCAATCCGCTCGCGCGGGAGCTCGTCTTCAAGGTCGTCTACTACGGACCTGGGCTCGGTGGTAAGACGACCACGCTGCAGCACGTGCACGCGACCGCCAAGCCCGAGCACCGCGGCAAGATGGTCAGCCTGGCGACGCCGGTCGACCGCACGCTGTACTTCGACTTCTTGCCCATCCGCGTGCCGCACGTGCGCGGCATGGGCGTGCGCCTGCAGCTGTTCACGGTGCCCGGTCAGGTTCACTACAACGCCACGCGCAAGCTGGTGCTCACGGGCGTCGACGGCATCGTCATGGTGTTCGACTCGCAGCGCGCGAGAGAGGACGCCAACCTCGAGACGCTCGAAAACCTCAAAGACAACCTGAGCGCCCACGGCAAGTCGCTGTCCGAAGTGCCGCACGTCGTGCAGTACAACAAGCGCGACCTCTACGACGTCACTCCGATTGATGAGCTGGAGCGTCAGCTCAACCGGCATTCCGCGCCCTCTTTTGCCACCACCGCCACCAGCGGAGAAGGCGTGTACGAAGCGCTCGAAGCCATCACGCGCGCCGTGATGGACGACTTCGATCGCCGCGTGCCCGAGTCGCGCGCGATGGAGCGGGCATCGCTGGAAGTGCCCGAAGGCGGCTTGGTCGAGGCGCTGCGGCGCGCCGAGAGCGTCACCGGGGAGCCCGTGTTCGAGACGCGCATGACCATCCGCACACCCAGCGGTTTGATGCGCTTGTCCGAGCTGCCCGAGACCGACATCGGCGAGGCCGCGGCGCGAGCCGTGACCGGTGACAACGTGGAGATCGAGCAGCCTCGGCTCCACGTGCCCACCCCGCCAGTGCCGCCGGTACACGCTACGCTACCGGCCGTCAGCGGTGGCGCTGCCGCGACCACGAAGCGCACGCCCAGCGAGCCGCCGCTCAGCCTTTCGCCGCAGCCGCCCAGCTTTGCTCCGCAGCCAGCTGCGGCGCCGGCGCCGGCGACGGGCGGTTTCAGCTTTGGCTCGCTGTTTCCCGCCGCCGAGCAGGGCGTCGTGCGGGTGGTGGAGTCGGCGCTCGCGCTCGGTGATCCCGCGGCGGCGATTGCGGCGATGGATCAGCTCGTGGCCCGCGCTTTGGCTGCTGGCGCGGCCCTCGCCGGCTCCGCTCACGACGCTCCGCGCGACCCGGCGCTGGTGGCGCTGCTGCTCGGCATCGAGCCGCGCCGCTACCTCAAATTTCGCAGCCTCGTGCGCGAAGCACGCGCGGGCTCGCTGCTGTCCGCCGAGGCTGGGCTGTTGGCCTACGCCTTCGTGCTCGACTTGCGGCGTGCTTTGCGTGACGCCGGTTGAGTCGCCGCGTTACTCGGCGGTTGGTGCGACGGCCGTGAGGTTGCCTCCCGTCGCCGTCTCTTCGTCGTTGGCCGTCAAGACGCCGAGCCATGTTCCACCGACACCCACCAGCTGCGCGGCGTCACCCACGAGCGGCCGCTCACCCGTGGCGTTGATGCTGAGTCGGGCAGGGGCCAGGCCGGTGGCGTCGGCGCCCCGCTGCCACAGCGCCGCGACGGCGCTCTCGCAAAGGGTCGTGAGGCAGCTGGCGTTGCAGCTGTCGTAGCCGAGCTCGGCGCTGGCGCCGGCTGCCGCCAACACGCCGCTGAGGCCGTCACAATCCAGCGTTTCTGCCAGCAGCGCAGGCCCGTCCGCCACCTCTGGATTGGCTTTGAGCAGCGCTGCTTCCGCCAGCCCGCTCATCAACTGCGATTGAACGACGTACAGATCGGTGCCGAGCAGGATCGAATCATCGGCGCCCGCGCTCCACGAGACCTTCGCCCGCTCGACGAAGCCGCCCTGCTTGGCGGGAAGATCGGCCACCGTGAGCAGCGTCAGGTCCGCGCTGCGTTGATCGAGCGGGTTGCCGGGTTGCTCGATGGGCGCGAGCGTGCCGGTGAACAAGTGCGCGCTCTCGCTGAAGCGTTGTCGCCCAGCCGTCAGCCAGCCCTTGTACACCTCGTGCACTTTGGTCGCGGCGCCCAAGCCCCAGTGGGCGCGGAGCAAGTCGTCCCAAACCTCGGTTTTGCGCGCGTTTTCGAACGACTGCCGCGAAGCGCCGCTGGCTTCGCGCATGGCGTCCAACAAGGCGTCCACGTCGTCGGTGCTGGTGCCGAGCAGGGCGGCCAGCACGGCGTCGCTGGCTTGCTGCAAGAAAGCGCTCCAGCTCGTGTCGTCCGCCGGCAGCCCCAAGCTGAGGTTCAGCGTCGAAGCGCTCAGGTTGAGGGGGCGATTCAGCACCGTGACCTGCACGAACTGCGGATTGCTCGGGGAACCCGGCCGCGTCTTTTCCACCGAAGCGCAGCCGCCTACGAAATGCCCTGAGCGCAGCGTTACGGCCAGGCGCGTGCCGGCCGGCACGTCGTCCAGCTGGGGCGCCGACCCGGAGGCGGCAGGCAAGCTCACGAGGGGACCGTCTTCGGGCGGTATGCCGGTGAGGCTGGCGCAGGTCGTGTCCAGGTGGGCGCTGGCGACCCAGGTGGTGATCTGGCGAAAGCCGGCGTACTTCGGCTGCACCAGCAAGCTCGCGAAGCCGCTCTCGGTGACGCGAATCCGCAGGGTCCTGGAGATCGTGCCGACGCTCGCTCGCACGTCGAACTCGGCCGGGGTGCTGGGAGCCGTCAGCTTGACGCTGGCGATGCCGTCCGAGTCGGCGGTCACGAGCGCCTGGTCCAGCACCGCGTCGAGCGGATCGCCCCCGCTCGTCGGCAGGGCAAAGCGCACCGCGTAGGCCTGGGGGGGCAGGACCTTCACCTTCACCAGTACCTGCGCCCGCGCCGGCAGGTCTCCGACGCTCTCGAACTCGATCGACGTCGGCTGGCTTCCGGCCGTCGGCTGCCCGCCGACGCTGCTGCTGCCGCCCAAACTAGGCGGCGCGTCGCCCGCGGCGTCGTTACTGGAGCAACCAGCGCCGAAGGACAGCAGCAGGACGAAACCGACGAGAGCGCGCATCGAAGAAAGACCGGGCGAGGGACGAGCCCAGCAAAAGCCTAGCAGGCGCGGCGCGCCCCGCACTACTCTGACATTGCTGTCGTGACTTCCATCGTTCCGCCGCCGGTGAAGCTCCTACTCGTCGAAGACGAGCCAGGACTACGTCAAATGCTCGAGATCCTGTTCCGGCGCGAGGGCTACTCGGTGGTCAGCGCGCCCGGCTGCAAGGCGGCGCTGGACGCCATTGCCAGCGCGCCGCAGCCGTTTCCTGCCATCGTCAGCGACCTTTCCATGCCCGACGGCTCGGGGCTCGACGTGCTCGCCGCCGCCAAAGGCCGAAATTCGTCGACCGAGGTCATCCTCGTCACCGCCCACTCCACCATCGAAAACGCGCTGTCGGCCATGCGCGCGGGCGCTTACGACTTCGTGGCCAAGCCGTTCGAGGGAGCGGAGCTGGCGGCGCTCGTCGGCAAGGCCATCGAGAAGCAAGCCATCGTCGTCGAGAACCAGCGCCTCAAAGCGCAAATCTCGCGTATCTCCTCGACCGAGGTGCTGGGCAAGAGCGCGGCCATGCGCAGCGTGCTCGAGCTTGCCACGCGCATTGCCGCCGCCAAGACCACCGTGCTCATCACGGGCGAATCAGGCACCGGCAAAGAGCGCGTGGCGCGCGCCATTCACGACCGCTCGGAGCGCTCAGCCGGGCCGTTCTTGGTCGTCAACTGCGGAGCCTTGCCCGAGGCGCTGATGGAAAGCGAGCTGTTCGGGCACGAAAAGGGCGCGTTCACGGGCGCTTCCGCCAAGAGCCTCGGCCTGTTTCGCGAGGCGGAGGGCGGCACCGTGCTGCTCGACGAAGTGGGGGAGCTGCCGCTCAGCTTGCAGGTCAAGCTCTTGCGCGTGCTGCAAGAGCGCAGTGTGCGTCCGGTGGGTGCGGCGCAAGAGGTGCCGGTGGACGTGCGTGTCTTGGCTGCCACCAATCGTGACGTCGAAGCCGACGTCGCGAGCGGCAAGTTCCGCCAAGATCTCTACTACCGGCTCAACGTGATTCGCTTGACGTTGCCGCCGCTGCGCGACCGCGCCGAAGACATTCCGCTCTTGGCCGAGCGCTTCATCCAGCGATTCTCCGCCGAGATGGGCAAAGAAGTCGTCGGCTTCACGCCGGACGGCCTGCGCGCCCTGACAGCGTACCGCTACCCCGGCAACGTGCGGGAGCTCGAGAACGTGATCGAACGCGCCGTCGCGCTGTCGGGGTCGCGCGTGATCGGCCTCGGTGACTTGCCCGAGTCGATCAGCGGCCACGCTAGCTCGCCCGCGCAAAGCCTGCTCGACTTGCCACCGGGCGGCCTCAACCTGGACGAAGTGCTGAACGAGGCCGAGCGCCGCCTGCTGGTGGCGGCGCTGGAGCGCACCGGCGGTGTCCGCAAGCGGGCGGCCGAGCTGCTGGGCATCACCTTTCGCTCATTGCGCTACCGCCTGCAGAAGCAGGGCTTGTCCGACGAGGAAGAAGATGAAGGGGACGAGCGCTGAGTCTGTCTCGTTCGCGGCTGGCTCTGCTGCTGCTAGCGCTGTGCCTGCTGCGCCAGCTAGCGCCTCTCGACCTGCGCGGCGTTCTGGCGGCGGTGGGGCTTGGGGCCCTGATTGGCGCCTCGCTGGCAGGCGGGCGTTGGCCAGCGCTGCCGCTGGAGCTGCTCGGCGCGGCAGCCAGTGGGCTCGCCCTGTGTGGACTTGCGCTTCACGGCCCCGACGTCTGGCTGCCGGCGATCGTTTCGGCGTCGCTCGTGTACGGTGGCGGGCTCGCGCTCGGATGGCTCCCGAGGCGGGCAGCGGGCCTTGCTTTGGGGCTCGGCGTGCTGGCGCCGCTCGCCTTCGGCGTGCTGATCGTAGCCGTGAGCCCGGCGAGCGGCCGGTTGCTGCTCGGGCCCATGTCAGACTTACGCGCCGACTTCCGTGCGCTCCAAGGCTTCGTGCAGTGGCTGGCGCTTTCGCTGGCGCTGCTGGGAAGCGTGGCGCCCATAGCGCCGGGGCGAGGACAGCGCTGGCTCGCCTGGTTGTCGATAGCGGTCATTGGCGCCGCGCTCTTGCCTCGCGTGGTCTGGCTCTGCAGCAGGCTCAGCCTCCCGACGGACTTGCTCATCTGGTCCGAGCCTCCGCTTTTGCTCAACCTCTGGAAGATGCGCGAAGGGGAGGTGTTTTACGGGCCCTTCGCGCAGCTGACGAGCTACTCGTACTCGCCTGCGCTCGAGCACCTTCAGTACGCGCTCTTGCGCCCGCTGGGACTCGAGCTGTCGTTGTTTGCGCACCGGGGGCTCGGTGTGTTGTGGCAGCTATTGGCTGCGCTTTGCTTGGCGGCCGGGCTCGCCCGCTATTGGGGTAGGAGGCGCGCGCTGGGCGGGGCTTTGGTTCTGACTTGCCTCGGCTTCTTGTTTTCGAGCTTGTTGGCACCTCACCTACATCCCGATCACTTGTTGATGCTGTGTCTGAGTGGCGCCTTCTGGTTGGTCATGCGCGACGACGAGACCGAGCCTCCGAGTCGGTTCCGGTTCGCGCTGCTAGTTTTGCTGCCGATCGTGGCCACGATGGTCAAATTGACGGGCGCTGGCATTGGGCTCGGGCTGGGCTTGGTCTACCTGTGGCAACGCGACCTGCGTCGCCTCGGTCTGCTTGCCGTGTCGGGCGTGCTCGCCGTGTCGAGCATCTGGCTCTTTGACGCGACCCTGGGCTCCTTCAGCGACTATGCGATCCGACTGCAGGCTTCGCATCCGCTCGACTGGGATCGCGCTTCGGTCGTTTGGGCCACGCCGCCTCTGCTCCTGTGCGTGGTGGCGGTCGGCTTGGTCATCGGCCGGTACCGAGCGTCCGGCGCCACGCCCGCTGGGCGAGCGGCCGTGCGCGTGCTGTTGCTCACGTTCGGCATCGGCCTCACTTCGCTGGCCGCATACGCCAAACACGGTGGGCGCGAAAACAGCCTCCTGCCGTTTGCCTTGGGCGGCCTGGTTGCCCTGGTGTTAGCGCTGGCCGAGTCACCTGCTAGCCCGTCGGGTCCGGAGTCTCCGCTGCGGCTCTATCCGCTGCTGGCCGTGGCGCTCGCCGTCGTCACGCCGCTAGCCTCACCAGTGCTTGGCGAAGCTCGCACCGAGGCGCTGCGAATGCACCAAACGGCGGTGAACTGGCTGAGTGGCGACGCGCGGCAGCACCAACGCCTCTTCGCAGCCAGCACGGCGGCTTACCTCGACGCGGGCTGGCGCAGGCTCCCGGACGCCTCGCTGGCCACGCTGGGGGAGCTGGATCTAGCCAAGCGGCCCGAGGCCGGCGTGTTCGAGCAGCGCGTTCGCTCCGGCTCCTACGATGGGCTGCTGCTACCCGCGAGCACGCTGCGGGTGATTCCGCTATTTCAGCGCCTGCTGCCGATCCTGCAGCAAGACTACCGCGTGGTTGGTCCACCCGCGCTTGCCGGCGCTTGGCCTACGGGCTTGACCGGTTATGTCATCGCCGAACGCCGCGCCGTGCGTGATATACGCTGAGGACGTGGCCATCACCAAAGCGCGCTTGTTCCGCTTGGCCGGGGTTGCCGGGCTGGTGTCCTACTGCTTCCTGCTGCTCGCGGCGAGCTTCCCGGTCGCGTTGCTGCCGTGGAGTCCGCTCGCAACGCTCGAGCTGGGTTCGGCTTTCGTGCTCCATTTCGTTGGGATCACGCCAGGGCTAGAGGTGTTTCCTGGGCGCAACGCGGTGCGCGCCATCCCGTTCATGACGTGCTTTCGCGTGACAGGGGAGGGGCCAACGCCACTCGTGCTGTTCGACAATCTCGAGCGCTGCCGGAACCGGCGCGTCGACGCCGTTCGCGATTCGTTCGAGGTGCTACTGGCGAAGAGCCTGAGTGGACCGCTACTCGACATCGACCTGGGCCATCGTCGCAGCCTCGCCCAAGAGCCGATGCAGCCGCTGTTCTTGCTGACGGACTACTTCTGTCACGTGCCCCAAGCCGAGCAAGCGGGCGTGACGGCAGTGCGGGTCGACGGCATCTATCTGGGGTTGAACCTGGACGATGGCAGCAAGGGTCAGGTGAACCTGGGCGGGCGCCGCGCCTGCGCACGACCCAGCTGGGAAATCCGCCAGCCGTGAGCAAGCTGGAAGCCTTCTTTTTCGCGCGGATCCGCTTCCGCGGGCTGTTCGTGATGCGGGCCGTCTTCGGTCTGATCGCGGTCTTTTACTACCTGCGGCTGTTGCCCTACGTGCAGGTGTTCTTCGGGCCTGACGGCGTGGCTGGCTATCGAACGGCGCAGCGCTGGCCCTCGTTCCCGATCGCGATCACCGAGGGCTTCGAGCATTTCGACTTGCTGCGCCACATTGCGAGCCCCGCCGTCGTTTGGGCGTTGTACGCCGCGTTGGTCGTCTCTGGGCTGCTGTTCGCCCTGGGCCTAGTGACGCGCGCGGCGGGCTTCGCGCTCGCGGCGCTCCACGTCGTATTCGCGGCGCGCCAGCCGTACCTGATGATGGGCTGGGCGCAGCTTTATCCGGCGTTCGTGGTGTACTTGGCGCTGGCGCCATCAGGCCAGGCTTGGTCAGTCGATGCGTGGCTGAAGCGTCGAAAAGACGCCACGTTTCGTGCGTCATACGAGCTTTTGGCGTGGCCGTTGCGGCTCGTCCAAGTGCACGTCATCGCCATGTATGCGACGGCAGGTTGGCCACGCCTCGTGGCTGGCGCGTGGCTCCACGGCGAAACCGTGCTGCACGCAGCCGCTGACACGCGCTTTGGTCGTTGGGGGCTGGACTGGTATGCCCTGCAGCCGCTGCTGGCGGTCGCCACCTATTACGCGCTCGTCATCGAGCCTGCCGCCACGGTGCTCTTGCTGTTCCGTGCGACCCGCCGCTGGTGCGTGCTCGGTCTGCTGGCACTGCACGCGGGTATCGAGGTGTTGGCCGACGTGGGCATGTGGCAATACATGATGATCGGGGCCGTGTGCGCGTTCCTGCCGGACGAATGGTTCAGCTGGGTACCGGGGCTGCGGGGGCGCGAGGACAGGCCATCCGGAGCGACTGCCAACGGGACAGCGGGCTGAACGGCCGTTGCGAGGGGTGGGGCAGACTGGTAACGTCAGCTCAGATGCTTTGGGGTTCGCAGGTGTTCGTTGTTGCGTTGTTCCTGGCGGCGTGCGCCGGGTCCGACGGTCATCCGCCGGTCGCCGACGAGATTCCCAACAGCAACGATGGCGGCTCCGATGCCGGCCCACCCGACCCGATGATGGGCACCTCGGGCAAGGGCAGCAAGCCGGCCACCACCAGCCTCTACGAGGGTGGCTTCATCGCTATTCCCCAAGTGAGCGACATCGCGCTCGATGAACCAAGGGGCGTGCTCTACGTCAGCACCACCGATGGAGGTCTCGCCATCGTCGACCTAGCGACCGGCAAGATCGCCTCGGAAAAACTGGGAGACGGCGGGCTCACTGGCATGGATCTTTCGCCCGACGGCAGGTTACTGGCCGTGGGTGAGCACTCGACGAATACGGAACCCAAAGAGTTTTGGGTGCACTTGGTCGATCTCGAGGAAAATACGATCCGCCAGATCCGCC
>DATAKF010000022.1:0-22603 GCA_036261775.1 Polyangiaceae bacterium | reverse complement strand
GCTACCAGCCCCGCCTGCCAATCGAGACTGTAGCTCGCGTCGGGCCGCCCCGAAAGCCCACAGCCAGGCAAATCCAAACCGAACACGCGGTAGTGCTTGCCGAGGTCGGCCATGACTTGCCACCAAGTGCGCTCCGAGTCCGAGAGGCCGTGCAGAACCAACACGCTACTGCCTGCTCCCCGCTCGGACCATTGCAGCTCGACACCGTCGATGGTCCGTCGAAATGAGCGCGGCCTGTTCACGACGGGTTGGCCGACGGGCGAACGCTGCGCTCGACTCCGAAACGCCGCCTCAGCCCATCCAGCGTGAGCTCGAGGTCTCGCGTCGTGTCGACGACGACGTGCTCCGAGGGGTCAAGCTCCGTGACTGCCTCGAACGACGCCGCGAAGGCGTCGAAGATTTCCGGCCGACCGTCGGAGACGCTCGGTCCCTTGCCGCGCTCGACGAGCCTAGCCTGGCAGATCTCCGTCGAAGCGCGACACTCGAGAAAGTGAAATGGGACCTGGCACTCGAGCGCCAGGGCACGAATCTTCCCCCGCTCGGCCGCGGTTCGGAACGAGGCTTCCACGATCAGCGGCCGACCGGAGCGGAGCACGACCCGCGCTCGTCGGCGAAGCTCGTCATAGACTTTCTCGGTCGCGTCCGCGGAGTAGACGCCTTCGAACGGCCGCTCGCTCATCCGACCTAGCGGCAATCGTCCCGACAGGTGCTTGCGAATCCGGTCGGTGTCAACGACCGGCGCGGCGAGCATGCTGCCGAGCCCCTCGGCCAACGTGCTCTTGCCCGAAGCGATCAGCCCGCCTATCGCAACCAGGACCGGTGGAACAATCGGGCTTCGCTTGGCTGACAACGCGAGCAGCGCGTAGTGACGCGCTCGTTGCAACGCTAGCTCGCGCGTCGGATAGTCGACCGTCGCGTCGGCGGCCGTGAACGATGCGACCTTGGCGCGCACGAAAGCGCGGTAGCTCTCGTAGAAGTCGACCAAGCCGTAGAGGTCGAAGTCGTTGGCGTAGCGGGCGTAGCGCGCGAGTAGCAGCTCTGCCAAGTCCACTCTGCCCGCCGCTTCGAGGTCCATCGACAAGAACGCAATATCCGCACAAACATCGGCAAATCTGAAGCGATCGTTGAACTCGATACAATCGAGAATGGTGATGCCGCTCGCCTCCACGTACACGTGCTCTAGCCGGAGGTCACCGTGCCCGTCTCGCACGTAGCCACGCTCCAGCCGCTCGCGAAAGAGCGTCGCATGATCCCGAAGGTAGTTGCGTTGCCAGTTCTCCAGCTCCCCGGCTTCGCGCCTCGATAGAAAACGCTCGACCGTGCTCCGGGTCTGTACGAAGTTCTCGCTGACGTTCTGGGTGATCTGCTCTGGCGCCCCGAAGTGCGCAATGTGCGGGTCTCGCGGGGCATGGGCGTGAAACTCCGCCAGCCGCCGCGCAATCTCGTCGAGGAGAGCCACCGACAGCTTGCCCTCTTTGAGCAGGTTGTCGGCGCGGTCGGCGTCCGGCACCCGTCGCATGTGCACGGCCCAATCGACGACCTGGCCTGGCCCATTCACGTGGAAGTTGCCGTCAGCGGTTCGGCCAATCGGTACCACGCCCAGGTAGACGCCGGCTGCCAAGCGGCGGTTGAGCTCCACCTCGGCTTCGCAGGCGAGTCTGCGCTTTTCCAGCGTCCGAAAGTCCAGAAAACCGAGATCGACCGGCCGCTTCACCTTGTACACGTCCCGTTCGAGCAGAAATACCCAGGAAATGTGGGTAGCAATTCTTTCGACGTGCGAGAGGGGCGCCGCAGGAAAGGCCTCCGGCGACAGTAGCGCGTCATGTAGTTGCACGATGCATCTCCGCGGACGCCACCGAGCAAGGAACGCGCCAAGCAGGATTTGAACCGCGCTCGCCGCTCCGCGCAACGGTTGCGCCTCGCGTGGCGAGCCGTGCCAGGCGAACATTTGAGCTTAGGACACGCGGTGGACGTGGGCGCCGAGGTCACGCCGCCCGCTGGCGCGCGGAACCCTGCGCAAGGATTGCGCGCACGGTCCCGAGCCAATGCAGCCACTGCGCGGCAGGTGCGTTGCGATCCGCTACAGGCCGGCGTTCATTTCTGAATTCGCTCCGCAAGCGCACGCCCGTCTCGAAGGGCGCGCCCGCGCAGCTCGAGGTAGAGCACCGTCGGGAAGATTGGCCCCTCACGCGTGGCTACGAAGACGCTCTCTAGGTACGCGGGCACGCCTTGGATCGGGAGCTCGGCTCGATAGGCCCCGCCGCCACCGCGCACCACGAGCGGCCGATTCTTCAGCGCGACGAGGCGAACCCCGAGCTCGGTGGGCTTGGCGTTGGGCAAGAGCTCGAAGCCGTACGCCTGCTGCTCGAGCAGTGAAAGCTCCTCGCGCCGCCCGTCCTCTGCGAGCATCGACCAATAGACGTCGAGCGGCCGGCGTGGGTCGTAGAACCCAGACTTGTCGAGCAAGAGGTCGTAGCGCACGACGTTGCGGTTCTTGCTTCGCTCGATCACGAACAGGTGGAGGACCCGCTCCTGCCGCGGCACGGCGAGCAGCACCAGCGCGGGTAAGGCGAGCACACCGACCCCCAGCAGCAGCATGCGCCTCGAGGCGGCGGTTGCCAAAGGCATCATTCGCTTGATCGCATCAGGAAGGGTCATGCAACCGGGCCGGATTCAGCATCGCTCGCGCCGAGCGGCTGGCCCGTACGAGCTGGGTTTCGTGAGGTAACCATCCGGTCGTTGCTCCGTAGCTAGAACCGCGCTCTCGCCGACGAGCCCCCTCCAAGCAATTCGTGTGCCCACGAGCGCAAGCGCGGGGCGAAGCGCGCAGATCATGCGCGGCCAGACAACGGCGCCGCAAAAATCGCCCGCACCATCTCGAATACCAGTGCCGCGGAGCTAAACGTGCTTCGCGGCGACACGAGTCTGAAAGCGTTGCCCACGCCAGCCTGCGTTTGCCATTCGCCTTGCGCCCGATCATCCCGCTAGGTAACCATCCGGCGGCATGGGCCTCTTGACCTTCAGCATCAACGTCACCCTCGACGGCTGCGTCGACCACCAGGAAGGGATCGTAGACGACGAGACCCACGCCTTCTTCACTCGCCTCATGGACCAGGCCGGGGCCATGCTGTGGGGCCGCGTCACCTACGAAATGATGGAGAGCCACTGGCCCGCGGTCGCCCGGGGCGACGTGCAGGCGCCGCCGGCAATGCGCGAGTGGGCGGTCAAGCTGGAGGCCAAGCCGAAGTACGTGGTGTCGTCGACGCGAACGGACCTCTCGTGGCAGGGCAGCCACCTCATTAGCGGCGACCTGCGCGCGGGCGTGCAGAAGCTCAAGGACGCGACCCCGGCCGGCGTACTCCTCGGTAGCGGAAAGCTCGCAACCGAGCTGGACCGGCTCGATTTGATCGACGAGTACGAGTTCCTCGTTCACCCTCGAATCGTCGGCCACGGGCCGACTCTGTACCAGACCGGTCTACCTAGCACCCGACGGCTCGAGCTGCTCTCGGCGACCCCGTTCCGCTGCGGCTCGGTCGCCATGCACTACCGCCGCGCGCGCTGACTCGAGCACCCGTTCGTCGCAGCGTGAAATGGCCCCTATTGGGGGTCGCAGTAGGCCGCGTTGGCAGGCCAAGCGGTCAGACCGTGGGTGCACATCTCGTTGTCACTGAAGAGCCCGGGCAGCACGTAGCGGTCCGTGTCGTTTTGCCAGGTGCAGGTCGTTTCGATCAGGTCACCTGCTTGGACGTCCACCTCGGTTGCGTAGGTTAGTTGGCGCGCAAAATCCCAGCGCGTCAGATCCAAGATCGGAATGCGCTCCCCTCCACGCAGGAGCGCCGAATGGAACTCCTTGCCCATCCGGTGCATGTGTGGCCACGAAGACAGTAGGTGCAGATCGGATCCGAAACGGCAGAGCGCGCTCGAGCTTTCCACGGTGCGTGGCCTGATGGCAGGCACCGGGGCGCCAAGAGCGAAGCGACCGGCAAGCCTGGCGGGAGCTTCGGACGAGCTGCACAGCGATACCTGCGATGCCTGCGGAGGCGCCTCGCTCGCACGAAACATGTGAGCCTCGACGATCAGGCTACGTGTATCGGGACGCAGGACGATACCCGTGTCGTCCGGCAGCTCGAGAGCGTCGCTGCCGGGGACCCAAACATGAACGCCCTGCGCATCGACCGGCATCGGGTCACAGTCGAAGGCCACGCCGCGCGGTAGAGCTTCGGAGGTCGTGTACAGCGTGGCGTGATGCAGCGCGACACCCGAGCCACTCGCCAGCCTCCAAACCAGGCTGCGCAGCGGGCGAGTGGGCGGTGCTTCGAAAGCAAAGCAGGCATAGCCCTCTTGCGTGTCGCCGGGCAGCTCAGCCGTGAAGGTCAGTTGCGCGCAGTCGTCCGCAGTGCGCTCAGGAGCCTCGCTCGTGCAGCCAAGCGACGCCGCCCACGAGAGGCAGCCGCCGACGACGAACATCCGTTTCAATACGAGTCCTCCGGCTCGAGTCTGGCAGACTTGTGCGTGACGCGCCGTGCCACGCAGGCCAGCTTGACGAAAAGGGCACATTCAGGGAACCTGTTCCAGATGCGACGCATTGGGTGGTGGCTATTGGCGGCGGCTACCCTGGCAAGCGCCTGCCAAGACTCCAAAACGGCGCCCGATGAAGGCGCCGCGGCGAATGGCAGCGCCGGAAAGGGCGGAAGCGCGGAAAGTTCCGGTGGCGGGGGCCAGCTGTCGCTGGGCGTCAGTGGCTCGCTAGCCACGGCTGGCATCGGAGCAGCCGCGAGCAATGCCGGGCGACCACCCGTAGACCTGAGCACGGTGGTCGCTCCGTTGGTGCGCTGCCACGGTGAAGACGGCGCTGGTGGCCAGGTTGGCGATGCCAGTCGAGCGAGTGCCGGTGAGGCGGGGGCGCCCGCGGAGGGCGGCGCGCGCTGGGACGATGACTGCGCCCCACCGCCTTCGCGATGCGTGGACGACCTGACCTTGGTGTACTTCGATCAGGGCGAGTGCTCCCAGCAACGCTGCACGTGGCAGAAGATGAGCCTGACTTGTCAGAACCGTTGCCAAGACACCGGCTGTCAGGACTCAATCACCACGAAGTGAACGCGAGACCCTCGCTCCGGGCACGAAGCTGGCGCGGAGCGCAACTGACGCTCGGGTTGCTGTCGTGCGTGCTGGTGCCCGCCTGGAGCTGGCTCGACGGCTCGGGCTCGCTAGCCTGGACCATGTACGCGCATAGCTCGAGCTTTCGCCTGCGCATCGTAGCGATCGACGAGCACGGAAGGCGGCGCTCCATCGCTCCGAGCTCGCTGGCCGCGCGCGCAGAGCAAGATGTCGCAACGGCGCTTGCCGGCGCCGAGGCCTTCCGACACGCGCGTCAGGGGCAGCAGCTACGCCGTTACTTGCCCCACCTGGCCGAGTTGGCTTGCAGCGTGAGTCGAGCCGCGCGCGTCGAGCTGACGCTGGAGGATAGGCCCAACTTGGACGCTCCGACAGTGAAGATCGCCGAAAGGCGCCGCTGCCGCGGCCTGCAGGCGGCGCCGTGACTCACTGGTTGGCGGGCTTCGAGAAGCGTCGCCTTGGCTGCCTGCGAATTGGCATCGGCTGCTTGATCTTGTTGCGAACGACACCACTGCTTGCTGGGCTCGATATTCCTTGGCTGCGCAGCACGGATCCACTCTTGGGCTGGCCAACTGGCGGTTTTGACCTCGGCTTCCTACCGAATTCCATGATTCAAGCGCTGTGCGTCGTGCGCACGATCGCGGCCGTGCTCTTCACCTTGGGCCTTGGCACCCGCCTGGCGGGGCTCGCGTGCGGCGTGAGCGGCCTCTTGGTGGCAGCCCAGTATCCGCTCGGCTTCTTCTTCACGATCTACTTGCTGTACCAAGCGGCCATCCTGCTCGCATGCACCGACGCGGCAAGCCAGCTGGTGCTACGCCCAGGCAAGCCAGCGGCTCGAGTCGGCGGAGTGTGGTTGCTGCGTGCCTTCTTGGTGTCGATCTATTTCTGGGCTGGCATCTACAAACTGCGTGCTGATTGGCTCGATGGTCGGACCCTCGTGCTCTTTCATCAGCCATCGGCAATCCATGGCTTTCTCGCTGACTTGGTATTTCGTGAGGCGTGGGCGCCAGCGCTTGCGGCCAAGGCGGTGGCCGGTTTCGAGCTGTGCATCGGACCGCTTTTGCTGTGGAGCACGTCACGCCGTTTCGCGCTGCTCGCGGCCTACGCCTTTCACGTGCTTCTCGAGCTCTCCGCACATCCTGACATGCTCGGGTGGAGCATGATGGTGCTGCTGCTCTGCTTCGTCCCGGGCGTGGGCGGAGAGAGTCCGAAGTAGCGCGGAGCCCCTCGCGCGGTACCAATACAGCGCTGCGGGACCGGTTTCCGCCGCGGTTTCCTGGCAGGTCCGCCGTGAACTGTGCCACGTGGCGCTGGCGCCGTGGCACAACCAGCGTCACCTAGCCCCAAAAGATGGGCTTCTCGCCACGGCACATAGCTTGCTGGGTTCCCTACGTCGCGCTTCCGGAGCTCCCATGAAGTCACTACCCCTCACACTCCCGTTGTTGGCCGCCCTCTTCGCCATTCCCGCTAGTTTCGTGGCCTGCGGAGCCGACACGGACACGGACGACGGCAGGAGTGGCGGCAACTCTGCCACCGCCGGCAAGGGGGCGAGCGGTAGCCCAGGTGCAGGCATGAGCAACAGCGGCGGTACCGGCGGTACCCTGACCTGTCCGAGCTCAGAATGCGGTCCCGCCCTCGGCATTCCCAGCACCACCTGCCCCGACGGTAGCGTCGGTGGGCCCACTGGGCGTTGCTTGCGCCTGGCCGAGGGCAGCTGCGGTTGGGAAGTCCGCGACTGCCCGTCCGTGGGCGAAGGTGGCGCAGCAACCGGCGGCGCCGCAGCAACCGGCGGCGCCGCGGCGGCGGGCGCTGGTGATGGTGGTGCCTCGGGTGCAGGCGGTGCGCCCTCGACCGACCGCTGCGGTGGGTGCAACTACACCGGTCCAGCTCCGCAGATCTGTATTTTCCAAGCAGGAGGACCCGGCGCTGGGCGCTTCGTTTGCGCGACGCAGAACCCGTGCGGCGCGGCAGGGGCCTGTGCCTGCATCGTTGGCCAGGGAACTTGCGGCTCTACCTTGGAAGGCGGCAGCCCAGGCTATTGCGTCTGCGACAACGGGCTCGATTGACGCTCACTCGCGGGCCGCGTGGGGAACTCTCCCGTGACCGGCGAGTGCTACGCGGCAACAGCTCGCTTTGTTCTGGCTCAGCGTGAACGTGACGGTTGGGGTTGGCAGCTAAGGGAGGCGGTTTAGGCGACGGCGGCGTTCGGATCGGCGGTTGAGCAGCGCGCGATTTGCCGCTGCAGGCGCCGGCGCTTACGGGCGGCTTCGAGCTTCTGATCGCGACCGGCCCAGATGTCGCTGCCACCGTCCGTGCCTTTGGCTGTGCTTGACGCAGCGTCGGTGCAGCCGATGAGCGCACAACAGACCCAAGGTAAAGCAACATGAAGCTTGCCCACCGCCCCTCAATGCGGCGCACGCGGCCCCGCCATCCGACTACTGAGCACCTTGTGCAGCGCTGACGGGCCAACCTCAGAAATGTCCGACCGAAAAGCCGCGTGGCTCCCATGGAAGCAAAGGAGCCTGCCATCGCGCTTTCATGGGACTCGTTGAAATGAAAAATTCCCGCTTTCGTCTACCATTGTTGGGTTTCTCGCTGAGCCTCGCGGCTTGTGCGTCGGACGGAGACAACGCAACGAGCCAGCAGGCTGGTGCTGCTGGAGCGAGCAACACAGCTGGTGCGGCGGCCATCCCCGCGAACGCTGGGGGCGGTACCGCGACCGTCGAACCCGGCGTAGCCGGCGCGGGAACCAGCGCCGGGGGCGCCGGAGGCGCAGCGTCGCCCGCTAACGGAGGCACGGGCGGTGGAACAGACTCGATGGGAGCCGGCACGGGCGGTGGCGCTGGGACTGGCGCTGGCGGTGCTGCCGTGAATCCCGACTTGGAAGCCCTGCTGCGTGAAGGGGTCGGAGATATCGTTCGCCCTCCGCCCTACGAGTATGGTCCCTACTCTAAAAAGCGCGACGACGTGCCTCACGGCACCCTCAAGGAGTTCACGTACGACGAAAGCCAGTTCTATCCTCAGTCTCCAGCCAGAGGGATTAAGGTGTACGAGCCGCCCGGCTATAAACAGGGAGAAGAGTCGTTTCTCGCCGTGTACTTCGATGGCACGGCAAGTTGGGCCTACCTGAGCAACAAAACCGATGGCGGCACTTACAGAACGTTGAACGTCTTTGATAACCTGATAGCGGAGAAGCTCGTTCCACCGTTCATTGCCGTCTTCATCGGCAATGATTCGGATAGTGGCCATCGTCAGCAAGAATTGGGACCGACAGACGACAAGCAAGCCCGTTTCATCATTGAGGGGGTCTTGCCGACAGTGGAACAGAAGTACGGCTACAAGTTCTCAAAGGACCCGAAGAAGCGCTCCATTACTGGAGAGAGCTCCGGAGGCAACGGTGCATTCACTGTGGCGTGGAACCGCCCTGATTCGTTTCACCGTATGCAGGGTCACAGCTCAAGCTTCGATTTTGGCGCCGCAGCCCGTCTTCCAGACACGGTTCGCACGACGGCCGAGGTGAAGCCGCTGCGCATTCACCTTGAAGGCAGCATAAATGGCAACCCAACGATGGCCAAAGCCCTGAAAGAGAAGGGCTATATCTATCAGTGGTTCAACAGCACTGGCAGCGGTCACGGCGGACCCGGTGGTGACACGTCATTCCCCGATGGCCTGATTTGGTTGTGGAAGGGTTGGACGTTCCTCTAGAGCGCCGGTCCGTCGCGGGGGGCAGTGCGTGCCAATGGCGGAAACCCTTCAGTGCCGGTAACTCTCCGGCGGCCCTAGGTACGAGGGGGCGAGGCCGCCGGTATCGATGACGATGCGATCGATGGCAATGGAAGGGTCGACCTTCCACACGCGCAGTGTGTGGTAGCCCGGAGTCGTCACTTGGATGGTGGTCGAGAGCTTTTCGATATGCTCGATCACGTTGGTGCTCCACGTGGCGTCGTCCGTGGCGTCGGCACCGCGTAGGGTTTGGGTGGCTCCCGAGTCGAGCGCCAGAGCCAGGCGACACGAGCCGTTCGTGTTCAGCGTCGGAATTCTGTACACGGTGATGGGGAAGGTGCCGGTGCTGAAGAAGTAGATCTTGTAGCTGAGCTCGGCCGCGGTCGTCGCGTGGTCGGCGGTCACGCTCGCCGAGACATCGGGAAAAACCTTGACCGAATCGCCGCTGCGCCCGAGCCCCGTGAGCACTCGCCATTCGGCGCCACCACGGCTTGCTCGAGCGGAAAAATGCTCCGCTTCGATCGCGACATAACCGTTGGCTTCGGCGTAGCCATCCACCTGCTCGGGCCGTGGGCTCATGGGGTTCGAGACATTGAGGTTGATGGTTTTGGACGAGCCGCCGGAACTAATGGTTACGGTGCCGCTGCTGTCACCGAGCGGCACCGCCTGCCAATCGATGCTGACTCGAATGCGTTCCTCGTCTGTCAGGGCGCCGCTCGCTTTGCTGAGCTGAATCCAGCTCGCCGACGGCGTCGCGGTCCAGCTGAAGCCCGCGCTACCCTTGGTGAAGATATCGACGAAGCGCACGTCTCGCGTGTACACGGAGAACCGCAGAGAAGCGGCCTCGGCGCCGGTCGTCTGCCCTTCAGCCGCGACGCCGAGAGCAGAAGCCGCGGAAGACGGAACAGCCGCCAGCGCCGGCATGCCCTCGATGACGGGCAGTGATTTGATGTACGGATTCATGATCCGCTGCCACTTTCCACCTGCGAGCTGGTCGTTGTAGTAGCTGAGGTCGCTCTGAATTGCGGCGTAGGCGTCGCTAGACAGCTTGCGGTACTTAGTGACGCTGGCGGTGCGCCCCTGCCCCGCAAAGAGATCAGTCTTGGCGGCCGCGATGTACTTCTGCATCGTGAGCTGGCTGGCCCGGAGCGGGTACAGAACCATCTCGTAGAAGGCGTCTTTCCTGGCTGCCGGCAGACCTTCCGACACCTTGGTCGCGCGGGCCAGTAGCTCAGTCAGCTCGTCCAAGCGCCGCTGGCCCTCGTCGCCATAGTTGACCAAGCTGTAGACGCTCTTGGTCATGAACTCCGGCCGCCGAGCGATGTTGAGCTGGTAATAGCGAAGCACGATGTCGGAAATCTCTTGCCGCACGTCGGCGCCGAAGTCGCGCCCCGCTAGCGCCGCAACCATCTCGCCCACGTTGCTCTCCGTCCAGTCGTCGATACGCCAGGCCAGTCGCATCGTGAGCTCGAGCGAGATCTCCGAAGGCTTTAGGTCGCCCACGTTGATGACCCAGAGCCGGTTCGCGCCTGCGTCGTAGGCCTTGCGCAGCTCCTCACGTACCAAGCTGGGCGGCGTGGTGTTGAGCCACAAGTAGCTCGTGGGCGCACCATAGTAAGAGAGGTGATAGTAGACGCCCGCGCCACCCTTGCGCTTGCGCTCGGCGTCATTCGGAATTTGCCGTAGGTAGCCGTGGTTGTCCTCCGCCCACAAGATGGTGACGTCGTCCGGCACCTTGAGGCCCGCGTTGTAGAGCGTCAGCACTTCCTTGTAGGGCGTGAAGACTTGAAGAACCTGGCTGGGGTCCGGGTTCACGCGATTTGCCAAGATGCCGCGTTGATCGGTGAAGATCTTCTGCACGAGGGCGATCTTCTGGTCGGTCGTGGTGGCGTTGGCCGACACCAGGCCACTGTCGTGCACGCCGCGCATGCCGATGGAGTAGCCGTTCTCGAACTTGGCGTTCTGCGCCACTCGCTCGTCCCAGTAGTCGTGAAGGGCGTCTGGGTTCACGCTGTAATCGTAAACAGGCGAGCCGTGACTCTTTGCCCAAGGGTCCCACTCCTTGACGTTGTTGCGCAGCAGCATTTCGGGGTGAGACGAGCCCACCACGATTCCATACTGGTCGGCGTTCTTGGCGTTCTCGGGGTAGCTGTTGAAGGCGTCGGAGGCCGCGTGCATCGCGGGCCACAAGAAATTCGCTTTGAGCCGCAGCAAAAGCTCGAACACCTTTTTGTAGGTCTCGGGCCCTACGTTCTTGCCGGCGTCCATCTTGTGCGCCGACCATGCGCTGAAGTTCTCTTCGTCGTTGAGAAAGATGCCGCGGTACTTGACCGACGGCTCGCCTTGCTTGCGCAGCGCGCCCTCCACCGTGACCGTCGTCGACGGTGTCGGTGCGACGTCCGCCCACCAGTACCAGGGCGAAACCCCGATAGCCTGCGAGGTGTCGTAGACCCCGTAAATCGTGCCGCGTCGGTCGCTGCCGGCAATCACGAGGGCGCGGCTCACACCGGGCGCCGGGTCGCTCACCGCTTGAATCACGAACGACTCCCACTTGCCGTCGACGCCGGTGGTGTCCAGCTTTCCTTGGCTTGCAAGCTGATCGATGACGGGGCTCTTTCCCAGCGTACCGATCAAGATGGCGCGTGACGACAGCCCCTCGATGCTGTTCTTGACGGCTGGGGCTACGCCCGAAACACGCTTCACGTCCGCCTGCAGATCGCCCACGGCTCGCGCGACCGCGCCGTGATCGGCAGCGTCCAGGTAGATGTCCACGGCCACGCCCTCGGTCACGACGTCGAACGGGTCGAGCGGTGCACCGGTGGTGCCGCCCACGTCCACGCCACCTGCAGCGCCGGAGCCGACTCCGCCCGCAGCAGCGCCGCCCGCTGATCCCGCGGCGTTTGCGCCCCCAGCGCCTGGGGTCACGCCGTCGCCACCCACTCCATTACCTCCGACCGCTGGCGAGCCACCAACCGGGGTGTCGCCGCCTGGCCGAGGCGCGCCCGAGCTTCCGCAGGCAATGGCCAGGAGCAAGATCGAGGCCGACACGGCCCGCAGCACGCCCACACTCGCGGGACCCAAAGTGGAAAGTCGCATCATGTGCCTTCCAGCGAGAGGGGGCGCCCCAGTAAGGACCTTTTCTAAATCCGCTACCGCTGCGTACCTTCACTGAGGCGGCTGCCACCCCCCGAGCACGACCTCCGGGTCGCGCATCTGGGCAGCCTGATCGGCCGAAATTTGCTTGCCCCCGACACGCCCAAACGAACAGGGCGTGCAGCGCTCGAGGCTACTTCGGGAGCAGGTCACTGATGGCTGCGTACCAAATGCCGGCCATGTACGCGTACCCCTCGTCGTTCGGATGAACGCTTGCGGTGGTGAGGCCGCTCAGCGGCATTTGGCTCATGTCGACCCCGATGACGTGCCGCTTTTTGGCGACCTGCGCCTGGATGATGCTCGGGATCTTGCTGTTGTACAGCGCCTGCGTCGCGTTGGCCGCGTCGACCTGAGCCTGGGTGTGCCCCCCGTTCGTCGAACCCACCGGAGTGATCTGCGCGAGCACGATTAGAGCGTTCGGCGCGGCCGCTGCGATCTTGTCGACCAGCGCTTCCAGCCGCATGGCCATGCCCGCGGCGTCTTGGGTGGGGAACAACTCGTTGGCGCCGATGTGCAGAAGGACGATGTGCGGCCCACCATTGAGCGCAGGGCTGGGTACCAGCGCGGAGATCCCTCCGTAGCCGCTGAACTCGCTGAGACCTGGCTCGATGGTCCAGCCCGCATGGCCTTCATGCAAGCGCGGGAAGGTCTGGCCCGACACGAGCGTCGGCCCACCTGCCAACGACCCCGTGAAGGTGACCTTCTGTTTTGCCGCGACGACGGACTTGAAAAGCCGTGAACGATAGCCGGCGCCGTCCGATGATTTGACGCCCTCGGTGATCGAATCGCCGAACGGCAAGATCTTGCAGGCCTCTCCGGTTGTTGGGCACGGCTTGTACGTGTTCTCACCCGAGCCAGCTGCACCGCCCACTCCGGCGCTGCCGTTGCCGCTCGGTGTCCCGCCGCTGCCGCCATCTCCCCGGTTGCCACCGCTCGCGTCGGAGCGTCCGCCACCGCCCGCGTCACCTGCGCCCGCCATGCCCCCACCACTCCCAGCTCCGGGGCCGCCCGCGGTCGACCCGGCCACTCCGCCAGCAGACGCTCCGGATAGACCAGTCGAGCCAGCAGAAGCCGACGAGCCTGCCTGTTGCCCGCCCGCTGAGCTGGGAGCCTCGGGTTGGTCACAGCCAGCCATGGCCGATAGCGCCGCCGCCGAGACGGCCAGCGCGATCAAGGGCCGCCTGCAAGTTACTTTGCCCATGCTGCCCTTTCGAAAGGGAGCGGCAACCGAATACCTTGAACAAAGTGTCGTGAGGGCTGCACGCCACGATGCCAAACCACGGTACTGCTTGCAAACTGGAACCGATTCCGTAAGTGCGGCGGAAGTCGATGATTACCGGCGCGTGTTAGTAGAAAAGTTCCGACCGGTTCGGCGCCTTGTCTCCATAGTATTGCCAATGGCAGCTCGCCCGCGTGCACTCGGTTTGGCAGTGGCGTCTATTTTGGGAGCCGCCGCCTGCTCACCCGCGACTCAAACATCGGGAGACGCCTCGAGTGGCGGCGGGAATAGTCCTACCGGCGGGAGCAGCGCGGCCGCGGCAGGTTCAGGAGCACTCACCCCGGGGGGTGCTGCAGGAACAAGCGGAGCCAGCGCTGGCGGCGCTGCCGGTGCCGCCGGAGAAGCTGAGCCCTCCTCGAACGGCGGAACAACAAGCGGCGCTAGCAATGGCGGCACCAGTGGCACAGGCGCCGGTGCGCCAGGCACGGGCGGCGGTGCTATGGCCAGCGGGGGAATGGGCGGCGGCGGAGATCGCTGCAACATCGCGAAGCTAGATTCCGCCAAGCCGCCAAAACTATTGAGCCTGTCGGGCAACCTCGGGACGCATGATCCGGTCATCGCCGCGGCCAATGGAAAGTACTTTCTGTTCAGCACCGGCAACAACATCGGCGCCAAAACCTCGAGCGATCTCCTCAACTGGCAGGGCGCGCCCGACGTGCTCGCCTCGAACACGCGCCCGGCTTGGCTCTCTCAGCAAGTGCCGGGCGTCGCCAACCTGTGGGCGCCAGACATCTCGTTCTTCGGCGGCGCGTACCACCTGTACTATTCCGCGTCGACGTTCGGCAGTAACCATTCGTGCATTGGGCACCTGAGCCGCGCTTCGCTCAGCAGCGGAGCGTGGTCCGATCACGGCCCGGTGATTTGCTCGAACGTGACGACCAAGGACAATTGGAACGCGATTGACCCCAACGTCGTGGTCGAGCCCGACGGCACGCCCTGGCTGTCGTTCGGCAGCTTTTGGGGCGGAATCAAGCTGATCAAGCTCGATCAGCAGGGGGCGCGAGTCGGAACGTCGCTCGATGCTTTGGCGGCGCGCCCGGCGGCGGGCGGCGCCCTCGAAGCGCCGTTCATCGTGCCGCGCTGCGGCTACTATTACCTCTTCGTGTCTTGGGACAAATGCTGCGCGGGGGTGAGCAGCACCTACAACATCCGCGTAGGCCGCTCCGCCACCGTGCAAGGCCCCTACCTCGATCGCGACGGCAAGGCGATGACGGAAGGTGGCGGAACGCTCCTCGTGCAAGGAGACGCCCGCTATAAAGGCCCCGGCCACAACGCGGTGCTCTTCACCGACACGGCGGCCTACAACATCTACCACGCCTACGACGCGAACCAGAACGGCGCGTCCACCCTGCGCATCTCCGAGCTAGTCTGGGACGAAGCAGGCTGGCCCGTTTCGGGCGGGCCGTAGAGCCGCGTCGATCCTTGGCCCCGCGCGACCGCGCTGCGATGTCATATGTGGAAGCAATCGAAACGCCGTGCTTTTCGGTGATCGCTTCCATTCTCGGTGCTTGCCGCGCCTAGTGTATCCCGGCTGGTCGGTTGCGCGCTATCAAGGGTCGTTGGTCGCAACCAGGACCGACGTTGCGCTTAGTTGGCAAACGCCATGCGCACGAAGTTATAGAGGCCCACCTCGGCAGTCGGATAGACGTGGCCGCCGGGAAGGTTGTTCTGCATCGAGAAGTTGGCCGTGGTGATGTACGGGCCCTTCGTCGTCAGGTCTTTCGCGGACGCGGCAGCGCTCGCGCTGGCGGTCGAGTCGTTGTTCCCTACGCCAATGTAAAAGTAATAGAGCGGGTAAGTCTTGGCGTCTTGCAGCTCGACGTACTTGGCTATGTCGGAAGAGCCAAAGTTCCCGCCGGCAGGGTGGAGCGCGCCGAACCAGGCAAAGTTCTTCAGATTCTGGCACAGGCCGACGTTGATGGTCTGCATGCCGCCCATCGAGAACCCAGCAATACCGCGCGACCCACGGTCCTTCTTGACCGAGTAGTTTGCTTCGATGAACGGCACGAGATCGCCCATCAGCTCGTTACCGAAACGGTAGTAGCCCGCCGTGTCGCTATAGCTCGTATTCGACGCAAAGTTCGGCTTGGAGTCGCCCTGCGGGAACACGACGACGAGCGGCTTTATCACCTTCTTGGTGATGAGGTTGTCGAACAGCGTGGCAATCTTGGGATTCGCTCGTTCCGCCCACGTGTTCTGGTTGTCGGTGATGCCGTGGAACACGAACAAGAGCGGGTACTCGCTCTTCGCGTCGTAGTCAGGCGGCGTATAGATATTCACCGGCTTAGTGATGGGCGTGCCCTGCCGTGGAATGCTGCCCATCATCGAGGCGGAGCCGCTCGATTCGGTGGTGTAGAAGTAGACGGGATACGTCTTGCTCGTCCACTTGCCGCCGTTCGCGACAGCTCCGCCGTACTCGGAAGGGATAGATGTGGCGTTCGACGGCGTCACTTTCGGGGGCATCCCGGTCGCTCCACCCTGAGCGTTTCCGCCAGTCTGCCCGCCACCCGCGCCTGCCGTACCTGCATTGCCGCCGAAGCTCGAGCCGCCGGTTAGGGTGCCGGCTGCACCAGGAGCGTCGGAGCCACCGGCACCGCCGCCGCTAACTCCAACCACGCCACCACCACCGGCGGGTGCTCCGGAGCCAGCGGTGGAGGAAGTTGTGCCGGCCAGCGACGAGCCGCCGCCCGTTCCGGCACTGCTCGTAGTGCCGCCTTCACTGCCATTCGTGTCGTTGTTGGCGCCATCCGAACACGCCGCGGACAGGAACACGGCCATGAAAGCCGTGGTCAACGTAGTTGGCTTGAATGACATGCGGCGTTGCTCCTGCGACACGCCTACTGGGGGGCAGCCTTGCAACCTATGCGTTGAGGTGTAACCGAAAGATCATCGATCCAAAGGTCGGCAGGTTGGGGATCGCTCTGAAAACCATCCAGGCCGAGCATGAACAGCTCGAATGGGATCGGATCCCAACTCGGTGAGGTCATGCCGTGACTCGAGCTGCCAGCCTTGGCCAACGTGAGCTCTCGGCCGTCTACCCACAGATTCACCTTCACCTTGCCAACGCCACCTGAACGGTCAATCGCGAACTCCCAGCATGTCCAGCGGTTGAGCAGCTTTGGATCGTTGAACTTGGTGCCGGTGTCGCGCAGGTAGATGGAGTTGACCTTCTCGATGGCAGTGCCGTTGTAGCTCGCCAGCGAGTACGAAGAGTCCGGATTGCCCGTAGCGGCTTGGACATTGCCGATCCGCATCAGCCGCGTGTGCACCCCAGAGCTGGCAGGATAGCTGGTGGCGTACATCATGAAGCGCACGTACGCCGTGGGGCTCTCCGTCTTGAGGGGCTTCGAAATGTTGGCGCGGTCCGCGTTCATGCTGCCCGTGACATGTAGCGACTGCTTGCCAGTGAAGGCGCGTGTCGTGTCGACGATGATCTTGCCATTGCCTCGCACGCTCGGCGTCCACCCGCCCGCTGGCGCACTGGCGGCCGGGTACCGTTCGAAGTCGTCGCAAAGGAAAGCGTCGTCCGCACAGCCGGCGCCCACGGAGCTGCCGCCCGCGCCTCCGCCGCCGGCTACCGACGCGCCACCGGAACCGGCGAGTGCGGTGCCCGTTCCGCTCGTGCTGGTTCCGCCGTCACCCGCGGTCAATTGGCCTCCGGTGGCAATGCTGCCCGCCACTGCAACGCCGCCCGTTCCGGACGACGCGCTACCGCCCGTCGACGTTCCGGAGCTTCCAGGAGCTCCTGCCGTCGCCGTAGCGCCCACGCCAGAGCCGGCCACTCCGTCGGGATCTTGGACCTCGGAAGAGCAGTGCAAAAGTCCTCCACTGAGCACGGCCACACCACACGCCATCAACGAGCTCAGTCGGCTGCGTACGCAGTTGGGGAGATTGAACATCCGGTGACAGTTCATGGCACCAACACCTCCCGACTGGTCGGAATCGCCTCGCCCGTTTTGGTCGATTTTGGAACCGCGCCTTCGCGTGCGCGGTCCGAGACCCTGGAAAGCGCCATCAAACGCGCACGCATTCTGCGCCTCGCCTTGTGCATGCGCGCCCACACGGTGTTGATTGGCACCTGTTGCAGCTCGGCGATTTGGGCGCCGGTTAGACCCTCGATTTCGAAGAGGACGATTGCCGCGCGTTGCTCGTCCGGCAGCAAGTTCAGTAGGTGGTCCAGCACCTTCGCCCTTTCCTGAAGGGCGATTCGCTCCAGCTGATCCGGGTCCGCCGTTCTGAAGCACTCCTCGAGCGCGCTTAGCGAGACTTCAGACTTTACCCACGACCTGTTGCGGTAATCCCGCACCTTTCTTCTCGCAATTTGATACAGCCATCCCAGAACGTTCCCATCCTCGAAGTCAGGTAGCCGCCGATAGGCAACGAGGAAGACATCCTGTACGAGGTCGGGAATGTCGCCGGCGCGTCCGCCGAAGGCTCGAACCCAACGCGTCACATCACTGAAGCGTTCGTCGTAGATCCGCTCGAAGCTCAATCCCCCGTCTGATCGGGCCGCCGTCTGCACGTAACGTTCAATGGCATTGGCAACAAGAACCGGACGGAACTTTCTTCAAAGAGCTGGCGGGCTATTTGGTCATCACGCAACCAGCGCAGTCCGGCGCGAACCAACCGGCGAAGCCATCACCGAGTGAGCTGGATTCGACCGAAATGGCTGCGTCCACGCCAGGGTTTTGGATGCCGTAGATTTGGTCGTTTGCTTCGACGTCGGGCGCAACCTCGAACCGACAATCCTTGAAAACCAGGCGCCCCGGGCCAGAGCTCGCGGGTCCGAAGGCGAAACTATCGCTGGTCACCGACACTGCAGCAAATGCACGAGCCTGCTCGGCCGTGGCACCATTCTCCGCGCGCTCGGACGCGATGATAGTGGTGCCTCGCACTTCAACGTCGTGCACCTGCCCCCAGTGGTTGTGCCGCGCGCTCGGAATGCCGACGACCAGCACGGAGTCCTCGATGCGCGCACTACCTCCTGGCGCGTCCAGGCGAAACGATGACTGGGTCATGGTCAACCTGCGCACCATGACCTGCGATTCGTCAGTCACCTCGACTTCCACGTCACCAGCGCCGACCTGCACATCCTCGACTTCCACGTCGATCTGGTAGCTGTCCGCAAAGCCCGGCTCGTGAGCTGCCAGCCAAAGGCCTGTGCCCTGCGTGGCGGTCGCGTTGAGGTCTCGGACGCGCAACTGCGTCGCACCACCGTTCAGGGTCAACGCGTCGCGCCAAAGGTCGCTGGCGCTCAGGTGGCAGATCGTGGTTTCGGCGTTGGGGCCGATGAACACGCCGCTGCCGGTACCGGACAATAGCCGCACGTCCTCCAGCGTTGCCCGGAGCTGTCCGCCCTCGATGGCGTCTCCTCGAAGTCCAAGTAGATGCGCGTCCTGTCGCTCGTAATCGCTGTAGGGGCCTTGTTCATCGCGCCGGCCGTCAATCGTCAGACCCTCAACCAGGTTTGGGGGAGATGACGCATGACCAAACTGGGCGAGCCGCAAGGAAACTACGTCCGTCGCTGACTGCGGCGGGCGGTGCCAACGCACGTCGTACGCCGACAACGTCATTCCTGGTGGTAGCTCGACGCTCGAGATCTCATAGTCTCCGGGCGCCATGACGACAACCGCTTGCCCGAGTGCTTCCGCCTCCGTAAGAGCGGCCTGTAGCGCCTGACTCTGATCGCCTGCGAGATTAGGCACGATCCCCAACATTTGAGCGTCCAAGAGGGCGGAGCGCTCGTCGTCGGCGATCACGACTTGTAAACTACCTACGGAGATCTCGACAGCGCCGTCGGGCATTTCGAATCGTAGCTCGAAGCGTTCGTCCCTCTCGGCCAGATCATCGTCCGCGATCCAAACCGGCAGCTGCGCTTCGATGGCTCCGGGCTCCCACTCGACACGACCATTGGCGGCTTCGAAGTCCGGCGACTGACAGTCTTGCTGCGCTTCGAGACCTACGACTTCGTAGGCGAGCTGAAGGCGCCGATCCGCAGGCTGAGCAAGCCGTACCGTGACGTTTACCACCCCGGCCCCCTCGGCAAAGACGAGCGGAGAGGCCGGCGAGAGTGATAGCGTCGTGAACACTTCGTCGGTCAACGGCGCGCATGCAGAAAGCGGTATGACCAACGCGCCAAGAACCAGAAGCCAACCACGTATCACGGAGCCTCGAGCTCGGTGAGCCGGCGGCGAAACGCGGGAGTGTCGAGACCGCTTGGATACCGCGCCACGTACTGTTCAATGGCGCTGCGTTCGGCGGCGCTACGACCCAGCGCACGCAAAGCTCGAATCTTGCCGGCAAGGGCCTCTGGTGCGAGCACTCCGGGCTTGGCCAGGTAAGCGTCGAAGGACCGGAGTGCACGCTGAGGCTGACCAAGATCGAGCTCGAGCTTGCCCATGGTCGGCAGCACCGTGTTTGCCTCTACACTCGTTGGGTACGCGGTCCGCAGTTTCTCATAAAGGTTGAGCGCGGAGCGCGATTTACCCGCCGCCATTTCGGTGCGAGCCGCTTTGAGCAGTGCGCTGGCAGTAGGCCTGGCTGGTTGTTCTGCCGAGCCGGCGGGCGCAACCGCAGGGGCCGGCGCCGTCTGCGGCCAGCTGCCAGACGACGACCTCAGGTCAAGCAGGCGGCTTTCTGTCGTCGCGCTGATCGTTGAGTGCGTCGCCGCGCCTTCGGCCGATGAGAACAGCACGGAAGAGTGGGCTCCCACTCGAGCGGCGGCAGCAGCCCCCCGAACGACGTCGACAAGCCCCTCGACGACCACGATCTCCGTATCAGGTCCTTGCCGGCGCGCAGCGAATACGGTGCCACGCGCAGTCGCGGTCACGTCAGCGGCGAGCAAAGCAAAGGTCTCTCCAGCCGTTCGCGGCGACAGAGTGGCCAACGCCAGCCCCTGCTCGACTCGCACGCTAATGTGGGGCGCGCTGAGCGATTCGAGCTTGATTCGTGTATTGGCGTCCAGGCAGACGCCGATTCCCGGCTGGATGGCGAAACATGCGCGGCCGTTGCCGGTGGTCAGCACTTGATCCTGTGCCAACGTGCGGGTGCTGCTGCTCGAAGCTTGACCATCGACCTGCACCTCGCCCATTGACACCACCAGTTCAGCGCGCTTCAGGCCAACGGCAGCCGGTAGGGTGGGCACGACCGAGGCAATCGGAAGCGACGGGTTCGGGCGATTGAACCAACCGATCGTCGCGACTGCGGCGACCGCGGCCAGCGAGACTGCAGCGACCACCCAACGCCGCGTCGCCCGAAGACGCGCCGCAGCCGGCACCGCGCGCTCCTCCTCAGCCCCCGACACAACGAGCCGAAGAGGCGGAGTAGCTCCAACCTGCTCCAGCACTCGCGCGATTACAGCGTCAGCCACGGGGTCGCCCTCGCTGGCGGCGCGAGCCCGCAGGGCTGCAAAGATATCTAGCTCCTTCTTCGCGAGCAGATCCCCTTCCGCGAGCGAGAGCCGTTCGCGTTCCTCGGCAGGGGTCAGCGGCTCACCTTGGGCCCAGCGCGCTTGAAGCTCCTCCCAGCGCTCGCGGTTCGTCATCGCGACCGTCCTGCAGAGGCCGCAAGCTCCACCTCGAGCAGTTGGCGCAGTTGCTTGCGCGCCGCCACGAGTCGGTCCTTGACCGTACCCGCGGGCGCTCCTGTCAACTCCGAGATCTCGTCGACGGTGTAGTCGAGCGCGTGATGGAGGACGAAGGCTTGAAACCGGTCGCGCGACAGCCGGCCCAGCAAGGCATCGAGCCCGACTTGGTCGACCGCAGGCGGTGTTGCCGAACCACCCCAAGGTTGCACATCAGCTGGTAGCCAGCGTTCGAGCAGCCCCTTGCGGTTGCGCTCCCGACGCGCCGTCCGCAACGTGGACCGCACGGTGAGACGCTCTGCCCAGCGCTCGAGGCTGCTCGCGACCCTAAACGTATGAGCGCTTTTCAGAATCTCGATGAGGGCGAGTTGAGCGGCGTCATCCGCATCAGCGGAAGAGCGGCACAAAAGACCCGTGAGCTTGCGGACGCGGCGCGCCAGGCGCTGAACCACGAGACGCTGAGCAGACGGCTCGCCATTGGCTACTTTGGCCATCAGATCCACATCGGCTTGAGCTTCGGGCGGCGTGACCACCGCCTCGCCTCGCTCTGTCATGGCCGCAGCCTGGCTAGAACGGTCGGATAAAATCGTTCTAGCCGTGGATGAGAGCTCATTCGGTGGCAATGTCGAGGCCCAGCTGCGCAAATGGCATGACCGATGCGCCTTCTAGCAAGGGGCGGGAATTGCCGTTCCTTACTGAAAACTGAGCGCCACGACCCAGGTACGCAACCCCGCCGACAAGCTCGATCGAAAGAGGGCGGACGAGCGCGTAGCGCAGGCGGAGGTCCACCACCCCGCCACCACGATGTAGAGGAGCCGCCTGGTTCGCAAAAACCTCTTGTGCGGGCAGCGTCTCAGAACGACGCAAACGTTCCACCAGCACGCCAGCCTCGGGCACGAACGTGAAGTCTCCGCTCGAGAAGACGGGTCCTACAGCGGCACCAACGACGATGCGGTTCAGCCGAAACGTTCCGAAGTCGCTTTGAATGCTCGCGGGCCAAAATAGCGCGCCGAAGAGTCGGGCCTCGGCGCGATTGCGCCAGGAGACACCGAGCGCCAGCGCGACTCCTTTCATTGACGGCACCGAGGGCGCGAAATAAGCGACTTCGGCGCCGAGGGCGCCGCGGACGAAGGCCCTACCTGGCGCCGTTGGAATGGGCTCTGGGGGCGGAAGCGGCACCGACACCGCTGCGGGCGGCGGCGCCCCTCCTACGACTTCCTCGACGGGGGAAGACGCGACTTCGAGCCCTTCACGAAGCGCGCTTGCGGCGGAAATCGCGATACTTACGATCGCTTCGACGCTGGCTGCGTCGCGATCGATGCCCCCCGGCAGCTCGCGTGCGATGGCTCGGCCACGACTGACGTCGACCAGGATCAAGCGCCAGCCAGAATCCTTGCTGACCTCGAGCGCAATCGCCAAGAGAGCACGCTTTGATCGCGTCGCTTCCCGCGCCCAGCCCGCAAGGCTGCCGACCCGAGGTCGCTCGACGAGCGACAGGCCCATGGCCTGAAGTTGTCGTTCGAGCAATGCGACGACGCTCGCGTGAATCGAGTCGGCAGCGCTGCCGCTGATCGCCAGCACGACTTCGGTCCTTGCGTTCGGTTCCGTGCTCCGCTCGGAGGTACGCGACGTCTGTGCGTGGGCACGACCCACAACGAGACAACTGGCGCTGAGTAGCCAGCCAGTTGTCATGCAGATGGAATGAAACGACCTCACTGGAGTTGCCCGAAATCGCTCGGGATTGAAACGAT
>DATAKF010000013.1:0-10134 GCA_036261775.1 Polyangiaceae bacterium | reverse complement strand
GTCCCCGCGATGGATCGAATTCGCGGTGTCGTGACCGAGCAGCTCGCCGAAGCGAAGAAGAAGAAGGACGTCGTCAAGGCGTTGTGTCTCGACGACAAGGTCAAGCAGATGAAGCTGGCCACCGACACGGCGAAAGATCGTGTGCTCGATCTCACGGCGTCGGCCGCGCAAAATGATGCTGATCGCTCGCGCCACGAGTTCACGGTGATTCAGGTGTTGCGTGAGCGGGTACAGACGCTCTTGGCAGAGGCGCAGCAGTGCATCGGGGAAGAGACGGGCTTCGTCGGCAACTCCGAGATCGTCGTCGACGTGGATCCTGCGCTGCCTGACGCCGATCCGTCGCAGCACCCCGACGATCCTCTGGTGAGCGAGCCACCGGTGCTCAGCAGTCCAACGCAGTAGCAATTCGCTCAATACCGAGTAGTCTCGCGTTCCACATTCCGAGGGTTCGTTTACTTATCGAGTTGCGATGAAAGCTCGTCTACCGCTGCTTGCTGCTCTAGTTGTCGCGATCGCTCCCGTGAAAGCGATGGCTCAAGCTTGGGTGGGCAATTCCGATTTCTCCGAAGGCGTTGGCATTCGAACGGGCAACCTCGAGTTGCACCCGAGCGTTGGTGCCGAGTTCGGGTACGACTCCAACTTCTTGCGCGCCTCTGCCCAGGAGGGCCGAGTCGAGGCGTTGAAGTTGCGGGTGACTCCCTCGCTGACTTTGTCCACGTTGGGTACCGCTCGACGCAACGCCACCACGCCGCCAGACGTGACCTTCGCGGGCAGCGCGTACGCCTCGTACTTCGAGCTGTTCCCGCTCGACTCGCAGTACGACGATATCAGGAGTCGTCGCAACGTCGCGCTCGGCTTGGATGCCAAGCTCGACGCTTTCCCGAAGGGTAAGGTCGGCTTCGATCTCGGCGGCGGCTACGTCCGCGTGATCCAGGGCGAAGGCGCGACTGACAACCTAACGAGCGAAGGCTTCAACCGCGACACCGTGAGAGGCCAAACCGGCGTGACTTGGCGACCGGGTGGCGGCTTGTTCGAGTGGCGTTTGGGTTACGGCATCACCTACAACTTCTTCGAGAGCGCTCGCTACGAGCGCCTCGCGAACCTCAGCCACGAGATTGGCACCCGCGGGCGCTGGCGCTTCTTGCCGCGCTCGGCGCTGCTGTTCGACAGCACGTACGGGCTCTTGCGGTACACCAACGGCGGCGCGACGCCGGCCGATGGCGACACGATTCGTTCGCGCGTCGGCTTTCACGGTTTGGTGACCTACCACCTGGCGCTGCTCGGTATGGTGGGTTGGGGAAGCAGCTTCTACAAGCCGACCGGCGCCCTCACGGCCCCGCGGCAGTTCGACGCGCCCATCGCCAACGCCGAGGTGCGCTGGTTCATTCAGGCGCGCCCGAACCTGGATCAGACCACCGTTACCTCGGGCATCTCGTCGGTCGCGCTCGGTTACACGCGTTCGTTCTCCAACAGCTACTTCGGGTCGTTCTACCAGAGCGATCGCGGCTACGCGCAGGTGAGCACGTTCCTGGTCGGGGCAGTCGCCGCTGGGGCGGAGCTCGGCGTATCGCGCGTCGCGTTCCCGGACGTGCCACCAGAAGGCGCGTTCGAGCAGCTGCGCATCGATGCGCGCGCGTTTGGTGAATATCGCTTCACGGAAACGCTGGCTGGCAACCTGACGGTCAACTACGACCAGGTGAACGGCCCTATCGTCGCGCAGGAGAACCTCGACTACAAGCGCTGGCAAGCATACCTGGGTGTGCGTTGGTTCATGTGACGCCTCATGATGGTTGATGCACGTGGGCGCGGCTTTGGCCGGCGCGATTTGTTGCTGGGCGCGGCTGGTTTGGTGGTGCTCACGGCTGGCTGCGGTGGCTCGAACAACAACCTTCGCCTGAACCTCCCCACGCCGACCGAGAAGTCGACCGTCGGGGACGGCGACGTCTTCACGATGGAAATCGTCGGCGAGAAGGACCTGCCGCGCGAGTATCAGGTCGCTTCCGACGGCAGCGTCGATCTGCCATACATTCACACGGTCGCCGTGGCAGGTCTCGAGCCGCAGGAGATCGCGCGGCTGGTGCGCAAGCTGCTGATCGAGAAAGGGATCTTGAGTGATCCCAGCGTCGTGGTGCAGGTCAAAGAGTACAACAGCCGGCGCATCACCATCCTGGGGCAGGTGGCCAAGCCCGGGACGTTCCCGTTCACGCCTGGGCTCACCTTGATTCAAGCGCTCTCGCAAGCGGGCGGGCTGACCGGCATCGCGAACCTCGACCGAGTGAATTTGACTCGTCGCACCGACGGCGGCTCGCGCACGGTCGTGATCTCGATCGGCACGATCATGGAGGGGCGCTCCGCCGACATTCCGCTGCAGTCGGGCGATCGCATCTTCGTGCACGAGCGTTTGTTCTAGGGCGCGGCTCGCTCCGACCCAGGCGTGTAGCGCACGTAGACGAGCCCACGAAAGCTGGGCAAGCCGAAGCCCAAATTGGCGCCGCCTACACCCGCGCCGAGCGGCAGGCCTGCTCCGGCACCCGCCCCGAGCGCGAAGTCGCCGAACAGCTCGGGGGCGAAGCGCGTCGTGTACAGCCACTCCGCCGGCACGGAAGCGTGGGCGCCGCTGTCGATCAGGCTCGGCAGCGCGTAGAGCTCGAGCGCAAACGCGAGCCTGGGCCCCAGCAATTCGTAGCCGATGCCCGCAGCGAGCGAGGCTTGGCTACCCAGGCGCAGGCCGAAGAAATCGGTTGGGTTTCGGAGCCGTGCGCCTAGCTCGAGCCCCGCGAATAGGCCGCCTCGCCTGAACGAAAACGCGACGCTCGGGCTGGCGACGAAGCTGGCCTCGCCAGCCAGCGCGACCGCGTTGCCGAGCGGCAGCTTGGCTTCGAACCGCAGCTTGGCGCCCCAGCGCCGCGAACCCGTATTCAGGGCGTAGCCGAAGCCAACGCGCGGATCTTGGAGCACGGGTGAGTCGATGGGCGGGGCCGACTGACTCGTGACGCCCTTGATACCGGCGCCTTGCTGGGATAGCCCGGCCGCCAGCGCCGTGAGCTCCATGCCATTTCCGATGCCCCAGCGCGCCGTGAGCGCCGTCGCTTCTGCGTGGCTGACCAAGTTTACGTCGCGGCCGCCCTGGCTGGGAGAAGGCACGTTGAGCACCGCGGGCCGAAAGCGCAGCGTGAACGCGACACCCACCCCGAGCTGGTACGCGGGCAGCGAGCGAGTATCGGACAGCGTGCTGAAGCGGACCGCGCTCGGGCTCTGCCACATCGGCTCGGCGTCGACGCATGGTGCCGCGCGCCGGCAATCGGCCAACGCCTCCCGCGCGAGCAGCAAGCTCAAGGCGCTCGAGGCGATCACCTGGGCTGCAGAACGCACGCGCCAGAAGCTACCAGAGGAAGGCGACCCGTGTTGATTGATGCTTCTCACCCCCTCGTGCTCGGCTCCGGCTCACCCCGACGGCGCGAGATTATTTCGGCCCTCGGGCTGCCCTTCCGGGTCCTGGCTGCGGACATCAACGAGGACGTCTTGCCCGGTGAGGCGCCGCTCGCCTACCTGGAGCGCATCGCCGCCGAGAAGCTGGCGGGCGTGCGGGAGCGCCTCGCGGGGACGGCGCACGCGGCCATCCTGGTGGCCGACACCAGCGTGGTGATCGATGGCGACGTGCTTGGCAAGCCGACCGACGTCGACGACGCCGCGCGGCTGTTCTCGCGCATCGCCGGTCGCGTGCACTCGGTTTACACGCGCTACGCCATTGGGCTGGCGGGCGAGCCGGGCGTCAAGGTCGCGCGCACCGTCGAAACGCACGTGCACATTCGCGCCGCCGAACCGAGCGAAATCCGCGCTTACGCCGCCACCGGCGAAGGCCTCGACAAGGCGGGAGCTTACGCGGCTCAAGGCATTGGCTCGTTCTTCATCGAGCGCGTCGTGGGGTCGTATTCGAACGTGGTCGGGCTGCCGGCGTGCGAGGTGCTGGCTGACTTGCGAGCCCTGGGGCTGGCCTCCGAGCTTGCGTTCAGCCCAGTGCAGGCGCGCGTGTGAAACTGCTCGGCGCGACCGAAGGCGCGCGGGCTGCTCGGTGGCAAGCCGTGTGGTTGTTCGCGCTCGCGCTGGGGCTGCGACTCGTGGTCGCGGCGGTCGGGCACAAGCGGTTTCCGCCCGCCGACGACGGGACGTTCTATCACGCGGTTGCGGCGCGTATCGCTGACGGCGCCGGCTACACCTGGGCTTGGCCAGATGGGGTGGTCACGTACGCGGCGCACTATCCCGTTGGCTATCCGGCTCTGCTGGGCTTCGTCTACGCGCTCATCGGAGCTTCGCCGCTCAGCGCCATGTTGCTCAACGCCTTGCTTGGGGCGCTGCTGGTGGTGGGCGTGCACGCCTGCGCGCTGCGCTCGGGTTCGCTCCTGCGCGCGCGCGTGGCAGGGTTGGCCGTCGCGCTGCACCCCACCTTGGTGCTGTACACGGTCGCCGTGATGACCGAGGCGGCGGCGGCTTGTGTGCTCGTGCTCCTAGCCGCCTACGCGCTGTTTTTGGGAGACAGCGCGCGCGGCTGGGCCTGGCGAACGGTGCTCGGTTTGGGCGGCGCGCTGCTCGTGTTCATGCGCCCACAGCTGCTGCCGATCTTGCCGCTGCTCGGCGCTGTCGCGGTGGGAGTCCCGGTGGGCACGAGCGGCTGGCGCGAGCTCGGGCTCCGCGCGCGCGGCGCGGTCGAGGTGCTGCTGCTGGCGCTGTGCTGCGTGGCCCCTTGGACCGCGCGCAACTGCGCCAAGATGGACGGCTGCGTGTTCGTCAGCGCCAACGGCGGCTGGAACTTACTGATCGGCACCCTACCCGAGGGGCGGGGCAGCTTTGCGCCCATCGCCGGCGCCACGGTGCCGCACGAGTGCCGGGAGGTTTTCGGAGAGGCTGGCAAGGACCGCTGCTTTGGGCACGCTGGCTCGCGGCGCATCCGCGAGGCCCCCGGAGCGTGGCTCGCGCTGGCGCCACAGAAGCTGGGGCAGCTGTTCAATCACGGCGCGGTCGCCAGCTCGTACCTGCAGACCTCGAACCCCAGCCTGGTGAGCGACTCCCAACGCCGCGCCATCTCGACCGCCGAGACGCTGTACTCCAGGCTCTTGTTGCTTGGAGCGTGCGTGGGCCTGTTCCGTGCGGCCGCCTGCTGGTACGGCCGAGGTTTTGCGCTGTTTGCGGCGCTCGCCTCGTTCAGCCCGTGGGGCTACCTGGCCCAGCTTGGGGTCCTAGGGGCGCTCTTGGCGCAACGCCCGAGCCCGGGCCGCCGGCCGTTCGCATTCCTGGCGGCGAGCCTGCTCGGTATGTGCGTGCTCACGCACATCGTGTTCTTTGGCGCTCCCCGCTACGCGCTGGTCTGGCTCCCCTGGCTGGCCGTCCTGATGGTTCTGCCCGCCCACGGCTGGCGCGGCCGGCAGTCGATCGGCTCTCGAGTCTTTTGACAGCAGTGAGGGCGGCAGACGATAATTTCCGTTCCTCCCTAGGAGCCCCTGGATGCCGCTGATTGAAACGGAAGAAGCCGCGCGTCGCCTTGCTCGTGCCATCGCTAGCGACCTGTCTCTCTACAACGAAGAGAAGATCATCCGGGGCATCGAGCATGACTCGCTCTTCGACGAGTTGTCCGAAGAGATCGAAGAAGGTCGCGCGCTCTACAAGAGCCGCGTGTCGCCCGACCTTTACCACCGCAACTTCTACGATCGCGCCCTGGTCGACATCTTGGTCAAGTCCAAGGGGCACATCAAAAGTCGACTCTGGTAGCGGCGCTGAAACAGCTGTTCGTGCTGGCGGCGCACGAGCCGCCCGAGCGCGTCGACAAAGCGCTGGTGCGCTTGATGCCCGACGTCTCGCGCGCCACCGTGCAGCGCTGGATCAGCGAGGGGCGCGTGAAGGTCGATGGCAAGATCTGTCGACCCAAGCAGCAAGTGCGCGGCGGCGCGCAACTCGAAGTCGAACCGAGCGAGCCGCCGCCCACGAGCGCCACGCCTGACGCCAGCGTCGAATTTCAGGTGCTGCACGAAGACGCGCACTTGATCGTCGTCGACAAGCCGGCGGGGCTGGTGGTGCACCCAGCGCGCGGCCACGCTTCGGGCACGTTGGTCAACGGCCTGTTGGCGCGCGGCGGCTTCGAGCGCGCGTCGGCCGACGCGCGTGATCCGAACGGGGCCGTGCGGCCGGGCGTGGTGCATCGCATCGACAAAGACACGAGCGGCATCTTGGTCGTAGCCAAGGACGAGCCGACGCGTGAAGGCCTGAAAAAGCAGCTCTCCGAGCACAGCATGGAACGCGTTTACCGCGCGCTCACGCTGGGCGTGCCGAAGAGCGGCGCGATCTCGACCATGTACGATCGTCACCCGCGCTCGCGCCTGCGCTTCACGTCCAAGACGGACGGAGGCAAGCGCGCCGTCACGCACGTGCTGGTGGTTCAAAGCTTCGGGCAGGGCCGCGCCGCCGAGGTCGAGTGCCGCCTCGAAACCGGTCGCACGCACCAAATTCGTGTGCACCTCTCCGAGCAAGCGGGCACGCCGCTGCTGGCAGACTGGCTCTACGGCCACAAACCAGGCGGCGAAGATTTGCAGGCTATCGCGGAGGCGCTCGGACGTCAGGCGCTGCACGCCGCGGTGCTCGGCTTCGTCCACCCGATCACGCAGGCCAAGCTGCGCTTCGAATCGCCGCTGCCCCAAGACCTGAGCACGGCGCTCGACGCGCTGCGCGCGCTCAAAGCTTGACGGCGTCGCCGAAGCGCTTGGCCAGCGCTTTCTTGCCAGCTGCCGTGAGGTCGTTCGAGAACATCTCGAGCTTGGTCAAAGCCTTGAGGTGCGGCGAAGCGGCGAGCGCCTTGGCGCCTGCGTCGCCGATGCCGTTGGCGCTCAGGTCCAAGGTGTTGAGCGAGGCCATCTTGGCCGAGCCGGCCAGCGCTTTGGCGCCGTCGTCGCCGATCGAGTTGCCCGACAGCGCGAGCACCTTGAGCTTGAGCGAGGCTTTGGCGAGCGCCTTGGCGCCGTCGGGGCCAATTTCGCTGCCGAGCAGGAACAGCGCCGAGAGTTTGTTGAAGCTGGCGCTGCCCAGCGCTTTCACGCCGTCGGCGCCGATGGGGTTCATGCTCAGATCGAGCGAGGCGAGGGCGGGGTACGCCTTGCTCTTGGCCAGCGCTTTGGCGCCCTCGGTGCCGATGCCGTTGGCGCTCAGGTTCAAGGTCGTCAGCTTCTCGAGCTTGCTCTCGCCGAGGGCGCGCGCGCCTTGGTCGCCGATCTCGTTGCCGCCCAAATCGAGCACGGTGAGCGCACCCAAGTGCGAGGACCCGAGCAGGCCGCGCGCGCCGTCCGGGCCGAGGTCGTTGTCGCTCACGTCTAGCTGCTCGAGGCTGTCGAGCGTGGAGGCGCCGCCTAGCACGCGCCCCAGCTCGGCTCCCCAACCCTTGGCGGCGAGGTCGAGCTCGCGGCCGACCGAGCCCTTCAGCTTTTGTTTCAGGTCGTCGAGCGAGTCGAGGCCGCCCGTGCCGGCTGGCTTTTTCACGGTGGAGGTTGCGTCGTCACTGCCCTGAGCGGCTGGGCTTGCTACAGGCGCGTCACTGCCGCCGCCGCCGCCGCAGGCCCCGCCGAGCACGCTGAAAAACAGGACTACGGCTGGGAGCGTGATGGACCTTTTGCCGAACTTCACCACGATAATTCTTCGAAGCTAGCCGATTCCGGGCTTGCCCGCATCAGTCGCGAAGGCCCGAGGAAATCTGAGTCGAAGCACGAACAGCGCGATGAAGCCGACCACCACCGCCCACCACAGGGTAGCCAGACGCACGAGGATCATGGCCGCCGTGGCGGCGCCTTGCTCGACCCCGCCCAGGTGCAAAAGGCCCTCGCGCAGCATGCCTTCGACCAGGCCGAGCCCGCCCGGTAGCGGCACGAGCGCCCCGGCCAAGGTGGCCGTCGAGTAGAACAGCACGCACAGGGTGAGCGGCACGTGCTCACCGAAGCCGCCGAGCAGGGTATAGAGCGCGGCGCCTTCCGAACCCCAGCCCACGACCGAGAACAGCGTGGGCACGATCAACGCGCTGGGCGTCGCCAGAATGCGCAGGCGCGACAGCGCTTCGCGCAGCTTGGGCACGAGCTTTTCGAGCTTGCCACCGCGCTGCTCGAGGCGAGCACACAGCCACAGCGCTGGCGCCTGCCACAAGATGAAGAGCAGGCCGACCGCCACCGCGAACAGGCCTGCTACTGCCCAAGGCAGGCCCTTGGGAAAGCTCGCTCCACCGATCGAAATCAAGACTACGATCGCGATCACGTCGGTCAAGCGGTCGGCGATGACGATCGACGCGGTGCGCTCCATTGGCACGCCGTGGGTCTTCGCGAGCACAGCGCTCTTGAACACCTCGCCGATCTTGCCCGGCGTTATGGTCAGCACGAAGCCCGTCAGGAACACCAGCAAGCTGTCGAGCCACGGGATGCCGCGGATCCCGAGCCGCCCGAGGTAGTATTGCCATTTGCCGAAGCGCAGCAGGTAGTTGAAGCAGGCCAAGCCGAGCGCGATCAAGAACGCGCTCCAGTGAAAGCGAGACAGGCTCGTGCCCATCTGCTGGACGCCCGTGTAGACGGCGAACAGGCCGTACAGCACGACCCCGATCAGCGTCACGACTAGGACGCGCCGAACGATCCCGTTCATTTCAGCCTGCGACGGTACGCGCGCACCAGGGCGTAGCCGGCCAGCGCAACGAGGGCCACGCTGAGCAGGGCCACCAGCCAGCTGGGGGCAGCAAAGGCGCCACGCGCTGGCCCTGGGGGCGGGCGCTCGAGGGTCGTCGTGGGCGGGCCTTTCACGCGGCCCCCAATAGCCTTGCTCCTTCCGCCCCGCAACTCGCCCATGATGCTAAGCTCCGCGCCCCTCACCGTGACTCAAGATCCTGCGAAGTCCCAAGACGCGGCGCTGCTCGCCCAAACGTCCGAAGCGTGCCGACGCCTGCGCGAAGAGGTGGGCCACGTCATCATCGGTCAAGACGCCGTCGTCGATCACCTGATCATCGCGCTTTTGACGCGAGGCCACGCGCTCCTGGTCGGAGTGCCAGGGCTGGCCAAGACGCTGCTCGTTTCCAGCCTGTCCCGCGCGCTGGACTTGAGCTTTGGTCGCGTCCAGTTCACCCCCGATCTGCTCCCGGCCGACATCACCGGCACCGACGTGCTGGCCGAGCACGAGGGCCGCCGTGAGCTGAGCTTCTTGCCCGGGCCGATCTTCAAGAACCTGGTGCTGGCCGACGAGATCAACCGCACCCCGCCCAAGACGCAAGCGGCGCTCTTGCAGGCGATGCAAGAGCGCGCAGTCACGGTCGGCGGCACGACGCACCCGCTGCCCATGCCATTCCAGGTTTTCGCCACCCGCAACCCGATCGAGCAAGAGGGCACCTACGCGCTGCCCGAAGCTCAGCTCGATCGCTTCATGCTCGAAGTGCACATCGAGTACCCGAGCGAGGAAGAAGAGCGCAAGATCGCCCGTCGCACGACTTCGGGCAGCGTGCCCGAGGTGGGGCGCGCGCTCACGGCGGACGAGCTGCGCATGCTTCAGGCGTTCATCCCGCGCGTGCCCGTGACCGAAGCCGCCGTCGAGCTCGCGGTGCGCCTAACGCGCGCAACGCGTCCCGGCGACGCGGCCTCGGCCGAAGTGAAAAATTACGTGCGTTTCGGCTCGGGACCGCGCGGCAGTCAGGCGCTGGTGCTCGCCGCCAAGGCTCACGCAGCCATGCGTGGCGAGGCCGCTGCGGATCTGGAAGACGTGCTCTACGTCGCGCTACCCGCGCTGCGTCATCGCTTGGTCCTGTCGTACCGCGCCGAGGTGGACGGCGTGAAGGACGCGGACGTCGTCGCGGCCATTGCCCGGCAGGTGCGGGCTTGAGCGAGGCGCGTACCGCGCTGAAGGCGCGCATCAAGCAAGCGCTGATCGAAGAGCTGGATCTGCGCGGGAAGACCGCCGCCGACATCGACGACGCGGCGCCGCTGTTCGGCGAAGGCTTGGGGCTCGACTCGCTCGACGCGCTGCAGCTGGCCATGGCCATCCAAGAGCGGTTTGGCGTTGCTGTGCCGGAAGGCGAGGCGGGGCGCGCGGTGTTCGCGTCGGTGGACGCCATCGCCGAGTTTTTGGTGCGCTCCG